>NZ_JAMYRR010000014.1:0-190509 GCF_040321535.1 Mesorhizobium sp. M0340 | reverse complement strand
GCCGCTGTAATACCAGTAGGAAGTCTCAACGCCGAGACCCGCGCCGCCGACGACGATCGGCAACGACAGGGCAAAAATAGTGGCAACGTTGCCACTCTTGCCGGTTCGTCGCAGCCGGCAGACAAACCGCTTCAAGATACGGGCACCCAATTCCATGGAGATATTTGAAGCAAAGATGGGTGAAGGAACGACTAAGGATTTCACTCCATTTGAAATACACGCTCTTTAGCCCCGACCGGCACAAGTGCTTGGCGTTGAACGCGAAACTGGCAAGCCGGCATTCGCCCTCATGGGTGAGATCCGCACCCGAGCGATCCGCAAGCGGCTATGGAAGCGCGCTAGGAGCATCCTGGGCCGTCGCCAAAGCGCATGAAGCGCCCGGCTTGCCAGCCAGCGAGGCTGGTCAGGCTGCGTTCCCAGGAAGGTGATGGGAACTACTGGGGGCAAGGCGCACTAGCGACCTAGCAAATCTGCAAGCCCCGTCAATGATCAACCTTCGACGTTTCGCTGAAGCGCATTACGCTGAAGCGCGTTATTTATACCCCGCTCTATCCGTAATGGAGGCGGGGCTTCGGCTCAACGCCAGTGAATTGGACTCCGACCTTCTCGTTTTTGCGCCATCGCACAACAGATCGGTAAGCTACTCCGTCGACGGGAACGTACAGAAGAAACTCGGTCGGAATCCTTGTTTCGGCCGGCAACTTCAATTCTGCTCCGCTTGCATGCTGATTGCGCATGGTGCAGCTGATTTCAGAACTTGTGATGCTGATGATGATGGTCGCACGTTTCAAGACGCGTTGCCGATGATCACGACGAGGTTCCGCACCTTCAGGCAATGCTGGTTCCTCCAAGCGCTCCTGACCGCACGGCCTACCGTTATGGCCCTACGATTTGATTTCCATAGCACGATTGAAAGGTGCGGTGAATGAGCGACCCGAGACATAGGTGACGTTTTGTACCGGACCCATGGGTAACACTTTTGGCTTGGCGGAGGTGTTGACGCCTTGGAAAGAGTGTTCGGTGATGGAGGAGCGACTTCGTTTCGTGCCCCGCCTTCTCGATGGAGAAGGCATGAGCAACCTGTGCGCCGGGAGTTCGGCATCTCGCGTAAGACTGGGTACAAGATCTTCAGTCGCGAAGGATGAGGGCCTTGAGGCCCTAAGGGGCCGCTCGCGCCGGCCGGAACCAGTTGCCGGCCCACATCGAGCGGATGATCGTGGAGAGCAAGCGGGAGAAGCCGCACGGGGGCGCGTGTGGCCAGCCGAAGTAGCAAAGGACGCCCTCCCCTCCGCGTAGCCGCTTCGCTCGCCGGGAGTGGTTGGTCCGCCTGATGCGAGAGCTTAGCGATGGCGGTCAGGATCTTTTTCCGGTGACCGACAGATTTTATGCCAAGCTCCCGAAGATCATCGTCAGAGAGCTTAGGTAGAATTGCCGGATCAATGTCGTTGTCAATGAATGCGTCGGCTCGCCCTTTGGGCAGGTGCGGACGAGCTGCGTCCGCGCTGCACCAAAACGCTCCCAATCCAATTGCCCGAGCTGGCGGTCTTCCGTTGCGAGCGCCGCTGGCTGGAGCTGCGTTAAGTCGATCGGAGGCCAATGGTATTTTCAATGGAACGCTAATATACATGGAACCCCCAACGAGCAGCGCCTGCCAGATACTTGAGGAATGCCATGCGAAGGCTCATCTTCACGGCGATGTGTATCGCCGCCGCAACAGCCGCTAACGCCCATGATTGGTACGAAGATAAGATTGACCCGCAGACCAAATTCAAGTGCTGCGGCGGTTCAGATTGCCGCGCCATACCCCGGTCTTCGGTGCGGTCCAGGGTAGACGGCGGGTACACCTATTTGCCGCATAATTTCACCATCCCACGGGACCGTGTACAGGAATCCCCGGACGGTCAATACCACATATGCGAAAATAAATATGCTGTAACCAATCAGCTGTATTGGCGTTGCTTCTTCGCACCTCGTGTAGATGTCTCCATACTTCTAAAGCGTTAATTGGTCGCCGCTTCCGCAATTCACTTCCGCAAGGCGCTAGTCCATTAGTTCTGTTGGACTTTCTTCAAAATTGACGAAGCTCAAGCGCGCGACTGCCCCAGGGATTTCACTGGATACGTCGCGGCTATCGAGAGCCTGCGCGCCCTGGGCGTAACTCCATGGGGCGCTGCCCGGGTGACTTCTGGGCGCGCTCCGCAATTCGGTGACAGTCCAGATTTTATCGTGTCGGCGCGGCCGTGATTGTGTAGGTTGGCTGCGTGGCCCGCCTTGCCGGCATTGTCGTTCCAAGTCCACTCGCCACGTGACACAAACGCGGTAACGGCTGGCGATTTCGACCACGATGGACAGCCAAGCGATAGGGGATAACTGGCGCGGGATCATCAGCACGGTTCATGCGGGAGCGGCATTCGCCGGATGCGGCAGCTGCGCCTGAAGTCTCGAATTTGACGCATCAGCACTTGCAAATCGTCGGCCGAGGTCTTTTGCTCGCGCGATAGTTGCCCTTGACCGTTGAATGGTTGGCGAACAGATGAACAAGATCGATCGACGGCGGCCAGAATCAGAAACGGACGCCACCGTAAATGCCGCGAGACTTGGAACTCGGCTGCGTCTCGCCCGCCAGACACGCGGCATGACGCTGAAGACGCTGGCCGCGGCTGCGAATTGCTCGGAAAGCCTGCTGTCCAAGATCGAGAACGGTAAGGCTTCGCCGTCCCTGCCCATGCTTCACCGTCTGGTCGAGGTTCTCGACACCAACATCGGCTGGATGTTCGAGCAAGTCGACGACGACGAGGCGATCGTATTCCGGGCGGGCGCGAGGCCTTTGATTGCGCTCGACGCGCTACGGCGCGGCGAAGGAATTTCGCTCGAACGCATCATTCCATATTCGCCTGGCCACCTCTTACAATGCAACATCCATCACATCGAGGCGGAGGGATCGAGCGAAGGTCCGATCCAGCATGCCGGCGAGGAAGTCGGCTATGTGCTCGCCGGCCGAATCGAGTTGATCGTCGACGGCAAGAGCCATGCTCTCGTCACGGGTGATGCCTTCGTGTTCAGGTCGGAGCTGCCGCATCATTACCGCAACATCGGCGAGGAACGCGCCAGCATTTTCTGGGTCAATACGCCGGCGACTTTCTGAGCAACGCTCGGCGTTCATTTGGATTGACAAATATTCAAGTCTCTTGAATGGTTGCCTCGTGCCTGTAGCACCAACGGGACCAGCCGAGGTCTGGTCCGCAAGCAAGGGGAACCGAAATGCGTCTGTTCAAACTTCTCGCCGGCTGTGCCGCCGCCATTGCCATGGGCTCGGCAGCCATGGGATCGGCGCTTGCCGATACGTTCGCTCTCGTCAACATCAACCAGCAGGCCCTGTTCTTCAACCAGATCAACGAGGGCGCGCAAAAGGCAGCCGACGCCGCCGGCGCCAAGCTGGTCATCTTCAACGCGAATAATGTGCCGAGCGCGCAGAACGACGCGATCGAGAACTACATCACGCAGAAAGTCGACGGCATCATTCTAGTCGCCATCGACGTCAACGGCGTCAAGCCTGCGATCACCGCAGCCAAGGCGGCCGGCATTCCCGTCATAGCCATCGACGCGCAGATCCCCGACGGCGACAATATTTCGTTCATCGGCGTCGACAACACCAAGGCCGGCGAGGACATCGGCAAATTCTACGCCGACTATGTGAAGACCGGGATGGGCGGCAAGGCCAAGATCGGTATCGTGGGCGCACTCAATTCATTCATCCAGAACCAGCGGCTCGACGGCTTCAAGAAGGCGGTGACCGAAAGCGGCCAGGCCGTCACCTTCCTCGACACGGTCGACGGCCAGAACGTTCAGGAGACCGCGTTGAGCGCTTCGGAAAACCTGATGACTGCCAATCCGGACATGAACTCGCTCTATGCAACCGGAGAGCCGGCCTTGCTCGGCGCAGTTTCGGCCGTGACCAGCCAGGGCCGCACCGGCGACGTCAAGGTGTTCGGCTGGGATCTGACCAAGCAGGCCGTTCAGGGCATCGACGACGGCTGGGTGGTCGCGGTCGTGCAGCAGGATCCAGCCGGCGAAGGCAAGGCTGCGGTCGAAGCGCTGGGCAAGCTCAAGAAGGGCGAGAAAATCGATCCGATCATCAACATCCCGGTGACGATCGTGACCAAGAAGAATGTCGACCAATACCGCGCGATGTTCAAGTAAACTGCGTCGGCGACCGGGCCGCGGCGCCGCCTGAGGCTGCGCCGCGGGGCACCTTGCAATCGCGTGGAATCCCAGATGAGCAGTGGCCAGACCTATCGGGTGCGGATGAGCGGCATCTCAAAGCGCTACAACGCCATCCAGACGCTCGATGACGTATCGCTGACGCTGAAGCCGGGCGAGGTGCTGGGGCTGGTCGGCGACAATGGCGCGGGCAAGTCGACATTGAGCAAGGTGCTGTCGGGGGCAGTGGTTCCCGACGCCGGCACCATCGAGATCGACGGCAAGCCGGTGATCTTCAGCTCGCCGGCGGACGCGCGTGCGGCGCGCGTCGAGATGGTCTACCAGGACCTGTCGCTGTGCGACACGGTCGACGTCGCCGGCAATCTGTTTCTCGGCCGCGAGCCGCGCCGCCGCATCGCAGGCATTTCCTTTCTCGACAAAAAGCGCATGCATGACGAGACGCGCCAGATGCTCGATCGGCTCGGCATCGTCATTGCCGACACGCGACTCAAGGTCGAAAACCTCTCCGGCGGGCAGCGCCAGTCGATCGCGATCGGCCGTGCCGCCTCGTTCGAGCCGGCCGTGCTGATCATGGACGAGCCGACGGCAGCGCTTGCCGTGGCCGAAGTCGAGGCGGTGCTCGAACTGATCCGTGCGGTCAGTGCGCGCGGTGTCAGCGTCATCCTGATCACCCACCGGCTGCAGGATCTGTTCCTCGTCTGCGACCGCATCCAGGTTATGTACGAAGGGCGCAACGTAGCCGAGCGGCTGATCGGCGAGACCAACATCGAGGACGTGGTCAATCTGATCGTCGGCCGCAAGTTCAGTGCGCGTTCCGCCACCAACGGCTACCGCGGTGGAGGGCCGGCATGAGCGACGCGATCCACGCCGCCCAGCCCTCACGTGTGCGCAAGGGCACCTGGCGCGATGCGCTCCTCGCCAATGGCAGTGTCGTCTCGATCGCGCTGTTCTTTCTGGTCGTCTGCATCATCTTCTCGGTTGCGACCGACGCGTTTCTGACATCGCCCAATCTGTTGAACATCCTGCGGCAGTCGGCGCCGCTGCTGATCGTTGCCGCGGCAATGACTTTCGTCATCACCACCGGCGGCATCGATCTGTCGGTCGGCTCCGTGCTGGCGCTGGTGGCGACGCTGTCGGCGACACTTTTGCAGCTTGGCCTGCCGTGGCCAGTCGTTATCCTCGTCATGCTCGCGCTCGGTGCCCTGCTTGGCGCGGTGCAGGGCTATTTCGTCGCCTATGAGGGCATCCCGTCCTTCATCGTCACGCTTGCCGGGCTTTCGGTGATCCGGGGCTTGGCGCTGCTGATCACAGGCGGCTATTCCATCCCCATCGAGCCCGGAAGCGCTTTCACAGTGCTGGGCCGCGCCTGGTTTCTTGGCGTGCCGGTGCCGGCGCTGATCGCGCTGGCGATCCTGGCCATCGCCTATCTCGCCTTCAACGAGACGCCGTTCGGCCGCTATGTCACCGGCATCGGCGCCAACGCCGAGGCGGTGCGGCGTGCCGGCGTCAACACGAGGCAGACGACGCTCTTCGTCTATGTGATTTCCGCCACCGCGGCGGCCCTTGCCGGCATCATCATTGCTGCCCGGCTTGGATCGGGATCTTCAAATGCCGGACAGGGTTTCGAGCTGGAAGTCATCGCCGCCGTCGTGCTCGGCGGCACCAGCCTGTTCGGCGGCCGTGGAACCATCATCGGCACGGTGCTCGGCGCGCTGACCGTGGCCGTCATCGGCAACGGCCTGATCCTGGCGCATCTGTCGCCCTTCCTGACGCCGATCGTCACCGGAACGATCATCCTGATCGCCATCTGGCTGAACTTCCGCCTGTTCCGCGGCGCCGTGCGGAGCCGTTGAGCCGATGAGTGGTCTGTTCGATGACGCAGCGCCCAGGCAGCGGTTGCCAATCGGGGTCGAAACCGGCCAAGTGATGACCGTGCTCGGCCCGGTTCCGGTCGAGGAGATGGGGATAACGCTGATGCACGAGCACATATTGCTCGACGGCGCGCGCAGCTGGAAATGCCCCTACCATCCCGATGACATGGCGATCGCCGAGCAGCCGGTGAACATCGAGATCATCGGCGAATTGCGCATGAACCCTTACGTCAACCGCGACAATGTCTCGCTCGACGACGCCGACCTGGCGCTGTCGGAACTGCAGCGCTATCGCGCGCTGGGCGGCCACACCGTCGTCGACGCCACCAATATCGGCATCGGCCGTGACCCCGAAAAGCTTGCCCGCATCAGCCGCATGTCCGGCCTCAAGATCGTCATGGGCACCGGCTTCTATCTCGAGCATACCCATCCCGAATGGCTGAAGGCCATGGATGTCGACGGCGTGACCGAGTTCATCGTCAACGATGTCGGCGGCGGCGAGACGCAGCCGCCGATCATGGCCGGGCTGATCGGCGAGGTCGGCGTCAGCAAGGATTTCACCGCCGAGGAACGCAAGTCGCTGCGAGCTTCGGCGCGCGCTTCGCGCATCACCGGCGTGCCGCTGTCGATCCATCTGCCTGGCTGGGAGCGACTGGCGCACGACGTGCTCGATACCGTGGAGGCCGAGGGCGCCGATCTCCGCCACACGGTGCTCTGCCACATGAACCCGAGCCACGACGATCCCGATTACCAGAAAAGCCTCGCCCGGCGCGGCGCGTTCCTCGAATACGACATGATCGGCATGGACTATTATTATGCCGACCAGGACGCGCAATCGCCCTCCGACGAGGAGAATGCACGCGCCATCGCCGCTCTTGTCGAGGCCGGCTTCGGCGACCGCCTGCTATTGTCGCAGGATGTGTTCCTCAAGATCATGCTGACGCGCTTCGGCGGCTTCGGCTATGGCTATATCCTGAAGCATTTCATACCGCGCCTGAAACGGCATGGCGTCGAACAGGCGGCCATCGACCGCATGCTGATCGCCAATCCGAAGAGCGTGTTCGCGCGGCTCCAAGCGGCCTAGACTTACGACGGAGTTCAAATGTCCAAGAAGAAGATCCTGCTTGCCGGCGAATCCTGGGTGTCGACCGCGACCCACATCAAGGGTTTCGACCAGTTCCCGACTGTCACCTATCACACCGGCGCCGACGAATTGCTGGGCGCGCTCAAGGCGACCGATTTCGACGTCACCTTCATGCCGGCGCATGAGGCGCAGCGCGGCTTTCCTCAGACGATGGAGGCGCTGTCGGCCTATGATGCGGTCGTGCTCTCCGACATTGGCGCCAACACGCTGCTGCTGCATCCCGACACCTGGGTCCACTCCAAGCCGACGCCGAACCGCCTGCGCCTGCTCCGAGATTACGTCAGCGGCGGCGGCGGTCTGTTGATGTTCGGCGGTTACTACAGCTTCCAGGGCATCAATGGCGGCGCGCGCTACCGCAAGACGCCAATCGAGGACGTGCTGCCGGTGAACTGCCTGGCCTACGACGATCGCGTCGAGGTTCCCGAAGGCTTTGCCCCGGTGCCGAAACCAGGGTCGACACATCCTATCCTCAGGGGCCTCGGTTCGGACTGGCCGATCCTGCTCGGCTTCAACGAGGTGACACTGAAGGACGATGCGGAAGTTCTGGCCAGCGTATCGTCGGATTATGGTTCGCTGCCGCTGCTTGTCACCGGCCACTACGGCAAGGGCCGCACCGTGGCCTGGACATCCGATGTCGGGCCGCATTGGCTGCCGCCGCAATTCATCGCCTGGCCACGTTACAAGACCCTGTTCGAACAGATGCTGGGCTGGGCGACCGGCGAGAGCTGAGCCATGCATGTCCATGTCGTCGGCAATGCCTGCATCGATACCATGTTTCGCGTCGGCCGCCTCCCTGCCGCGGGCGAGACTTTGAATGCCGTGAGCTATGCCGACGGGCTCGGCGGCAAGGGTGCCAACCAGGCGGTCGCAGCAGCGCGGACTGGTGCAGAAGTGACGTTCTGGACGGCGCTCGGCAAGGACCGCGAAGGCACATGGATCAGGAGCCGCCTCAACAGCGAATTGTCAGACCTTGAGGTCAGCGAATTCGAGCTGCCGAGCGACCGCTCGACCATCGTCGTCGATCAAGGCGGCGAGAATTTCATTGTCAGCGGCGTTGCCTGCAGCGAAGCGTTCGATCCGGTGGCGCAAACAGCACTTGTCCGCTGGATCGCTCCCGGCGACATCCTCGTCTGCCAGGGAAATTTGCGTGCCGCCGCGACCGATGCCAGCCTCAGAGCAGCAAAGGAAAGCGGCGCACGCACCGTTCTCAACGCCAGCCCGATCGATGCGGCATCCGTTCCCGATCTTGGCCTGGCGGAGTTTTTGGTTGTCAACCAATCCGAGGCGAAAACCCTGACCGGCCGGGATGACATGATAGCAGCCGCCGGCGCGCTGGTGGCCAAAGGTGCAGGCACCGTCGTCATCACGCTCGGCGCCGCAGGCTGTCTCGTGCTTGGCCCGGGCCAGGAAGAGCCGCTTCGTTTGCCGGCGCCGCAGGTCGAGGCGCTCGACACCAGCGGCGCTGGCGATGTGTTCTGCGGCTGTCTCGCCGGCGGGCTTGCCCGGGGCATGTTGGTTACCTCGGCGCTGGAGCTTGCGCTGGCGGCCGCCGCAATCGCCGTGACACGGCCGGGCACGCTGGCATCCTGTCCTTCCGCCTCCGAGATGGCGGTGCTCATCGATCAAATGGAGCTCTCATGACCCAGATCGGCCAATCCGACGGCGACGCACTCTTGCACCTTTTCGGCCGCACCAAGGTGGTGATCGGCGTCGTTCACCTGGCGCCCCTGCCCGGCGCGCCGCGCTATGACGGCGAGGCCGTGGAAGTGATCTACCAGCGCGGGCTCGATGACGCCAAAGCCTATCTCGACGGCGGCTGCGACGGCGTCATCGTCGAGAACCATGGCGACATCCCTTTCGCCAAGCCTGACGATATCGGGCCGGAGACGGCGGCCTATATGGCGGTCGTTTCCGACCGCATCCGCCGCGAGCTCGGCAGACCGGTCGGCATCAACGTGCTGGCCAATGCCGCGATCCCGGCTTTGGCGATCGCCAGCGCTGCCGGCGCCGGTTTCGTCCGCGTCAATCAATGGGCGAACGCCTATGTCGCCAATGAGGGTTTTGTCGAAGGCGAGTCGGGCCGCGCGGCGCGCTACCGCGCCAGGCTGCGCGCCAACGGCATTCGCATCTTCGCCGATGCCCATGTCAAACACGGCGCACATGCCATCGTCGCCGACCGTCCGGTGGAGGAACTAGTCAAGGATCTGGTCTTCTTCGATGCCGATGCCATCATCGCGACCGGCCAGCGCACCGGCCACGCCGCGGATTTGGGCTACATAAGCATGATCAAGCAGGCCGCCGGCCTGCCGACGCTGGTCGGAAGCGGTGTCACGGCGGACAATGCCAAGGATATCCTCGCCATTGTCGACGGGGTCATCATCGCCAGCGCGCTGAAGCACGACGGCGTCTGGTGGAACCAGGTCGACTCTGCTCGAGTAAAGGCGTTCATGGGTGGTCTGAAGCGATAGCTGACTTCAACCGCTTAGCCCACCGCCCGGGCCACCTCTGTCAGAGACGACGGACAGGCCCAGGATACTGCGCGACCAGATCGTCGATGGTCAGCAATGTGATGCCTTCCACAATCGATTGAGCAATCAGGATCCGATCGAAGGGGTCCTTGTGGATGGGTGGAAGCCCATCCACCGCAATGGCATGCTCGCCGGTGATTGGCAGCTCATGATAGCCATTGTCTATCAGCCCCCGACGTAAAAGACGCGCATCGACCCTAAAGTCAGGGCGGCCCAGACCGCGTTTGATGGCAATCTCCCAGAGGCTTGCGGCGCTGAAAGTCAGGTGGTTGTCGACATTCTCGATTTCGGCGAGGGCGGCGGACGGCAGCTTCTCGGGCTCGCCCGCCGCCCAGAGCAGAAGATGGGTATCGAGCAGAAGTTTCATGCATCGCCGCCAAACAGCTTCTCGATTTCCTCAGCGGCCATCCGATCAAAGTCGTCCGGAACTGAAAACTGCCCGGCCATAAACCCAACGCGACGCATTTCGCCGGCCGCAGGTGCGTTTATGGCAACGACCTTGACCATCGGCTTGCCGGATTTCGCGATAATGAAGGATTCGCCTTTGGCCGCCCTGTCGATAAGACGAGACAGATGCGTCTTGGCCTCGTGAATATTGACGGTGCGCATTGCGGGCTCCTGACTTAGTCTATGAAACTTAGTCTATGAAACTTAGTCTAATTGGGCCCGATCTTCAAGTGTCTGTCTCTCCGCGAATAGGATGGGAACCAATTGCCCATTCCCTCGACCAAAAGCCGTGGCCGATCTTCGCGCTGGGCGGAGGCCAATGGCGCAATCGATGCGATTGAAATGGGCAATGCCTGAAAACTGGGGCGTCGAGGCCTACGCTCTCGACGCCCCGCATCGGCATCACCGCCGTTCTCCACACGCAGGGCTCCGCGATGACCCACCGTCCGCACCTGCAAGTGATCGTGCCGGGCGGCTTCGCCCGGCTCGATCGATGATAGTCGAGCGGCTACTAGGCCGGCAATGCGCCGGATCTCTTGGCCGTCCAGGTGGCGATATAGTCCATCAGGCCAGGATTGAGGCAATCATAAGGTTCGAGCCCGATCGACTTCAGCTGTGATCGGATACCATCCATGCGGCTCGGATCGACACCGGATTCGATGATCGACGAGACAAAGGCGGTGAAGCCCGGAGGCGACCAGCCATCCTCCTGGAAGCGTTCCGGATGGATGAAGGACAGCCCCTTGAAAGCGTGGTCGCGCTCGACCGGGCCGTGCATGTGGACGCCGCAGCCGGTGCAGGCATGGCGCAGGATCAGCGCGCCCGGATCGACCACCTTCAGCTTGTCGCCGTTTTCGGTCACCGTCACGTCGTTTGTGGCGGCAACCGCCACGACCGAGAACAGCGCGCCTTCCGGCTTCCAGCATTTGGTGCAGCCGCAGGCATGGTTGTGGGCGATCTGGCCCTTGACCTTCACCTTGACCGGGTTGCTGGTGCATGCGCAGACCAGCGTGCCGCCGGCAAAGCCGGGCTTTTCCCGTGGCAATCCATTGTCGATTTTAGGATGCAGTTTTTCCGGCATTTTTGTCTCCTCCCGTGTTGAACATGTGCATTTTCGGCCGCTGGCTGGTTAGCCGGCGGCTTTCTCCTCCTCAGTAAACCACCACGCTCCTGATCGACTTGCCTTCATGCATCAGGTCGAAGCCCTTGTTGATGTCCTCGAGCTTCAGCGTGTGGGTGATCATCGGATCGATCTCGATCTTGCCGGCCATGTACCAGTCGACGATCTTCGGCACGTCGGTGCGGCCGCGCGCGCCGCCGAAGGCGGTGCCCATCCAGGTGCGGCCGGTGACCAGCTGGAACGGCCGCGTCGAGATCTCCTGGCCGGCGCCGGCAACGCCGATGATGACCGACTTGCCCCAGCCGCGATGCGACGCTTCAAGCGCCTGGCGCATGACCTTGGTGTTGCCGGTGCAGTCGAAGGTGTAGTCGGCGCCGCCGATCTGGTCGGCGCCGCGCTTGGTCATGTTGACGAGATGGGCCACGATGTCGCCGTCGATCTCCTTCGGATTGACGAAATGCGTCATGCCGAATTTCTCGCCCCATTCTCGTCTGTCGTTGTTCACATCGACGCCGATGATCATGTCGGCGCCGGCAAGCCGCAATCCCTGGATGACGTTGAGGCCGATGCCGCCGAGGCCGAACACAACCGCCGTCGCGCCTTGCTCGACCTTGGCCGTGTTGATCACAGCACCGATGCCGGTGGTGACGCCGCAGCCGATGTAGCAGATCTTGTCGAAGGGCGCGTCGGCATTGACCTTGGCCACCGCGATCTCGGGCAGCACGGTGAAGTTGGAAAAGGTCGAGCAGCCCATATAGTGGAACAGCCTGTCCTTGCCGATCGAGAAGCGCGAGGTGCCGTCGGGCATCAGGCCCTGTCCCTGCGTGGCGCGGATGGCGGTGCACAGATTGGTCTTGCGCGACAGGCAGGACGGGCACTGCCGGCATTCCGGCGTATAGAGCGGGATGACATGGTCGCCCTTCCTGACCGAGGTGACGCCCTTGCCGACGTCGACGACGATGCCGGCGCCCTCATGGCCGAGGATCGCCGGAAACAGGCCTTCGGGGTCGGCGCCCGACAGCGTGAACTCGTCGGTGTGGCAGATGCCGGTTGCCTTGATCTCGACCAGCACCTCGCCATCGCGAGGACCCTCGAGGTCGACCTCCATGATCTCCAGCGGCTTTCCGGCGGCGACGGCAACAGCGGCGCGCGTTTTCATCAGGCAATCCTCCCAAGACAACCCATAGAGTTTCACATTCCGGCATTGCTGCGGATCATCTCGGAGTCGAAGACCGCAACACGCTCATTCATCGCCGTATTCCCACGAAAAGGCATAGGACTAAAGCAGACACGCAAGTCCACTTGCAGGCTTTGATAAATCTTGTGGGGTCCGCTAAGCTCATTGTGGGCACCTTGAATTCGCGCTGGTCCGGGAACAATCGGACTTTAGTGCAAGAACAGGCAGTTTTATCGATGACGAGCGCGGTGCCAGGCACTCTCGCGGCCTTTTTGTGCCTATTTTTCCAGACCGCCGACATTGCGGACGTGGTGGCCCAGGAAGTGACGGGCAAGCAACCGGTCGCAACCGACAGGCCGGACAGAAAGATAACCGAAATCAGAATAGGTTATTTGCGGGCCTACGCGCCGCAACTGGCGCTTTCCCTGCTGGACCTGCCGCCACGCGACGAAGGTGTTGCCGGCGCCAATGTGGCGATCGGCGACAACAATACGACAGGGAAGTTCCTCAGCCAGAAGTTCAGCCTCGACATAACCGAGGTCAAGCCGGACGCCGACGCGGTCCAAGCCTTCAACGATCTGATTGCCAAAGGTGACCGCTATGTTGTCGCGGACCTCTCGGCCAGGCAATTGCTGTCGATCGCGGACATCGCCCGCGACAAGGGCGTTCTGATCTTCAATGTCGGTGCTACCGACGACAGCCTGCGCGAGGAAGACTGCCGCATAAATATTTTCCATATCGCGCCGACGCGAAGCATGCTGGCTGACGCGCTGGCGCAGTATCTCGTGGTAAAGAAATGGCCGAATTGGGTGCTGCTCTACGGTTCGCATGAGCAGGATCATCTCTACGCGGACGCGTTGCGCCACGCGGCGGCCCGCTTCGGCGGTCAGATCGTCGCCGAGAAGGAGTTCAAAGACACCGGCACGGCGCGCCGCACCGACACCGGTGCCACGCAGATACAGCAGCAGATTTCCGTGTTCACGCAGGATCTGCCGGAGCATGACGTGGTGCTTGTCGCCGATGAGAGCGAGGTGTTCGGAACTTATGTGCCCTACCGCACCTGGACACCGCGGCTGGTCGCCGGCACGGCGGGCCTTGTCGCGTCGTCCTGGCATCCCGCGAGCGAGCAATGGGGCGGCATCCAGATGCAGAGCCGTTTCCTGAGGACGACCGGTCGGCGAATGCTGTCCAAGGACATGTCGGCCTGGACGGCGGTGCGGGTGGTGGGCGAAGCCAGCACGCGGACCAATGGCGACGATCCGAAGAAGATCGGCGACTACATCCGCTCGGACGATTTCTCGGTCGCCGCCTTCAAGGGACAGAAGCTGACCTTCCGCAAGTGGAACCATCAGCTTCGCCAGCCAATCCTGCTCGGCGACACCAAATCCGTCGTCTCGACATCGCCACAGGAGGGTTATCTCCACCAGATCTCCGAGCTCGATACGCTCGGTATCGATCAGCCGGAAACGAAATGCGTTCTTAAGTAGAACCAATCGGGAGGAATCTTCGTGCAGAGACGAGCTTGCGCACTCGCCATTCTCGCAACCGGCTTCATGGCCAATCCGGCGTGGGCTTACACCGTTTACGTCTCCAACGAGAAAGACAATACGATAACGGTCGTCGACACGGCGACGATGCAAGTGGTGAAGACCATCGAAGTCGGCCAGAGGCCGCGCGGTATCACCATCTCGCATGACGGCAGGTTCATCTATTTGTGCGCCAGCGATGACGATACGATCGAAATCATCGATACCGGGACGCTGCAGATTGTGGGCACGCTGCCATCCGGCCCGGATCCCGAACTGTTCGTGCTTTCGCCCGACGGCACCACGCTCTACGTCGCCAACGAGGACGACAATCTCGTCACCGCGATCAACATCGAGAGCAAGCAGGTCATGACCGAGATTCCCGTTGGGGTGGAACCTGAAGGCATGGCTATCAGTCCCGATGGCAAAACCATGGTCAACACCTCCGAAACCACCAGCATGGCGCATTTTATCGACACCGACAGCCATGAGGTGACCGACAATGTCCTGGTCGACACGCGTCCGCGCTTTGCGCAATTCAAGCCCGACGGATCACAGATCTGGGTCAGCGCCGAAATCGGCGGCACCGTCAGCGTCATCGACAGTCTCAAGCGCGAGGTGGTGAAGAGGATCCAGTTCGCGATTGCGGGACTGCGGCCCGAAACCATCCAGCCGGTGGGCATCGCCATCAGCGCCGACGGCAAGAAAGCCTATGTCGCGCTCGGCCCGGCGAACCATGTCGCCGTGATCAATACCGAAACCTACGAGGTGGAAAAATACATCCTGGTTGGCCAACGCGTCTGGCATCTCGACTTCACACCTGATCAGAAGACGCTGATCACCACCAACGGTAATTCCAACGACATCACCTTCATCGACACGGCGACGGACGAGCCGGTTCAATCGGTAACGGTCGGCCAGCAGCCTTGGGGCGTGGCCATATCGCCCCATTAGACCGCAGCGATTATCAGGGAGGCCACCATGACAAATCTTTGCCGCGGGGATGTTGCAGGCCCACGAGAAAACCAGCGCGCCCCCAAGGAGCCAGCGGCATGCGGCATGTGAGGACAAGCGGACCTGGAGAGGAGGTGGCGGCACTCGACGTTGCTGGCGTCAGCCATTCTTATGGTACGAAGCGGGCGCTCAACGACGTCTCATTCTCGATCGCGCCAGGAACTTTCACCGTTCTGCTCGGCCTCAATGGCGCCGGCAAGACAACTTTGTTCTCGCTGATCAGCCATCTTTACGGCACGCGCCGCGGATCGATCCGCATCTTCGGCCATGACGTCAGCCGCGCTTCGGGCGAAGCGCTCAGGCGTGTCGGCATCGTGTTCCAGGCACGCACGCTCGACCTCGACCTCAGCGTCCACCAGAACCTCTCCTACCACGCCTCATTGCATGGCATCGGCGGACACCAAGCCCGGCAGCGCATTGCCGCGCTGCTCGATACAGTCAACATGCAGGGCCGCCAGCATGACAAGGCACGCAGTCTTTCCGGCGGCCAAATGCGGCGCATCGAGATCGCGCGGGCGCTGCTCCACCGCCCTTCCCTGCTGCTGCTCGACGAGGCGACGGTCGGTCTCGATATCCAGTCGCGTGCGGGCATTTTGGCCACCATTCGCAAACTCGTCGAAACCGAGGGCATCGGTGTGCTGTGGGCGACGCACCTGATCGATGAGGTCGAAGACGGCGACCATGTCGTCGTGCTGCGGCAGGGCGACCTGGTTGCCAATGGTAAGGTCGCCGACGTCGTTGCGGCGAGCGGTGCCAGTTCGATCCGCGACGCCTTTTCCAGGCTCAACCGCATCGATACAAGCGGCATCGCGGAGATGTCGCCATGAGCGCTCCCGCAATGCCCGCAAAAGTCGCGACCCTCACGCCGATGAGTTTCGAACAATTTGGGCTCCGTCACTACCTCGCTTGCCTAAAAGGGATCGTCGTGCGGGAGTGCCTGCGCTTCCTGCATCAGCGCGAGCGCTTCATATCCTCGCTGGTTCGGCCGCTCGTCTGGCTGTTCATTTTTGCCGCCGGATTCCGGCAGGTGCTCGGTGTATCGATCATCCCGCCCTACAAGACCTACGTGCTCTACGAGGTCTATATCACGCCGGGCCTGTGCGGCATGATTCTGCTGTTTTCGGGCATGCAGTCTTCGCTGTCGATGGTCTATGACCGCGAAATGGGCAACATGCGCACCCTGTTGGTCAGCCCCTTCCCGCGTTGGTTTTTACTGATCTCGAAGATGCTCGCCGGTGTCGCCGTGTCGATCGCGCAGGTTTACGCGTTCCTGATCGTTGCCTGGTTCTGGGGCGTCAAGGCACCGCCGCTTGGCTATCTCACCGTGCTGCCGGCGCTGTTCCTGTCGGGCATGATGCTGTGCGCGCTCGGCATGCTTCTGTCTTCGATGATCAAGCAGCTCGAAAACTTCGCTGGCATCATGAACTTCGTCATCTTTCCCGGCTATTTCGCTTCTCCGGCACTCTATCCCTTGTGGCGTATCCAGGAGGCTAGCCCCCTGCTCTACAAGATCTGCCTCGCCAATCCGTTTACTTACGCCGTCGAACTGATCCGCTTCGCCTTCTACGGACAGGTTGAGTGGCTGTCGCTGGGCGTCGTTGCCGGCTGCACGCTGCTGTTCCTTGCCGCCGCCATCATCGCCTATGACCCTTCGCGCGGCCTGATGACCCGCAAACAGGACACGGGAGGAAATACCTGATGGCACGAATGAGGCTTGTTCGCGGCCTGGCTCTGGTTGCCATGCTCGCGCCGGGCATCACCGCCATGGCAGCCAACCCCGATCCAGACTGGCCCTGCATGCAGCGCAAGGTGCCGCAACTCTCGCTCGGCCAGATCTGGAACGGACCGGACCTTCCTTCAGCCGCGGAGGACTGGTCGAAGGACCCCACGATCTCCGCCCTGATCGAGGAAGTGGCAGCTCGCCGGATGCCGATTGCCGAAGCTCAAAAGAAGATCAGGGATTTCGCGGCCTCCTTGCCGGCAGAACAGCTTGCACCCAAAATGGCGATGCTGGTGCAAGGCATGTTCGATCACCTGGACGCCGAGCGCTCGCAGGTGATTTCGGGCATTTCCCGCTACGCCCGCAAGCAGCTCGAAATGGCCGCCGCGTTGCGGAAGGAAGGGTCCGATGTCGATGCGTTGCGGGCAAAGCCGGATGCAGATCCCGAAGAGATCGATCGGCGAACCGAAAAGCTGAAATTCGCAACGCGAATTTTCAATGAACGCGTCCAATCACTGACTTACGTCTGTGAAGTGCCGACGATCATCGAGCAGCGGCTTTACCAATTGTCCAAGGTCGTCTCGGAAACGCTCGGCGCGAAGAAATAGAACCCCATTCGATTGCGGATCTCACGAACCCCGGCCGGGCAGCACCCGCCAGCGCCGCACGACATAACCGGGATGCGTCTCGATCCACTGGGCGACCAGCGACTGCGCCTGCATGAACGCGGTCCCGGGATTCATCGCCAAGCCGTCCACCATCTGTTCGCGTTGTTCACAGGTCTGCGGCACAGCCGTCAGGCAGACCATCATAACGAGCGTGTAAAGCATTGCCCCTTGTCCCCATCGAATCCCGAACCCCATGCCGGGAGGTTTCCGTGATACCCACCAGTCTGCAGGGGTCGCACATACAGATCGCTTACGGGTGCTGAAAGGGCGCGGCCCCCGCTCTTTCGCGCCGCAATATAACATACCGCTAATCTAACGCCAACGACGGCAGGGCGTTTCTCCGGAGTAATCGGGTCAGGTTGCGCCGCCCCAATGTGGTGCCGATGTTTCCAGCGTCGATGATTCCGATCTTCACTGGTGTTCATCGATATCCCATCAAACCGGCAGCCCTAGTTGCTTTCGCAGGCTTTTGTCGAATGCGGATGCGGGGACGAAACGGCGCAGGAAACTAACCTGGCGCGCCATTTTTCCAGCCGCATAGCGCCCCTTCGGAGCGGGATCGGTCGCAGCCGCCAAAACGGTCCTGGCCACCACTTCCGGCGCATCGCCTTTTTCCATCGCTTTGCGCACAGCTGCGTTCATGCCGGCGCGCGCAGCGTCGTAGATATCGAGCAACTGATCCGGCCTAGCGAGATTTTCTTCAAATGAGGTGCGGGTATAGGCGGGCTCCACCAACACGACGCGAATTCCGAAAGGACGCAGTTCGTGGTCGAGCGATTCGGAATAGCCCTCAACGGCATGCTTGGTCGACGAATAAAGCGCGAAATAGGGAGCTGGAATGAACCCCTGCACCGAGCTCAAATTGACGATTCTGCCCTTGCCTTGGCGGCGCATTGTCGGCAACACCGCTTTGGTTACTCGCATAACGCCAAAGACGTTCACGTCAAACAGCGACTTGGCCTGGGCCACCGAGGACTCCTCCGCGCCACCAAGCAGGCCAACGCCGGCATTGTTGACGAGCAGGTCGATGCGCCCGGTCTCGGCCAGCACGTCCTGTACAAGTTTTGCCACGGACGCGTCATCGGTCACGTCGCCGGTCAGCATGGTAATGCCGTCGGATCGTTCGGCGACCGCGCGACGGCTGGTTCCGAACACGCGAAAACCTGCGTTCTTCAGGGCTTTGGCCGTTGTGTGCCCGATGCCGCTGGATGCCCCGGTCACCAGGGCGACGCCTAGATTGGTCCTGTTCATGAAGGTCACATCTTTCTTCGTGTTTGCATTGGCGGGGGAGAAGCGCGAAAGGTCGGAGCGAAAGGCGTCAATCATGGGCGCCTCCGGTGCTCGCGCCGGCCAGATCATCCGTCCAGCGCCGGAACAGCGCGCTGGCATTAACGCCTCCGAAGCCGAAGCCATTGGAGATTGCGTAGTCCATCGCCGTCGGCCGGGCCTGGTTTGCGACGAAGTCGATCCCGTCGCCGGCCGGATTTGTCGAACGGTCGGGAGGCCTCATCCGGACGGTGATTAAAGGAGGTCGAAAGAGAACGTGCCGCGGCAAACCCACCGAGGCTGACGATATTCATGCATGCTTCCGTCCCGCCGCACACGGCAATATCGGCTTCGTTGGCGCGAATTTGGCGAGCCGCATCGCCGATCGCCTGAATGCCGGCGGCGCACGCCGTCACCGGTGCACCGAGCGGACCTTTGAAGCCATAGCGGATCGAGACGTGGCCTGCCGCGAGATTCACCAGGAACGACGGCACGGTAAAAGGTGATAGACGGCGGACGCCGCGTCGGTCGACCGTGCGCACCGCCTCGGTTATGGCCGGGAATCCGCCGACGCCCGAGGCGATGATCGTGGCCGTGCGCAAGCGATCAGCTTCCGAGATGGGTGCCCATCTTGCTTGGGCGAGCGCCTCTTCTGCCGCCGCCAAGGCAAACAAAATGAACCGATCTACCTTGCGCTGATCCTTCGGCGAAAAGACGGTATCCGGATCGAAACCAGCGTCCGGATCTTCTTGTGTGGAGGGCACCACCCCGCCGGCCTTCGCCGGCAGGTCGCCCACCATATCATCCGCAAGCCTCCGGATACCCGAGCGGCCGGCCAGGAGACGCGACCAGGACGTTTCAGCATCGGCAGCAAGGGGCGTAACCGCTCCCATGCCCGTAACAACAATCCGTCGCATTTATTTTCCTAACAGTTCGGGCGCGCCGCGGGCGCCGCAACGCCGCTCAAGCACCGGCTGCTTCGCGAACCTGATTGGCCGCCGCATCCAGAAAGGCCTGCGCAAGCTCAGGATCGTTGATGACGCGCGATAACATCAGCGCACCGACCATCGTCGAGAGAATAGCCATGGCCTTGCCATCGAACTCCCCGCCACCGGTCCCAGCAATGAAACGGCCGAGGATCTCGAGATGCTCCTTGATTCCGGCTTCGAACGGCGCTTTCACGTCCTTGCCCTGTCTGGCGGCATCCGAGCCGAGCGCGACGATCGGGCAGCCGTCCATCTTTTCTCCGCGATGGTCCATACTGAGGTAGAACGCGATCACCGCGCCAAGCGGATCATCAGGGTTTGCCGCAGTCGCGGCCGACCATCGACGGGTGGCACTCTCCATCGCCCGCCTGGACGCCTGCGCCGCCAGGTCGTCCTTGGATGCGAACTGCTTATAAAACGCGCCTTGGGTCAGTCCGGCACCCTTCATCAGATCCTTAAGGCCGATACCATCAAACCCGCGCTCCCGAAAAAGGCGGCTTGCCACGTTGATTACGGTTTCGCGGTTTTCCGCGGCCTGGGTACGACTTACGCGCATCGTTAGCTTCCTTTTTTGGATTGCATTCGTAATCTATAAATCATATAGAAGTCGAACGCAATCTAAAAAAGGAGATATGAGATGATCCGCAAAAACCTGAGCGCATCGCTCCTGGCCGCGCTGTTTCTTGCGACCCCGGCTTTTGCCGAGGAGGCCACCATCGGACGCCCGATCGAGGGCGGCAGCCTGCACGAGGGACACCTTGACATGGTGGTCTACTACGTCCCGGTCGACGGCGACCTCTTGGAGGTCACCGCCACCTTCGCGCCGAAGAGCGGGGGCGATCCGCTGCGCGTCGTAATGGGTCTCGCCGACGACGACTCCGTGGCCTTTTCCATGCCGGGTCACCAGGGCTCGCTCTACACGTTCTCAAGGTCCGGCGAGCAGGTGACGGTCTCGACCGAGACGACCAGGCGTCTGCGAGCCGACGCGACAATGCGCTGAGCCGAAGTTCAGACCGCAACCTGCGTGCTGCTGGCCGTTGGCTCTCGCGTCCGCGCGGCTCGCCACACGGTGCCTCGATCACGCCATCGAATAAGTTTGGGGCAAGCGTTTTGCCTGCACCGCGCGGCCTAACTCGCGCGACCTCCAGTGTTCGGTTCCTCGTGCGGATAGAGCTTGCCGAACAGGGGCAGGTACATCGCGCCCTTGCGCATCAGAAAATCGTGGAAGGTCGCCATCGCCGGCGAGATCGCGTGATCGGTGCGCATCACCGAAAACCATTGCCGGCGGATCGGCATGCCGACAACATCGAGGATGACCAGCCGGCCGGCTTCGGTTTCAGCAGCGATGGTGTGGGCAGAGATGAACGCAATGCCGAGCCCGGCCATCACCGCCTGCTTGATGGTCTCGTTCGAGTCCATCTCGACGCCGAGATCGTCGATGCGGCCGGGCACGTCGCTCAGGAATATTTCCAATGAGATGCGCGTTCCGGAGCCGGACTCGCGAATGAGGAAATGCTCCTCGGCGATCCGCTCCTTGGAAATGTCGCGTGCCGACGCCAGCGGGTGGTCGGGCGGTGCGATGATGACCAGCGGGTGATCGCCGAAGACCGAAGCACGCACAGGGATTTCCTTGGCCGGGCGTCCCATCAGCGCGATATCGATGTCGTGGTTCTTCAGATTGTCGATCGTCTCGGCGCGGTTGCCGATGGCAAGGCGCATGTCGATACCGGGATGTTCCTTCATGAAAGCGGCCATCAGCCGCGGCGCGAAATATTTGGCCGTGGAAACGACGCTGAGCCGCAAGCTGCCGGCGCGCACGCCCTTGATCGCATCCATCTTGTCTTCGAGCAGACGAAGCCGCTCCTCGATGGCCTGTGCCGTTTCGACGAAGGCCAGACCTGCGGCAGTGGGACGCATGCCGTCCGACGTCCGGTCGAACAAGGCCAGTTGGAACTCCTCCTCCACCTGCCGCAACTGGATCGTCACGGCTGGAGGAGACAGGCCTAACACCTTGGCTGCGCTGACGATTTTTCCGTGGCTGATGATTGCCTGAACGGTCTTGAACTGCTTAAGCGTGAGGTTTCTCATATTGCATACTAAGATTTTTTTACTGCCTGAGTAAAGTTATTGAATTTTACTTATCCGACGTCGTTTGTTCTCTTTTCCCAATCCGGCCGACCCGAGGAGAGGCGGCTGGATCGGGAGGTTACGATGCCAGCGGCAACGCTCGACGCTTTTCTGAACTCCTATCTTGGCGAGCCGGACGAACTGCGCTCCGCGGTCGTAGCGACCATCCGTCAGCTGACGCAGGCGGCCACCACGATCCGCAACACCATCAATCAAGGGGTGCTCGGCACGGCCTTTGCCGGAACCCGCGGCGCCAATGCTGACGGCGACATCCAGAAGGATCTCGATGTCTTTGCCGATGACATCTTCCTCGACGCCATGCGCCACGCTCCGGTCGCGCTCTACGCTTCCGAGGAACTGGAGCAGCCGGTGCTGCTCGACAGGCAAGCGCCTCTTGCCATCGCCATCGACCCGCTCGACGGCTCATCCAACATCGACACCAACGTGTCGATCGGAACGGTCTTCTCGCTCCTCCCTGCAATTGGCGCGCCGGATAGGAATCCGGCCGCCTCGTTTTTGCAGGCAGGCGTGAACCAGCTGGGCGCCGGTTTCTTCATCTACGGGCCGCAGTTGGCGCTGGTTCTGTCGCTCGGCAGCGGCACCCATGTCTTCGTTCTCTCGACCCGGCTCGGCACCTTCGTCCAGGCCTACGAGAGCCGGATCATCCCACAGCGAACCCAGGAGTTCGCCATCAATGCCGCCAACTACCGGCATTGGGACGAGGCGGTGCGGCTCTACATCGACGACTGCCTTGAAGGCACCGAAGGCCCACGCGAGAAGGACTTCAACATGCGCTGGATCGCCTCCCTGGTCGCGGACTGCTACCGCATATTGATGCGCGGCGGCGTATTCCTGCATCCGGGCGACAAGCGCAAGACTTACCGCCAGGGGCGACTGCGCCTCGTCTATGAGGCAAACCCGATCGCCTATCTCGTCGAACAGGCGGGCGGTGCCGCCACCGATACGATCACCCGCATCCTCGAAATCGAACCAGAGAACCTGCACCAGCGCGTGCCCATGGTTTTCGGATCGGCGCGCGAAGTCGCGCGCATCACCCGCTACCACACCGAGCCGAGCGCCATCGGCGAGCGCGCGCCGCTGTTCAGCCGCCGCGGCCTTTTCAGGGCCTGAACACCATGTCGGCAAAGCACCCCATCATTACCATCACCGGGTCGTCGGGCGCAGGCACCACCTCTGTCAAGCGCATCTTCGAACTGATCTTCCGGCGCGAGAACATCGGGGCCGCCTTCATCGAAGGCGATGCTTTCCATCGCTACGACCGCGCCACGATGAAGGCGAAGGTGGCCGAGGAGGAAAAGGCGGGCAATCCAAACTTCACCCACTTCCATGCCGAGGCCAATGAATTGGCAATCCTAGAAGAGGTATTCGAGGAATATGGCCGCCGGGGAACCGGAAAAACCCGCACCTACATCCATGACGAGGATGAGGAGAAGCAGTACGGCACGCCGCCGGGACATTTCACCGAATGGCGCGAATTCCCGCCGAGCGACCTGCTCTTCTACGAGGGCCTGCATGGCTGCGTCGTCACCGACAAAATCAACCTGGCCAGGCACGCTGACCTGAGGATCGGCGTGGTGCCGGTCATAAATCTGGAATGGATCCAGAAGATCCACCGCGACCGCGCAACGCGCGGCTATTCCACAGAGGCGGTGATGGACGTGATCCTGCGGCGCATGCCGGACTATGTCCGCTACATCGTCCCGCAGTTTTCGCAGACCGCCATCAACTTCCAGCGCGTGCCGATCGTCGACACGTCCAATCCATTCATCGCGCGCTGGATTCCGACACCGGACGAATCGATGCTGGTCATCCGCTTCGCCAATCCCCGCGGCATCGATTTCCCCTACCTGCTTTCGATGATCCACGACTCGTTCATGTCGCGGCCGAATTCCATAGTGGTGCCCGGCAACAAGCTCGACCTTGCCATGCAGCTGATCCTGACGCCGCTCATCCTGCAATTGATCGAACGCAAGAACCGTGTGTCGTGAGGAGGACGCCATGAACAGCCAGGCAGCAGCACTGAAGCCCGTCGCCGCCGTCTCGGAGCGCGACATGGCGAACGCCATTCGCGCACTGGCGATGGACAGCGTCCAAAAGGCCAATTCCGGTCATCCGGGCATGCCGATGGGCATGGCCGATGTCGCGACGGTGTTGTTCAGCCGCTTCATCAACATCGATCCGTCGGCGCCCAACTGGCCCGATCGCGACCGCTTCGTGCTTTCGGCCGGGCACGGCTCGATGCTGCAATATGCGCTGCATTACCTGCTCGGCTTTGAAGACATGCCTATCGAAGAATTGCAGCGGTTTCGCCAGCTGGGCAGCCGCACCGCCGGACATCCGGAATATGGCCATGCGCTCGGCATCGAGACGACGACCGGTCCGCTGGGACAAGGCATTTCGACCGCGGTCGGCATGGCGCTGGCGGAGCGCATGCTTGCTACCCGCCACGGCGCCGATCTCGTCGACCATTTCACCTACGTGATCGCCGGCGACGGCTGCCTGCAGGAAGGCATCAGCCACGAGGCGATCGATCTTGCCGGTCACCTGAAGCTCTCCCGGCTGATCGTCTTCTGGGACGACAATGCGATCTCGATCGACGGTCCGACTTCGCTGTCGACGTCGATGGACCAGCCGGCCCGGTTCAAAGCCGCTGGATGGCATGTCCAGTCGGTGAACGGCCACGACACCGAAACCGTTGCGGCGGCAATCGAAGCGGCGCAGCAATCGGACCAGCCGTCCCTGATCGCCTGCCGCACGGTGATCGGCAAGGGAGCGCCCAATCTGGGCGGTTCGGAAAAGACGCATGGCGCGCCGCTGGGCGATGCGGAGATCGCCGCGACGCGCGAGAACATCGGCTGGGCCTACGCGCCGTTCGAGGTGCCGGACGACATCCTTTTCGCCTGGCGCGAGATCGCCAGCCGCGGTCAAGCGGTGCGGCGCGCCTGGGAGCAGCGGCTTGCCGCCTCGCCGCAGCGTGGGGCCTTCGAGAGAGCGGTCGCCGGCGCCCTGCCCGACGCGGTCTTCGAAGCGCTCGGTGTTTTCCGCAAGGAGCATATCGAAAAGGCGACCAAGGTTGCGACGCGAAAAGCCTCGGAAATGGCGCTCGCTGCGATCAATGGCGCAACGGAACTGACCGTCGGCGGCTCCGCCGATCTGACGCATTCGAACCTGACGATCACCAAGGGTATGAACCGCATCGCGCCGGGCGACTACGCCGGCCGCTACATCCACTATGGAATCCGCGAGCACGGCATGGCCGCAGCCATGAACGGCATCGCGCTGCATGGCGGCTTCGTGCCTTATGGCGGCACGTTCCTGTGCTTTGCCGACTACGCGCGCGGCGCGATGCGGCTCTCGGCGCTGATGGGCCAGCGCGTCATCTATGTGATGACGCATGATTCCATTGGTCTCGGCGAGGACGGCCCGACCCACCAGCCGGTCGAGCACCTGGCAATGCTGCGGGCGACGCCAAACCTCAACGTTTTCCGTCCGGCCGACATCATCGAAACGGCGGAATGCTGGGAACTGGCACTGAGAAGCGAGGACCGGCCAAGTGTGCTGGTGCTCTCGCGCCAGAACCTGCCGATGCTGCGCCAGGGGCACGGCGACGAGAACCGGTCGAGCCGTGGCGCCTACATCCTGCGCGAGCCAGCCCGGCACCGCGCCGTGACGCTGATCGCCACCGGCTCGGAGGTCGAGATCGCTATTGCCGCCGCCGAACGGCTGGAGACCGAGCACGGCATCGCCGCGGCGGTCGTCTCGATGCCGTGCTGGGAGCTGTTTGAGGAACAGGATGCGGACTACCGCAAGGCCGTCCTCGGCCTGGCGCCGCGCATCGCCATCGAAGCCGCAGCACGGCTCGGGTGGGACCGCTGGATCGGCGACACCGGCGCTTTCGTCGGCATGGCTGGTTTCGGCGCCAGCGCCCCTGCCCCGGATCTCTACCGGCATTTCGACATCACGCCCGAAGCCGTCGCGGCAGCGGCGCTGAAGCTCATCATCTAGGAGGACGACCATGGCCCGCATCACCCTTCGCCAGCTTCTCGACCATGCCGCCGAGCACGGCTACGGGGTGCCGGCATTCAACATCAACAATATGGAACAGGGCCTCGCCATCATGGAGGCGGCCAGGGCCTGCGATGCGCCGGTCATCATCCAGGCCTCGCGCGGCGCCCGCTCCTATGCCACTGACATCATGCTGGCCAAGATGATGGAGGCTTTGACCGAAATCCATCCGGCCATTCCGCTCTGCATCCATCAGGATCACGGCAACAACGAAGCCACCTGCCTGTCGGCGATCCGCCACGGCTTCACCTCGGTGATGATGGACGGGTCATTGATGGCGGACGCCAAGACGCCGGCGAGCTACGACTACAACGTCGCCATCACCGAACGTGTCGCACGCATGGCGCATTGGGTCGGCGCTTCGGTCGAAGGCGAGCTCGGCGTGCTCGGCTCGCTGGAAACCGGCCAGGGCGAGGCCGAGGACGGCCACGGCGCTGAAGGTGCGCTTTCCCATGACCAGCTTTTGACCGATCCCGATCAGGCGGTCGACTTCGTGACCGCCACCGGGGTCGACGCGCTGGCGATCGCCTGCGGTACCTCGCACGGTGCCTATAAATTCAGCCGCAAGCCTGACGGCGGCATCCTGGCCATGCAGGTGATCGAGGCGATCCACGAAAAGCTGCCCAACACGCATCTCGTCATGCACGGGTCTTCCTCCGTGCCGCAGGAACTGCAGGACATCATCAACAACTATGGCGGCGAGATGCCCCAGACCTTTGGCGTCCCGGTCGAGGAGATCGAGCGCGGCATCCGCTACGGCGTGCGCAAGGTCAACATCGACACCGATTGCCGAATGGCCATGGCCGGGCAGTTCCGCCGCGTCGCGACGCAGGACCCGCGCGAATTCGATCCGCGTAAATTCCTGAAACCCGCCATGGACGCGCTGCGCGACCTTTGCCGCGATCGCTTCGAACGCTTCGGCACCGCAGGCCACGCGTCGAAGATCAGGGTGATCGCCATGGATGAGATGGCGAAACGTTACGCCGCAGGAAAGCTCGACCCGCATATCGCAACCGCGAAAGCCGCCTGAGCGGCAAACAGGAGACCTGCCATGAACAAGATCGACATGCCCTCAGCAGGCACGCTCAAGGAAGGCAAGGAACGCTACAAGTCGGGCGTCATCCCCTACAAGAAGATGGGCTACTGGGAGCCGGACTACCGACCCAAGGAGACCGATCTGATCGCCATGTTTCGGATCACGCCGCAGCCCGGCGTCGACCACGAGGAGGCGGCCGCCGCCATCGCCGGTGAATCCTCTACCGCGACATGGACCGTGGTGTGGACCGACAGGCTGACCGCCTGCGAACTCTACCGCGCCAAGGCGTTCAAATCCGAACCGGTGCCGAACACAGGTCCAGGCACCAGGATCGAGCAACAGTACTTCGCCTATATCGCCTACGACCTCGACCTGTTCGAGCCCGGCTCCATCGCCAACCTGACTGCATCGATCATCGGCAACGTGTTCGGCTTCAAGGCCGTCAAGGCCCTGCGGCTCGAGGACATGCGCATTCCGGTGGCTTACCTCAAAACATTCCAGGGCCCGGCGACCGGCATCGTGGTGGAACGCGAGCGGCTCGACAAGTTCGGTCGGCCGCTGCTCGGCGCGACGACGAAGCCGAAGCTTGGCCTGTCCGGCCGCAACTACGGCCGCGTCGTCTACGAGGCGCTGAAGGGTGGCCTCGACTTCGTCAAGGACGACGAGAACATCAACTCGCAGCCCTTCATGCACTGGCGCGACCGCTTCCTCTACTGCATGGAGGCAGTGAACAAGGCGTCAGCCGCCACCGGCGAAGTCAAGGGCCATTATCTCAACGTCACCGCCGGCACGATGGAGGAGATGTACGAGCGCGCCGAATTCGCAAAACAGCTTGGCTCCTGCATCGTCATGATCGACCTCGTCATTGGTTACACGGCGATCCAGTCGATGGCCAAGTGGGCACGCCGTAACGACATGATCCTGCACCTGCACCGGGCCGGCAACTCGACCTATTCGCGCCAGAAGAATCACGGCATGAATTTTCGTGTCATCTGCAAATGGATGCGGATGGCCGGCGTCGATCACATCCATGCCGGCACGGTGGTCGGCAAGCTGGAAGGCGACCCGCTGATGATCAAGGGGTTTTATGACACGCTGCGCGAGGAGCGCACGCCGCAGAACCTCGAAACCGGGCTGTTCTTCGATCAGGACTGGGCCTCGCTCAACAAGGTGATGCCCGTCGCCTCCGGTGGCATCCATGCCGGCCAGATGCACCAGTTGATCCATTATCTCGGCGAGGATGTCATCCTGCAGTTCGGCGGCGGCACGATCGGCCATCCGGACGGCATCCAGGCCGGCGCGACGGCCAATCGCGTCGCGCTGGAGGCGATGATCCTCGCCCGCAACGAGGGCCGCGACTATCTGCGCGAAGGGACCAAGATCCTCGAACAGGCGGCCAGATGGTGCACGCCGCTCAAGGCGGCCCTGGAGACGTGGAAGGACGTCACCTTCAACTACGAATCGACCGACACGGCCGATTTTGTGCCAACCGCAACGCCGAGCTTCTAGACGAAAGGAACCGTCGCCATGATGACCAATCCGGGAAACAAAGTCACGCAGGGACAGTTTTCGTTCCTGCCCGAGCTAACCGATAGCAGATTTCGGCGCAGATCAAATACGCGCTGAAAAACCACTGGGCGGTCAGCGTCGAATACACGGACGATCCGCATCCGCGAAACACCTATTGGGAAATGTACGGCAACCCGATGTTCGACCTGAGGGACCCGGCGGGCATCCTGCTTGAAGTCAACAATTGCCGGAAAGCCATGCCCAACATGTATGTCCGGGTCACCGCCTTCGATTCGACCAAGGGCTGGGAAGCGCCGCGCATGTCATTCATCGTCAACCGGCCACCCAATGAACCCGGCTTCCGGCTGCTGCGCCAGGAGCGCGACGGCCGCAGCCAGGGCTATTCGATCGTGCCTTATGCGACCGACAGGCCCGAAGGCGAGCGGAGCTAGCCGAAACCATGCTGGACGCGATAGCAAAGGGCGCTGCCGTGCAGGACGAATCGGTCGATCTGCAGGCCGAGTTCGAAGCGTCCAACATCGACGAGGTGATGGATAAGCTCGACCGCGAACTCGTTGGCCTGAAGCCCATCAAGACCCGCATCCGCGAGATCGCGGCGCTGCTTCTGGTCGACCGGCTTCGCCGCAAGTTCGGGCTGACCTCGGGCGCGCCGACGCTGCACATGAACTTTACGGGGAATCCCGGCACCGGAAAGACCACCGTGGCGCTCAGAATGGCAGAAATCCTGCATCGTCTCGGCTATGTCCGCGAAGGGCACATGGTCGCGGTGACGCGCGACGATCTCGTCGGCCAATATGTGGGCCACACCGCGCCCAAAACCCGCGAAGTGATCAAGCGCGCCATGGGCGGGGTGCTTTTCATCGACGAGGCCTACTATCTCTACAAGCCCGAGAACGAGCGCGACTACGGTCAGGAATCGATCGAAATCCTGCTGCAGTGTATGGAAAACAACCGTGACGATCTGGTTGTGATTCTTGCCGGTTACAAGGACAAGATGGACCGCTTCTTCGACAGCAATCCCGGTATGCGCTCGCGCATTGCCCATCACCTCGATTTTCCCGACTACGGTGTCAGCGAACTCAAATCGATCGCCGAGATCATGCTGGCGGAACAGAATTACCGTCTCAGCGAAGCGGCAGCCAAGGCGCTCGAAGAGTATCTCCCGATCCGCATGCGGCTGCCGCATTTCTCCAACGCTCGATCGGTCCGCAATGGCCTCGACCGGGCGCGGCTTCGCCAGGCCAGCCGGCTTTTCGCATCGCGCGACCGGGCGTTGACGAAAACCGATCTTATCACCATCGAGGAATCCGATATTCGCGGCAGCCGCGTATTCGCGGAAGGTAAGCTCGAAGGCGAACCGGAGACGAAGGCGCGCTGACAAGATGACGGCGGTTGGTGTGCAGCGACTGGAAACGGACGACAGAATGGGAGCCGACGACCATGGGTACCAAGACAATCATCGCGCCCTCGGTGCTTTCCGCGGACTTCTCGCGGCTCGGCGACGAGGTTGACGCGGTCGTCCGGGCGGGTGCCGACTGGATCCATCTCGACGTGATGGATGGCCATTTCGTGCCCAACATCACCTTCGGTCCGCCGGTGGTCAAGGCGATCCGTAATCGAACGGACAAGGTCTTCGACTGCCACCTGATGATCGCTCCGGCCGACGCCTATCTCGGCGCCTTCGCCGATGCCGGGTGCGACATCATTACGGTGCATGCCGAGGCCGGACCGCATCTCGACCGTTCGCTGCAGGCAATCAGGAATCTCGGCAAGAAGGCCGGCGTGTCGCTGAACCCGTCAACGCCGGAGAGCGTGATCGAATATGTGCTTGACCGGCTCGATCTGGTGCTTCTGATGACGGTCAATCCAGGCTTCGGCGGCCAGGCGTTCATTTCGGGTGTCGTCGACAAGGTCAGGCGGGTCAAGGCGCTGATCGGCCAACGTCCGATCGACATCGAGATCGACGGCGGGGTCACGCCCGAGACCGCTCCGCTGGTCACCGCGGCCGGCGCCAATGTGCTAGTCGCCGGCTCGGCCATTTTCAAGGGTGGCACCGAGGCTGCCTATCGTGCCAATATCGGCGCCATCAGGCAGGCGGCCGACGGGGCGCTCCAGAAAGCCGCGTAAAACCATCTCATCGGAGGGTAACATGGGGGCAATCCCACCTGTCTGTGATTTCGGCTGGCAAGCCGTCGATTTCGTTTTGCCCGGCGTCGACGGCAAATCGCATTCCATCTTCAGCCACGCCGGCCCGAACGGCTTGGTGGTGGCCTTCATCTGCAATCACTGCCCCTATGTGAAGGCGGTGATCTCACGCATCGTTCGCGATGCCAACGACCTCAAGGCAGAAGGCGTCGGCTTTGTCGCCATCAACTCAAACGATGCCGACGCCTACCCCGATGATTCCTTCGACAACATGAAACTTTTCGCCAGGACGAACGGCTTCACTTTCCCCTATCTCCACGACGAGCACCAGAGGGTGGCGCGTGCCTACGGAGCCGTTTGCACTCCGGATTTCTTCGGGCTCAACAACGAGTTGACGCTGCAATATCGCGGCCGGCTTGACGCGTCGCGACGCGACGCTGGACCGCCTGGGCTCAGGCGCGATCTGTTCGAGGCGATGAAGCAGGTCGCCCGAACCGGCGACGGACCGCTCGACCAGATCGCTTCGATCGGCTGCTCGATCAAGTGGAAGGATGCTGCATGAACGTCGGCGCAGGCAGGCCGTTTCGCTCGCCCAAGGCGATCCTGTTCGATCTCGACGGCACGCTGGTCGATTCGGCGCCTGACATAGCGGCCGCCGTCAACGAATTGCTGGCCGACCGCGATCTGCCGCCGCTGCGCCTGGATCAGGTCAAGTCCATGATCGGCGGCGGCATCAGGAAACTGGTCGAACGAGCCTTCGCGGCTTCCGGCACGCCGCTCCTCGGCAGCGCGCTCGAAGAGGCCAACCGCGTCATGGCGCCGATCTATCGCAGGCATCTGACCGGCCGCACAAGGCTGATGCCTGGCGTCAGGGAGGTTCTCACGCACTTGCATTTGAGCGGAATAGCCATGGGCGTGGTGACCAACAAGCCGCAGTTGGCGGCCCGCGAAATCCTGCTGCATTTTGGGCTGACGGACTATCTCGGCGCGATCGTCGGCGGAGACGCCGTGACATACTTGAAGCCGGCGCCAGACGCGCTATTGCTGGCGCTCGACCAGCTTCAGGTCGAACCTCGTGACACGCTGATGGTCGGAGATAGCAGCGCCGACGTGGCCGCCGCCCGCGCGGCCGGCATGGCAGTCATTCTGCTGCGTGGCGGATACAGCCAAATTCCCGTTGAAGAGCTTGGCGCCGACCTCGTTTGCGACAGCCTGTTCGATCTGCCGTCCGCGATGCAGACGCTGCAAGACGCTGCGTGACACCCAAGCGCAAAGCCCAGGCCAACGCCGGCCGGGCGCACTCCAAATGGCCGGCGGTACCGGGTTATTTGGAGAATTGCTTCAGGTAGGCAATGACATTGGCGATGTCCTCGTCCTTCTTGAGGCCGACAAACGCCATCTTCGTTCCTTTGACCATCGCCTTGGGATCGCGAAGATAGTTGGTCAGCGTGGCTTCGTCCCATTTAACGCCGGATTTTCCGGCCTCGGTCATCGCCTTGGAATAGCTGAACCCCGGATGCGTGCCGGCCGTTCGGCCGATGAGGCCGTTCAAGGACGGACCGACCTTGTTCTGGTCCTTGTCTGCGACGTGGCAGACCTTGCATTTGGCGAAGACCTTCTCACCCGCCGCCGCATCCTGTGCCTGGGACTGGGTGGTGACAAAGGTAGCGACGGACACGGCGGCGAAAAATGCGACTGCGCGCATGGCATTTCCTCATTGATCGTGTGAGTGCCCTGGATAATTTACGCGTGTCGATGCCTAGACCGCCGGCATCCGTTTTTGTGCGGGAGAGCGAACTATTCGTCCTTTCCCCCGGGACCGGCAGCACCTACACGCCTCGAAAAGCTAGACTGCCGATGAAGGAAGTCAATCGTACAAAGGTCCTGTTTCGCCGCGCTTGTCGGCTGTGGAGGCAGCCGCCATCCTCGCCTCAAAGCCGGTTGTGAGAGCGACCTTTTGCTGTCGTCCACCAAAACCTTCCGGGCGTGACCTGGTCGCCTTACGGCTCGAATGCGGATTGCAAGTTATTTCGCAGCAATGGCCAATAGAAATGGCGGCCCTGTGAGGCACCGCCACGCGTGCCTGTTCCGCCTGACTAAAAGCAGCGTACGTCGGCTTCAGCCTGCGCGCGTTTCAGTTCCGCCCGCGCCGCCTGAGCTGGCGCGCTTTCGCGAAACAACCCTGCCGCCTCCCCTGTCGTCAACGACATACTTTTGAAGGTCTCCGCCCTCTCATAGTGATCGTAGGGGAGGATCGAGGCGATAACATCGATCGAGCACGAACAGCTTTCAAGCGCCTGACGTGTCTGGCCATTTGTTTGCATGCAGCCGAGCACGTAGTCTGCAATCGTTGCCGTCGGGTAGTCTCCCGCGGCGCTGGCCGGGTTCGCAAAGGCCAGAGTCGCCGAAAAGACCAGCGGTAGGATAAAAGATCCAACAGATCTGATCATGAGGGAACCTCCAGTTGGCCTGGACACGATGTATCCGGACAGGATCATCGCCCTAGTTGGCGACGTACCGCAAAGCCAGTCAAGCTCCCATGGCCTGCTTATAGGACCAAAGGAGGAATGCCCTGTCGACCGGCAAGAGGTGGATTCACGGCCCGCTGCACACCCCGCTTCCAGCGGTCATTTCATGCCTCGCCCACTATCGGCAACCAACCAGGCGTACGCATACTTACCTCGAAGCGACCTTGTAAATTACATGGAAATAAATTCCAACCCGAATTTCATCAATAATACGACAACGATATGGATATTATATATGTCGTCGCCGCCAGTCATTCTCTCAATAGTTCCGCACAGGATACTTCTCTTGTTTGTGTCTTTATACTGCGACGCACCATAATAGATATTGCACCGCAACATCACCTCAGGGTTTTTGCTTGCTTGGCCTTTAGCGATGACATAGCTTTTTCCCTGTTTCCGGCTTCAAGAGCGCCATTGTCAGGGAGCGGTGGCAGTCTTTCGAAGGCCAAGTGGGGCGGGCAATAACGTGCCCTCTGCTTGTCGGGGTAGGTCGTGACAGCTGCCGGAAATTACTTCCCCACATGAATCGCTTGGGCAGGCCCCTTGTGGGCTTGACGGTCGATTCGTCACTGTGAACCTCGGGAGGATTTCGGATGCGTGTACTTGCGAAAACTACCTACATACTGACGACCGCGGCTTTTTTGTCGCTAGGCGCTGCCTATACGGCTTCGGCCAATGAAGACCTTGCAAAGCTCGCATCAGATGCGAAGAACTGGGCGATGCAGACGGGTGACTACGCCAACACCCGCTATTCCAAACTCAACCAGATCACTGCGGACAATGTAAAGAACCTGCAGGTCAAATGGAGCTTTTCCACCGGCGTGCTGCGCGGTCACGAAGGCGGGCCGCTGATCATCGGCGATGTGATGTATGTCCACACGCCTTTCCCAAACAACGTCTATGCTCTCGACCTCAAGAACGACGGCAAGATCCTGTGGAAATACGAGCCCAAGCAGGACTCGAACGTCATTCCGATCATGTGCTGCGACACGGTCAATCGCGGTGTCGCGTATGGCGACGGCAAGATCATTCTCAACCAGGCCGACACCACCGTCGTCGCGCTCGATGCCAAGACCGGCAAGGTCGTCTGGTCTGTCAAGAATGGCGACCAGACCGACGGCGGAAAGGGCGAATCCGGCACGTCGGCACCCGTGGTCATCAAGGACAAGGTGCTCGTGGGCGTCTCCGGTGCTGAATTCGGTGTTCGCGGCTGGCTGGCCGCCTACAATCTGAAAGACGGCAAGCTTGCCTGGAAAGCCTATTCGGAAGGTCCTGATGCAGACACCCTTCTCGATCCCGAGAAGACGACCCATCTCGGCAAGCCCGTCGGAAAGGATTCCGGCACCAACACCTGGGAAGGCGAACAGTGGAAGACGGGCGGCGGAACGACATGGGGATGGTATTCCTATGATCCCAAGCTGAACCTGGTCTATTACGGCACCGGCAATCCCTCGACGTGGAACCCGGTCCAGCGCCCAGGCGACAATCGCTGGTCCATGACAATCATGGCTCGCGACGCCGATACCGGTGTTGCCAAATGGCTCTACCAGATGACCCCGCATGACGAGTGGGACTATGACGGCATCAACGAGATGATTCTCGTCGATGGCATGGAGGTCAACGGCGCCAAGCACGACGTGCTGGTGCATTTCGACCGCAACGGCTTTGCCTACACGATGGATCGCGCCACCGGCGAACTTCTCGTCGCCAAAAAATACGATCCGGCAGTGAACTGGGCGACGGAAGTCAACATGGATCCCAAGAGCGACCAGTATGGCCGCCCGCAGGTCGTCGCCAAGTATTCGACCCAGCAGAACGGCGAAGACACCAACTCGACCGGTATCTGCCCGGCCGCGCTTGGAACCAAGGACCAGCAGCCGGCCGCCTACTCGCCAAAGACCGGGTTGTTCTATGTGCCGACCAACCATGTCTGCATGGACTATGAGCCTTACAAAGTGAGCTACACCGCCGGTCAGCCCTACGTGGGCGCCACCGTGTCGATGTATGCGGCGCCCGGCGGTGACGGCAATATGGGCAACTTCATTGCCTGGGATGCAGCCAAGGGTGAGATCGTCTGGTCGAAGCCCGAGCAGTTCTCGGTGTGGTCGGGCGCATTGGCGACAGATGGCGACGTCGTCTTCTATGGTACCCTCGAAGGCTACATCAAGGCGGTCGATAAGGACGGCAAGGAACTCTACAAGTTCAAGACCCCGTCCGGCATCATCGGCAACATCACGACCTACGAGCATGACGGCAAGCAGTACATCGCCGTTCTGTCCGGCGTCGGTGGATGGGCCGGTATCGGTCTGGCAGGTGGGCTGCTTTCGCCCGATAACGCCGCTGCCTGGCATGGCGCCGTTGATCAGGGCCGTGAGCAGGGTGACCAGGCCGCAGTGGTTGGAACCGCCGGCCTGGGTGCCGTCGGCGGCTACGCGACACTTGCCGACTATACGACGCTGGGCGGCCAGCTCACCGTCTTCGGCCTCCCGGACTGATAACCGGGAAGAGCCTTACGACTAGGTTCGAAAACGAGAGCCCGGGTCACCCTAAGCCGGGAACCGGGCTCTCGATTGCGCCCACCCAACACCGATCAATGCCGCTGCACGACGGCAGCCAGTGTCCCTGGCAGATGAAGGAAGAGTCTGAATGATCGTTCGCATTGCAGTTTCCGCTCTCGCCCTAGTCCTGCTGCCTGTGGCCAGCTCAACTCTGGCACGGGCCGAAGACAGCATGGAAAAAGCCAAGGCGGTGAAGCAAGAAGGAGGCAAATATCTAGATGCGGACGGAAATCCGACCTACAAGATCGAAAACGGAACCGTCGATTGGTACACCTTCAGCGGGTACCGCCGGTATCACTCCGATTGCCATGTCTGTCACGGGCAGGACGCAACAGGTTCGAGCTATGCGCCTGCCCTGGTCAATAGTCTGAAAACCATGGACTACGCCACGTTCCTCTCGATCGTCGCCGAGGGCCGCAAGAATGTCGGCGGCGGCAAGGAAAACGTCATGCCTGCCTTTGGCGACAACAAGAACGTCTATTGTTACCTGGACGATCTCTACGTCTATCTGCGCGCGCGCGCTGATGGCGCGGCACCCCGCGGCAGGCCGCCCAAGCACGAAAACAAGGCTCAGGCAGCCAAGGATGCCGAAGCATCCTGCATGGGTGGATGATATGACCAATACTGCATCGAAGCTGCGCGTCGTTCTGCCGATCCTCGGCGCGCTCGCCTTGTTGCCGTCGAACGTTCTGGCGCAAAATGCCGGACTTGGCGCTGCGGGCGAACTGGTGGATCCCAACATTCTGCGCGTCTGCGCCGATCCCTCGAACATGCCTTTTACCGACAAGAACGGCCAAGGCTTCGAAAACAAGCTGGCTGAACTGGTTGCCAAGAAGACGGGGCGGAAATCAGTCGCCTACACATGGTTTCCCACTGTCGTCGGCTTTGTGCGCAACACGCTGGGGGCCAACCGATGCGACATCATCATGGGCTACGCCCAAGGCGACGAACTGGTGCAGAACACCAACGCCTACTATCGCTCCGCCTATGTGCTCGTATACCCCGAAGGCAAGGGCATGGAAGGCATCGAGACGATCGAAGACCCGAAACTTTCCGGCAAGAGAATCGGCGTCGTCGAAAGCACGCCGCCAACCGCCAACATGGCCGCCAACAAGCTTCTGCGGACCGCCAAGATCTATCCACTCGCGGTGGATACGCGCGTCACTCCTTCCATGGGGGAGGTCATGATCAAGGACATGCTGGCTGGCAAGATTGACGCGGCGGTCCTATGGGGGCCGATGGCAGGTTACTATGCCAGGGAACTCGGAGCCGATATCACCATTGTTCCGCTACTGAAGGAAAAGAAAGGCTCGCGCATGTCCTACCGCATCACCATGGGCGTACGTCCGTCCGACCAGGAATGGAAGCGGACGCTCAACCGGGTGATCAGGGAGAACCAGGCGGAGATCACCAAGCTCCTGCTGGGTTATAATGTGCCGCTGATCGACGAGCACGATAATCCGATTACGCAATAGTCGGGATGTGTGAGGAGGAGGACAAACCTGCGCGATGAAAAATTGAAGAGAAGGCTACAGCTATTTTCGATCGTTTTGTTTTTCGGCCTTTCAAAACTTGTGTTTCATTTGTCCATTTGAGACGTGATGGACGAGCCATTGCTTCGGTGCCCTGCAATGGTTGGCTAACCACCGGATCGGCCCCTTCGGGCTGGTAGAAGAGGAGAAATGTTATGAAGAAGAGCTGGACAAAACCGACCATGTGTCAGGTTGCTGCGGGCTTTGAAATTTCGCGGTATCTGCCTGCTGAGATTACTCCCAAGAAGTAGGCCGCAGAGGTGCGTGTCCCTGGCAACAGGGGCACGCATCCCCTTGCCGCATGGGTTTTTCGTGAAAGATCTTGAGGCACGCAAAGCGAGCGGGACGTTTTTTGCGGCTGCTAATTGGCTGCTGGTCAGAGAAGCCGCGGGGCGGGCGTTTTCATGCGCTTGAGAATCATCGGATCGGCGGCCGGCGGTGGCTTTCCGCAGTGGAACTGCAATTATCGTCTGAGCCGTGCGGCTCGCACCGGGATGGCTGGCGTGCATTCACGAACCCAATCAAGTGTCGCCGCGTCGGCGGATGGGCTCGGCTGGGTTCTGTTCAACGCGTCACCCGACATTCGCCAGCAGATCGCGGCAACGCCTGAATTGCAGCCCGCGCACGATGCGCCGCTGCGCTCGACGCCCATTCGCGCGGTGGTACTGACCAATGCCGATGTCGATCATATCGCCGGCCTGCTCAGCCTGCGTGAGCGGCAGCCTTTCGCTATGTATGCAACGACACAGGTTCTGGCGACGTTGGAGGCGAATTCGATTTTCAATGTCCTCGATCCGGCGCTCGTGCCGCGACGCATCTTGCCACCGGCGCAAGAATTGGCGATCTGCGACGCAGACGGCCACGACACCGGCGTGGCTGTCGAGAGCTTTCCCGTGCCCGGGAAGATAGCGCTCTATCTCGAAGAAAGAGGTCAGCCGGATGCGAATTTCAGCTCTGACGCCGGCGACACGATCGGCGTCCGTATCGCCGGTGCCGGCAGTCGCGGCTCCGTCTTCTACATCCCCGGCTGCGCCCGCATTGATGCGACCCTGCGCACGCGTCTAGCCGATGCCGCATGCCTTCTGTTCGACGGCACGGTCTTCACCGACGACGAGTTGATTGCTGCCGGCGTCGGTGAAAAGACCGGTGCGCGCATGGGGCATCTGGCAATGTCGGGAGACGCAGGGTCGATCGCCGGCTTGGCCGATGTGAGGATCGGCCGTCGTGTCTTCGTCCACATCAACAACACCAATCCTGTTCTGGACGAGAATTCTCCCGAGCATGCAGCAGTCGCAGCGGCTGGCTGGGAAGTGGCCCGCGACGGGATGGAGATGGAACTTTGAGTGATTTCCACGACGCCGCCAGCAACGGCCTGTCCTCCAGAGAGCTCGAAGCCGTGCTGCGGCAGGTCGGTGCCGAACGCTATCACAACCGCCATCCTTTCCATCACAGGATGACCAGCGGTGCGTTGTCGAGGACCGAGATGCAGGCCTGGGCGCTGAACCGCTATTGCTATCAGGCTGTCATTCCGCGCAAGGATGCCATGATCCTCGCGCATGCCGAGGATCCGGCGTTTCGCGCCGCCTGGCGCAAACGCATCGAGGATCATGACGGCGAGGACGGCTGGAGCGGCGGTATTGCGCGCTGGTTGCACCTGGCGACCTCGCTCGGTCTGGATGCCGAAGCGGTGAAGAGCGAGAGGCTGGCCCTGCCGGCGACACGTTTTGCGGTTGGCGCTTACCTCTCTTTTTGCACGAACCGGACCCTGCTGGAGGCGGTCGCGTCGTCGCTGACCGAGATGTTCTCGCCGCTCATCATCGGCGAGCGGGTACCCGCGATGCTGGCCAGGTACGATTATATCACCGAGGACACGCTGGCCTATTTCAGCCGACGGCCCGAACAGGCCTCACGCGACGCCGACTTCGCTCTTGCCTATGTGCTCGAACATGCCGACACGGCGGAACGCCAGCAGCGGGCGATCGATGCACTCGTGTTCAAATGCGATATACTCTGGGCCATGCTCGACGCGCTTCAAAACGCCTATGGCGAGCCGGGCAATATCCCGCCCGGCGCCTTCCGTCCGGAGGCCCCATGATGGCACTGCGCGAAAGAGCCATGGTGTCGCCGCTGTCGGTTCCATCGCTGCCTAAGCACGTGCGCATACAGTATGACCCCGGGCGCCAGGCGTTCGCCGTGCTTTCGCCTGAAAAGGTGTTCTGGCCAAACGACATCAGCCTCGACATATTGCGCCGCTGCGATGGGCGGTCCACGGTCGGCCACATCATTGCCGGCCTTGCCGCAGATTATGATGCCGAACAGGAGGCTGTGGCGGCCGATGTCATTGCCTTCCTGCAGGAATGGTCGGACAAGCTGCTGGTGAAGCTATGAGCGAGCCCCCTCTCCCCCCGATCGGCATGCTGGCGGAACTGACGCATCGCTGCCCGCTGCAATGCCCCTATTGCTCCAACCCGCTCGAATTGCTGAAGGCCAATCGCGAACTCGACACGCAGAGTTGGCTCGACTTGTTCTCGCAGGCGGCCGATCTTGGCGTTCTCCAGGTGCATCTGTCTGGCGGTGAACCGACGCTGCGTCGCGATCTTGAGCAATTGATCGCCGGGCTTTCGGCGCGCGGCGTCTACACCAACCTGATCACTGCCGGCGTCGGCATTGCGGATGGCCGTATCGAGGCATTTGCCGAAGCCGGGCTCGACCATCTGCAACTGAGTTTTCAAGGCGCACGGCCGGCGACCACCGAGCGCATCGGCAATCACAGGGGCAGCCACGAAAAGAAGCTGGAAACGGCACGCCGCGCCCGCGCGGCCGGCTTGCCGCTTACCATCAACGCGCCGATCCATCGCCACAATATCGAGGAGGTACCGGAATTCATCGATCTGGCCCTTTCGCTGGATGCGGAGCGTCTCGAGATAGCCAACGTGCAGTACGCCGGCTGGGCGCTGACCAATCGCGATCAACTGATGCCCGAGCGTGCTGCCGTCGATCGGCAGGCGGAGATCGTCGCGGCGGCGCGCGAACGGCTCACCGGCATCATGAACATCGATTTCGTCACGCCGGATTATTTCGCCATCTATCCCAAGCCGTGCATGGGCGGCTGGGCGCGCGACGCCTTCATGGTGACGCCAGACGGCACCGTACTGCCATGCCATGCCGCCCAGACCATCCCGTCGCTCAGCTTCGAGCGTTTTGGACCTCGCAGCCTGGCCGCGATCTGGACCGATTCCCCGGCATTTAATGCCTTTCGAGGCACGGACTGGATGCAGGAGCCCTGCCGCAACTGTGAGCGGCGCGAGATCGACTGGGGCGGCTGCCGCTGCCAGGCGATGGCAATCGCCGGCGACGCCGCCGCGACGGACCCGGCTTGCGCGAAATCGCCGATCCATGCGCGCATGGCAATGCTGATCGACGAAGCCCAGCGCGCTGCGACGGTTCCTTCGAAGGACGAACTGTTCGTCTACCGGCGTATCGGCGTCGTCACCGAGCCGGCCTGACTGCCGACCTATTCCTACGGCCTTAGCCTCGTGAAAGCCGTTCGGCATGCCACGTCATATGGTCCTGCATGAATGTCGAAATGAAAAAATAGGAGTGATCGTAGTCATCCTGCATCCGCAATTTCAACGGAATGCCTACCTTGGAGCACGCGTCTTCGAGCAGCCAAGGCCTGAGGCCCTCCTTGAGGAAACCATCTGACGTTCCCTGATCGACCAGGAATTCCGGGAAATGGTATCCATCCTCGATGAGCGAAGTGGCATCGTAGCGCCGCCACGAGGCCTCATCCAGGCCGAGATATTTTTGGAAAGCCGGCTTCGACCAGCCGGCTGTGCTTGGTTGCACGATCGGCGCAAAGGCCGAGCAACTTCTGAAACGCGCGGGATTTTTCAGTGCGATCGTCAGCGCGCCATGCCCGCCCATGGAATGGCCGAAGATCGACTGGCGCGCCATATCGGCGGGAAATTCGCGCCCGATCACGGCTGACAGTTCCTCGACGATATAGGAATACATGCGATAGTTCTTGGCATACGGCTCTTGCGTGGCGTCGAGGTAGAAACCGGCGCCGGTGCCGAACTGCCAATTGTCCTTTTCATCTGGAATGCCGGCACCACGCGGGCTGGTGTCGGGACACACGACGATGAAGCCAAGTTCGGCGGCAATACGTCTGTATTCGCCTTTTTCCATTACATTCGCATGCGTGCAGGTGAGTCCGGAGAGGTACCACACCACGGGGCAACGCCTTTCCCGCGCTTGGGGAGGCACGAAAATGGCAAACGTCATTTCGCACGAGCAGCTCGTCGACAGATGAGAGTAAACGTTCTGGGCACCGCCATGCGACTTGGCAGTCGAGACGAGTTTCAGGTGCTCTGGCATATATTCTTCTCCGCCAATTTTTTGACCGCCGACCATAGCCTCTACGACGTCGTGGGCGGTCGCGGCAACCTTGGTGGGCTGGCTGGCGCGCAGGTCTTGATCGGAGCCGGGATGGCCAACACTGCCCAGTACCTCAGCAATGATTCCGGGAGGACGAGCTCTGCGCAAATGCACCGTGGCTTTCAGCGGCGACAGCAGGTTCGACGCGGCCATGGCGGACGAGCACGCACGCGTCATCGCGTGGGTTCGCAGCATGCGTGACCAGGGACCGAGCAAGAAAGTGTTGCGGGTGATAGTTACCTCCGAATAGGAGGGCTCCTAAGCACGACACCAACTTTCCGACTTTTAGCCACCTGTGAGCCGACGGCTATTTCCGACCGTCGAAAGCCACGGACAGGCCCAGGGCAGTTGCTGCCTCGACGATCGCCTCGGTCAGCTCTTCGTCGGATGCGACCAGATAAGGGGCGGCTTGCCGTGCTGCGTTTAATGTCGCTGTGACCGAGATGGTGTCACCACGATCCTCCCTATTGAGGACTGCGGCGATTGCCTGTTCTACTACCGGACTGACCCTCTGCACCTTACTCATCCAACCCTCCCCATAGCTGCCCATAGGGATGGTACTCTATCCGTGGTTGTGTTCCAAATCGATGTACGAAAACGTACACACTCGATCGGCTGGACCGCTACGGCCAGACATCTCTAATTTCGACGGCATTCGGGATCGACCAAGCCTGGCTAGCGGCCTCGACCGGTTTCTCAGCGGGATGGCTAGCGCGCTGCAGAGCCATGTCAAATTGCCAGGTACGTACGCGAGCCCGGTCCAGGAGCTCGGCTCGGCCCACGGGCGCCCCCTGCGCTGGGCGAAGATGTCGTCTAGAAATAGCCGAGGATGGATTTTACCTCGAGATACTCCAACATGCCCTCGATCCCATATTCGCGTCCGTTTCCAGACTGCTTGAAACCGCCAAATGGGGCGTGCGGATCCCAGGCCGGGTAATTGAGATGCACCTGGCCGGAGCGGATCCGCGAGGCCACGTCCCTGACGGCGTCCACATCCTGGCCCTGCACATGGGCCCCCAGACCGTAGACCGTGTCGTTGGCGATGGTGACGGCTTCCTCAATTGTGTCGTAAGGGATGATGCAGAGAACTGGCCCGAAGACCTCGTCCTGGGCAATGCGCATGGTCGTGCGCACGTCGGAAAAGATGGTCGGCCTCACATAGAACCCGACGTTCAGATCGTGCGGACGGCCCGGTCCGCCGGTGAGGAGCCTGGCGCCCTCAGAAATGCCGACGCCGATCATGGTTTGGATTCGGTCGAATTGGGCACGGTTTGCGATTGCACCATGAGTAGTGGCTTCGCAAAGAGGATCGCCAATGACAATCTGGGCTGCGGCCCTTTTGGCGATTGCCTCGATCTCGGAGAGCCGCGGGCGTGGCACGATCATGCGCGTCGGCGCACTGCATGACTGGCCGAGATTGCGGAAGGCGGCGGCTACGCCCAGAGAAACGGCGCGATCGAGATCTGCGTCCGGCAAGATCACGTTCGGCGACTTGCCGCCCAGCTCCTGCGCGACACGCTTGACAGTCGTCGCTGCCGCCTGGGCCACCGCAATGCCCGCGCGGGTGGACCCGGTAATGGAGATCATGTCGACATCCGCATGGGAGGCGAGCCCCATACCCACGCCTGGACCATCACCTTGCAGGAGGTTGAAAACCCCGGCAGGGAAGCCGGCTTCCTCGATTGCCTCGGTGAATAGCAGGGCGTCCAAGGGAGAAAGCTCACTCGGCTTCAGCACGATCGTGCAGCCTGCAGCGAGCGCCGGCGAAACCTTGGCGGTGATCTGGTAAAGTGGCCAGTTCCACGGAGTGATCAGGGCGCAGACACCGATCGGTTCGTGGGTGACGGCGGTTTGCCCCCGTTGCTTGACGAAGCGAAAGTCTGTCAGCACATCGCGAGCGACCTTAACATGCGTGATCGCCAGCGGCACCTGGGCGCTGCGCGCATAGCCGATCGCCGCGCCCATTTCGAGGCTCAGGCATTGAGCCAGCAGTTCGCCGCGCGCCTCGAGCAGCGCTTGCAGGCGACCGAGCAGACCCGCGCGGTCTTCTGGCGTGGTCCGACTCCAGGTGGCGAATGCCCGGCGGGCCGCTGCAACGGCCGCGTCAACGTCCTTGCCATTTCCAAGCGGAAACTGGCTCACAACCTCTTCTGTGGCGGGATTGACGACGACGCCCGTCGCGGTGCCGCTCGGCTCAACCCATTGACCGTCGATGAAGAACTTGTCCAGGTGGCCGTTGCGGGCCAGGTGTTCGAGAGGCGTCATCACCCTACAAGGTCCTTCATGCGGTAATAGGCGCCGACAATCGGCAGGAACCAGGGGCGCCCGAAATGACCGGGGATCGCTGGCCAGTCGAAATCCTTCCAGGGATTGAGCTCGGGGCGCCCGTCCATGACGTCGGCCATGATGGTGCCCATCAACGTCGACATCTGGGTCCCGTGTCCGCTATAGCCCATCGAGTAATAGATGCCATCGCGCTCTCCGGCGCGCGGCAGGCGATCGCGGGTCATATCGACCATGCCGCCCCAGCAGTAGTCGATGCGGGTGCCGGCCAGTTCCGGAAAGACCTCGACCATCGCCGCCTTGAGTATCCGGCCGCTTTTTTCGTCGGATTGAGGGTTGGACACGGCAAAGCGCGCCCTCCCGCCGAACAGAAGGCGATTGTCCGGCGTGAGCCGCCAGTAGACAACGAGATTGCGCGTGTCGACGACATTGCGACGGGTCGGCATGAGGCGCTCGAGTTGCGAAGGCGACAGCGGCTCGGTCACGATCAGAAATGCGCCGACCGGGATCATGCGCCGGCGGATCCAGCCGAGCGGGCCAACCTGGGAAATGCCGCTTGCCAACAGGACCTGCCGCGCGATGATCTTGCCCTTTGGCGTCGTTACGTCATGCCCGCCTGAAACCTTGCGCATCGCCATGACGGGCGAGCGTTCATGGACCTCTGCGCCACGCCGGGCAGCGGCGGTCGCGAGGCCCCGGACGAACCGGCCGACATGCATGGCCGCGCTCTTGGGAAAGAGCAGCCCGCCATGGTAGCGGTTGGTGCCGACTTCGGTTCGCAGGTCCTCGCGCGCGATCATCCTGGTGTCGGGATCGACATTGGCAGCGAGTAGTTCCTGGCTGCGCGCCAGCATGTCGTAGTGCTCGGCCTTGGCGGCAAGCTTGAGCTTGCCGACGCGGGAGAAGCTGCAGTCGATCTTCTCTTCCTGCACCAACCGCTCGACCATATCGACGCCGGCGTCGAAAGCCTTGTAGAGCGCATTTGCGGCAGGCTTGCCGTGCTTGCCAGCCATGATTGCATAGTTCTGGGCAAAGCCGTTGTTGCACATGCCGCCATTGCGGCCGGACGCGGCATTGCCGATCGTTTCGGCCTCCAACAGGGCAACCCGGGCGCCCTTTTTGGCAAGGGCCAGCGCGGCGGAGGAGCCGGTCAAGCCGCCGCCCACAATCGCCACGTCGTAGTGGCCTTCGAGCGGTTTGGACGACCCTTCATTGAACGGCTGAGACGTATCCAGCCAGTAAGAGGTAAACTTCATTTTCTTGACCACCAGTGCTGATTTGAGTGGAGCGACTCCGAGCTAGTTGCGCGCCTACCAGCCGCGCATCCGCTCCCAACGCGCTTCAATCATGGGGCTGTCCCCGTTGACGACGCTGTAGAAATCATGCTGGGCGGCCATCGCACACGCATGGTTGGGCAGAATCCGGATCCGTGTCCCGAGCGGCAGCTCGGGCATGGACTTTCCAGAACCGGCACGAATGGCGAGGATACCGTGTTCCTGGCTGGCCTGCGCCACGATCACATCTTCAAGCACCCGCCCCTTTTCGTCGCAGACCACGCCGTAACCCTGGTCGATCTGCTGGTTTGCGGTTCCCCGGTCGCGAGAAAGCGCCATCCATCCGGCGTCAACCAGCACCCATCCCTTTTCCGGCTTGGACCCGATCACCGTGGCCAATACGGAAATCGCGATGTCATCGAGTTCGCACACCCCAACGCCGTGCTGGACCAGGTCGAAGAACATGTAGACGCCGGCACGCAGCTCCGTGACCCCCTCAAGATTGGTGGCGAAATGCGCTGTCGGCGTCGAGCCGACGCTGACGATCGGGCAGGCATGGCCATGGGCGCGCAGGATTTCAGCGGCGCGCACCGCGGCTGAACGCTCGTTCTCGCCTGCCTTGACCAGCGCATCGGGCGTGTTCAAGCCATAGGATTCGCCTGCATGGGCGAGAACGCCGACGAGTTTGGCACTGGCCGCGACGACACTGCCGGCCACGTCGAGCAGCTTCGGGTCGTCCGGCCTCAAGCCACCGCGATGGTCATCGCAGTCCAGTTCGATGAAAACGGATGGGGTCATACCGGTGGCTTCGCGGACGCTGGCCAGGGCATCGGCCTGCTCAACCGAATCGAGCAACAGCTTCACATCAGCGCCGGTGCGGCGACAAAGCTCCATGGCCCGCTTGGCCGAGGCCGGCGAGATGCCGACCGCATAGATCATGTCTCGAAAGCCATGGCCCGCGAAATACTCCGCCTCGGCGATGGTCGAGACCGTGATCGGTCCGGGTTCGCGGTGAAACGCGTATCGGGCGACATCGATGCTCTTGGCCGTCTTCATATGCGGGCGCAGCACCACGCCAAGCTTCCTGGCGCGCTCAGCCAAGCGCTGAATGTTGCGTCCGAGCCGCCCACGGTCGAGAAGCAGCGCCGGCGTGACCAAGGCGTCGATCGTCCTAGCCGTCTCGCTCACTGCCAGGTTTGCGGCCACCTTGTTCATAATCTCGGTTCCTAAGTGAACGACTGGTTTGCCAACGCATACATATGGGCTGGCCCTTCTGCGACGGGTCGTTGTCCTTTGACCATGGCGGTCGCAGTGCCGGACCGCTGCAGGCCAAGGCTCGCAAGCCAGCCGCCCAATCCATCCTCGGCATAGACGTCGATGCGAACGAATTGATTGTGAAGCTTCGAAAGCTGGGCCAGGATCAGACGCCGCGCGTCGTGGTCGCTCTCGGCTGCACAAGGGCCGACGACATAGCCGCGGCCAAACCTCCTGGCGACAGCGTAGCCTGCAATCCGTCCCCTGCGCTCGATGACCAATGCGTTGCCCACATCGGCGAGCGCAGCCACCATCGCCAGCCGGGGCATGCCCGTGGCCCGTTCGTCGAAGGCCTGGATCGCCGCTAGGTCAGAGGCTGTCGCTTGACGGATGTCGTCGCTGGTACTCCGCGTCACGGCGACAGCCAGCGAGCCCTGGTGCTGAAGCACCGTGCCCCAGGCAGTGAAGCCGCGTCGCTTGTAGAGCGCCAGCCCCTCTTCGGTTGAGTTGAGCAGCAGGTTGCGACCGTGTGTCGCCTCAAGCAATCCATCAAAGAGCCGGGCCCCGTTGCCACCGCCTTGCGCGGAGCCAGTAACTATGATCATCCCGACCGAGGCATAGGACTGTCCGTAATTCCAGGACATGGCCGTGCCAATCACCTGTCCTGCCCGCTCAAGGACCAGGCCATTGCCGACCATCAGGGCAAATTCCCAATCCTCCTGACGGTAGGGCCAGGCCATCTCTTGCGACAGCTTCAGTGCGCCCGGCACATGGCGGGTTTGCAATTCCATCAGCTCGATCGGGGCGCTGACGATATCTCTGTCATGCTCAAAGGCCATAAGGTGCAACGCTGTCAGTTGATCCAGAGTCGGATTGACGTCGGATCTTAGGGTCGCGCCCGGCGGACAGATTTCGCTGCTGTTTTGCCCCTTCAAATCAGCGGTATTATTCGTTTTATGCAGTTCCTCGGCATCCCAAATCGTGCAAATCGGGCGAGGAATACCTGGCACCTTGAATCGCCGCTTCGTGGTTGCCCGATCGGCGATGCCAGGAGGAATTTTGGATGATCTACATCAGCGAAGAGGAGTCAGCCGGCCTCGTCACGCATGAACTTGCTTTCGAGGCGGCGCGCGAGGCTCTCGTGGCGGCAGCATCGCGGCAGAGCTGGGTCTTTCCGGCTGTTCTGGGGCGCACACAGGAGGTGACCAATACCTTCTCAATCAAATCCGGTTCGTCGGGCGAGCTGACCGGCGTGAAAATTGGCTCCTTCTGGTCGGGCAACCCGGCACGTGGCCTTCCCCGCCACAACTCGACCATCGTGCTGCTCGATCAGCATACAGGTCGGCTCGGTGCCGTAGTCGAGGCCGGGAAGGCCAACGCCTACAGGACGGCCGCCGCCGACGCGGTTGCGGCCGATCTTCTTGCGCGCAAGCAAGCCAAGGTTCTGGCGATCTTCGGGGCCGGCAACCAGGCGAGTTTCGAAGTGATGGCGCTGGCACGCATCCGCCCAATCGAAACAGTGCTGGTCGTGGCCCGGCCTTCGCCGCGGCGCGACGCTTTTGTCGATCAGATCGGCGAAAGGGGACTGAAGGCGCGCGCTCCCTTGCCGGAAGAAGCCGTGCGCACGGCCGACATCGTGGTGACGGCGACACCCGCACGCGAGCCGCTGTTCGATGCCGCTTGGGTGGGACCCGGAACCCATATCGTCAGCATCGGGTCGGATGCTCCGGGCAAACGCGAATTGCCGAGCGAATTGTTTCCCAAGGCACGTCTGTTTTGTGATCTGCTTTCCCAGTCCGTCCAGATCGGCGAGTTCCAACACGTGCGCGACGAGATCGACGCCGGCGTGCTTGTGGTAACACCAATCGGCGACGTTATTGAAAGGCGTGCGCTCGGACGCCGCTTCGACGATGAGATCACGGTCTTCGACAGTTCCGGCATCTCCCTGCAGGATCTCTACATGGCCGACGCGCTGATCCGCGCAAAGGCGTCCTACCGCTGATCAGTTTCGCACCGGGCCCCCAGTCCCGACGGATTTTTCGACACGGCAACAAGGTGACCGCGCGCGATCCTGCAGTCGTATCAGCGGCGGGCGCGCCAAAGGGTTGCCCGCATGCACCACGGATCGCCCCGATGTCGGCGACTAGCGTCTGGCACGCCAGAAGGCGAGACGGTCCTGCAACCGATAGCCCTGGATAATCGCCGGCATGAACCACGGATTGCCACGATAGAGCGGGACGGCCGAAGGCGGTCGAAAGTCGAACGCAGTGCGCGACGGCTCGCCATGCCCCATCAACTTGTGGGCCGCACGCATGGCAATCCATGGCGCCCAGACTACGCCCGAACCGCAGAAGCCAGTTGCATAGACCACGCCGTCCTTCTCGAAGATGCGGGGCAGCATGTCTCGGTTCATCGCCACATTGCCGAACCAGCAATGCGAAAGGCGCACGTTCTCCAACTCTGGGAAAAGGTTCACCAGGCCGTTGCGAAGGAGAAGTTTCGGCGCCGCCGGATCGCCGACGCGGGAACTGTCACGGCCCCCCAGCAGGATACGTTTTCCATCGGGCGAGGGACGATAATAGAAACCGAGTTGCCGGTTCTCGGTGACCGTCATCAGCTTCGGCATCAGTTGCGCCATGACATCGGGCGCGAGTTCCTCGGTGACGATGATCCGGCTGCGGACCGGAACCAGGCGGCGGCGCAGGAAGGGAGCAGCGCCGTCGGTATAGCCGTTGGTACAGACCAGAACCTGCCGTGCGTCCACCGTCCCCGCCGAAGTCGCGACGCGGAACCCCGAACCGTTCCTCTCGATCGACTTGACCACTGTATGCGAATGGACCGTCAACCCGGATGCGAGCGCCACCCGCAGGAGCTCAGCATGGAATTTCGCGGGGTGCAGCCCGCCAATGTCCATCCGAACGGTTCCGCCGCGGTAGAAGTCGGTGCCGATATAATTTCGCTGCTCGGCATGCGGAACCGCGTAGGACTCGATCCCTAGTTTCTTCGCCAGCGTCTCGGCGCCGCGCGCCATCTTCCCATACTGTTCATATCCGAAGGCGCCCTTGAATTGGCCAACCAGTCGGAAGTCGCAGTCGAGCCCTTCGGTCTTGATAAAGTCGTAGAGGAATTCGCGTGCGACCTTTCCCTCGGCCTCGATCGCCATGGCTTTCTCTTCCCCGAAGCGCCGGGTGATCGTGGCATAGTCGGGCCGGATGCTCGCGCTTGTAATCCCGCCGTTGCGGGTGGAAGCACCCTCGCCCGGATTCATTGCATCAAAAGCTGCGACCGAGCGTCCTTCGCGCGCCAGCACAAGCCCGGCCGAAAGACCGGCATAACCGGCGCCGACGATTGCCACGTCAAGCTTCTTTGCGAGGGGCTGCCGCGGCAGCGGCATGACGGGCGCTGCTTCCCACCAGTAGGGTGTGTTCTTGTCGGCGATATGAGGCTCTTGCACGGGGCTGACTTCTCGCTGCATTGCAGGGGTGATCTACGGTCGGTGAAACTTCAGATGTGGTCGTCTCGGACGTCGAGCGCATCACGCAGCCCGTCACCGATGAAGTTGAAACTGGTCACCGCGATCGTGATTGCAGCTCCGGGAATGATTGCCAGCCAGGGTGCGCTGCCCAGATATTGCTGGGCGCCATTGAGCATGTTGCCCCAGCTGGGCAGTGGCGGCTGGATCCCATAGCCGAGGAAACTGATGTAGGCTTCCATGAGAATGGCGCGCGCGACCGTCAAGGTGGAAGCAACGATAATCGGCCCCATGGCGTTGGGCAGTATCTCGCGGAACATGATGTGGGTGCCACTCAATCCCAGCATTCGCCCGGCCAGGACGAACTCGCGTTCGCGTAACGAGCGGACTTCCGCTTCGACTATGCGGGCAACCTCCATCCAACTGGTGAGGGCGATAATGACGGTGATCATCACAGGACTGGGCTTCAGTGCGGCAGCCAGCGCCAGCAGCAGAAAGATCGATGGGAATGACAGGAAACCATCGACCGTGCGCATCAGCATGGCCCCGACCCAGCCGCCGCGATAGCCGGCAATTACGCCGACCAGCGTGCCGATGAGCGTCGACAAAACCATGGCAAAGAAACCCACCAGCAGCGAGATTCGTCCCGCCATCAAAAGCCTTGCCGCCACGTCTCGGCCAAGCGGATCGGTACCTAGAAAGTGGTAGCCCGTCAGCGGAGGGGCAAAGCGGGCCCGCAGATCGATATACAGTGAGTCATAAGGCAGGAGATGGGGGCCGAGGACGCAAGCGAGGCTCAGGAAGATGATCATCGCCAACCCCAGCAGCGCCAAGCGATGACGCATGAAACGACGTGCCGCGCGGTTGTTACTCCATCGGCTTGGAGCTGCATTTGCGGTGAGAGCGGTCATATCGGCTGTCTCCTGTCGGGAAGTTGCGCGCTCAAGCCAGGCGAATGCGCGGATCGACAATAGCGACGACAATGTCGGCCATCAGGTTTCCAAGCAGAACGAGGACGGCGGAGAACATCAGCAGCCCCATCACAACCGGATAGTCGCTGTAACCAAGGCTATCGAGGAACAACCGTCCCATTCCTGGCCAGGTAAAGACGGTTTCGGTCACGAGCGCGCCGGTAAGGACGCTGGGAAGCTGCATCCCGGCCAAGGTAATCATCGGCAAAAGTGCGTTGCCGACGACATGCTTCATCAGAATCCGGCGTTCACTCAACCCTTTGGCCCGGGCCGTCTTGACGAAGTCCTGGCTAATGGCGTCGAGAGTCGCCGTCCGCATGTAGCGGCTCCAGATCGCGACATGGACCAGCGACAGCACGATACTTGGCAGGATCAGATGGTGGAGATAGCCCAGGATCGAGGCATCGCCGATCTCGGACATATTGCCCGCGGGCAGCCAGCCCAGCTTCAGGGAAAAGACGTAGATGCCGACGAGTCCGAACCAGAAGGTGGGGACCGACAACGCGACCATGGCGCCGACAGTTGCAAGATAGTCGAACAGCGAGTAGCGGCGCGTGGCGCCGCGGATTCCGATCCAGGCGCCAATGGAGATTGCAATCACAGTTGAGGAACCCATCAGCAGCAGCGTGGCAAAGAGATGGCTGCCGATGACCTCCAAGACCGGCGCTCCGTCGCGGAAGGAGTGACCCCAGTCGCCCCGCACCAGCCGCCATGCCCAGTCCAGATATTGGATCCATATAGGACGATCGAGGCCCAGCAGCCCCTTGAGACGCTCGATATCCTGCTGGGTCATTCCGGGATCAAGCCCGAATTGGGCTAGCGGGCCGCCGGGAAGGAGGTTCAAAATGCCGAAGCCGATGATTGAAACGATCACAAGCAGCACTAGGCTCTGCAAGAGACGATTGAGCAGGAAGCCGCGCATTCGAGTCCCTCCATTGTGGGTTGATGATTTTAGTCTGTTGCCGCCGCCGCGGCGCAATCGGGCTGGGCGGCGGCAACTGCGTCTAGGCCTTCCACTTCCAGGCCGCGGCATTCCACGACGCGGTGCGGGTGTTGGCGTTGGGCTCGAAGCCGTCCAGCCCCTTCTTGCGCCCGAGGACGATTGTGTACGCGAACAGCGGCAGGAAGGGCAGATCGTGGCGTACGACTTCCTGCACACGATTATAGATCGCGCGTCGTTCTTCCGGATCGAAGCTGCGAGCACCCTTTTCGAGCAGGGCATCAACTTCAGGATTGGAATATTGCCCGGTGTTCGAACCGTGTCCGCCTTGAGCGGCGATTGCCTTCGTATGGAGCCGGTTTGTGGCGTCGGGGTCCGCGGCAATCAGATAGGTGACGCCCACCATGGCGGTGTCGAATTGCGATTTCAGCCAGAACTCGCCCCACATGACTGCAGCCGGCAAATTCGAGATCGTCATCTCGACGCCGATCTCGGCAAACGTCTGCTGCAGGAACTGCTGCGTCTGCTCGCGCAGGTTGTTGCCGGAAGTTGTCGAGTTGGAGAAGGACAGTCGCACCCCATCCTTGGCGCGGATTCCATCCGGTCCCGGCACCCAGCCGGCCTCATCGAGAATTTGGCGCGCCCGGTCCAGATTGAACTCCTGAACCGGCAGGTTCGGGTCATAGTAGTAGGACTCCTTCGGCATGAAGGTCTCGGTGAGGGTACCCACCCCGTAATAGATCGTGTCGACAATCGCCTTCCTGTCCAACGCGGCGTAGAGCGCCTGGCGCACTGCCAGGTCCTTGAACTGCGGGCGGCCCAAATTGAGGTAGATCGACTCCAGGGATGCCCCTGTCTCCAGTGTCACCACGCGGTCTGGTAGTTCGCGGGCTTCAGTATAATGGTCGGCGGTGATGAACGACTGATCGACCAGGTCCACGTCGCCGCTCTTGAACTGAGTGTAGAGCACGGTCATGTCGGGGATGTATTTGAAGATGAGCTGCTCGACATAGGGACCTTCGCCGGCGTACTCAGGATTGGCGACGAGCTCGATATGATCGCCCGCAACACGCTGGCCCCATTTGAATGCTCCGGTGCCGACCGGCGCCTGGTTGAACGCGGCTGTGTTCGGATCGGCTTCTTTCCCCAGAATGTGCTTGGGCACGATGAAGGTTTCGGCCAAGAACGAAAGATAGGGCGCGAAGGCCTCCTTCATCCGCCATGTGATCTCGGTGGGCGAAACCACTGTGATGTCCTGCACGAGCGAATGGCCGCTCGTGCGCCAAGCCCGAAACTTCGGGTTCGTGATGAGCTCAAGGGTGAATTTCACGTCTTCGGCCGTGAAGGGCTCACCGTCGTGCCAGCGGGCGTTGTCACGCAACCGGATGCGCCAGTTGAGACCGTCCTCCGAAATGCCGCCGTTCTTCTGGCTTGGCACCTCGGCCGCGAGGTTTGGATGTAGGCCACCTTGGGGATCCATGCGGACCAGCGCGTCGAAAACCGAGAAATGGATCGCGTCATCGACTTCGATATGCGCCATCAGCGGATTGAACACGGTCGGCTCTTGGGAGAGGCCGACGACGACGCGCCCGGCCGGCCCTGCCGGAGGGGTCTTGGCGAAGGCGGGCTTGCCCAACAGATTGGGCGCGATGAGGCCTGCAGCCCCACCTATCGCCATCAGTCGCAGCGCTTCGCGCCTCGAGTAGTTGGACGTAGTCGATGAATTTTTGGTCATGGTAGTTCCTCTCTTGTTATTTCTTATGCGTTTGCTGCTACTGGACGGGGATTGCCCGGCCGCTCTCCTGGAATCGCCGCTACCAGTTGGCGCGTGTAGGCTGCTTGCGGGTTCAGGAATATTTGCGAGGGCGGTCCGCGCTCGACGATCCGGCCCTTCTGCATCACTGCGATTTCGTCGCAGATCTGGCTGGCGACGCGCAGGTCGTGCGTGATGAAGACCATCGACACGCCCGTCTCGCGCTGGATCTGGTCCAGAAGCTGCAGGATCTGCGCCTGGATCGACACGTCGAGTGCGGAGACCGCCTCGTCGGCAATCAACAGCTTCGGCTTGAACATCAGCGCACGAGCGATGCCGATGCGCTGGCGTTGCCCACCCGAGAACTCGTGCGGGTAGCGGCCAAAAGCGCCGGCATCGAGACCGACATGGGCCAGAAGCGCACGCGCTTCATCGCGCGCTTGGACATAAGGCATCCCGTGCGCCAGCGGGCCTACCGTCATGATGTGACCGACCGTCGAGCGTGGGTTCAAAGAAGCGAAGGGATCCTGGAAGATCATCTGGATCCGCGGTCGAAGCGGGCGGAACTTCGCTTCGGAAAGCTTGGCTATGTCACAGCCCTCAAACAAGATCCCGCCGCCGTCACTGTCCAGCAGCTTGATCAGCAGCCGGCCCAGGGACGATTTCCCCGAACCGCTCTCGCCTACGACCCCAAGCGTGCGGCCGGGCGCCAGTTCGAACGAAACCTCGTTGACCGCTGTCACAGTCCTTTGCGCGCCGAACAGCGCGCTGCCACCGCGATAGGTCTTCACCAGACCCTCAACCTTCAGGATCGGCTCCTTGCTGGCAGCGTCCGGACGGGGGCGATCTTCGCCGGTCAAATGCGGTACGGCTGCAATCAGGCGCTGGGTATAAGGGTGCTTGGGCGACTTCAACACCTGCTCGGCGCTGCCTTGTTCGACGACATGACCCTTTTCCATCACCACGACGCTGTCGGCGATCTCGGCCACCACGCCGAAATCGTGGGTGATGAACATCACGCTCATGCCCTTGCGTCGCTGAATGTCACGGATCAGTTGCAGGATCTGAGCCTGGGTGGTGACGTCGAGCGCGGTGGTCGGCTCATCCGCAATCAGCACCGTCGGCTCGAGCGCCAAGGCCATGGCGATCATGACGCGCTGCCGCTGCCCGCCCGAAAGCCGGAACGGGTACTGGTAATACATGAGTTCGGGATCTGGCAGGCCCACTTCAGTGAGCAGTTCGATTGCGCGGTTGCGACAGGTTTGTGGCGTGCCGAAGCCGTGCGCGGCCATGACCTCGTCAATCTGCGCGCCCACCGTCATCAGGGGATTGAGCGCCGAGAGCGGGTCCTGAAAGATCATCGACACGACCCGTCCACGCAGGTTGCGCAGCTTGTCTGGCGACATGCCAACGATGTTCATCCCTTCCAGCTGGATGACACCCGATGAGAGGCGGATCACCTTCGGCAGAAGCCCCATGATCGCGTTCGCCGTCACCGACTTACCCGATCCGGACTCGCCTATGATGCAAAGGATCTGGCCGCGTTTCAGATCGAAGGAAATGTCCTTGACAGCATGGGTCCGTTCCATGCCTTGCGGCAAATTCACTGTGAGGTCGCGCACCGAAAGCGCCACATCGTGGGGGGCCACAGCCTGGATGCTTGCGATCATCGAGATCACCTCCCCTTTCAACCGAGCGCGTCCACCCTGTTGCGGACCGCATCATCGCCCTTTGAGCAGAAGCGCCTCACCGCAGCGGCCGCAGTCCGGCCTTCTCGACGCTTCGCGCGCTGAGGCTGCGAGTGACGGGTTCTGCTCATCCTGGCGGTTCCCTTATGAAATCCGGTCCGTGTACCGGACTCAGTTTCCATTTTCTTGGAGAACTCTCCGAGGGGGCAAGCCTTGCCTGTCGAATGTCCTCTGGAGCCTGCCTGCCAAAAGGAAGGGTTGCTCCGTTCGTGCAGCCAGTTTGACTGTTCTGTTTCCGCAGAGTCTTCGAAACTTCGCCCTCGGGCGGCAGGAACTTCTGAAAAGAACATCCAGTTCGGCATTTCACTCTGTTCCCGTTTCGGCGCGGAAACCGGGATCAGGCAACCATACGGCAATACGTGGCCATGAGGGATAGGACCAAGGATTTCCGGTGTACATCGACACCATTTGCGGGCCATGGCGCCCAAACCGATTGGTGACCGTACGGCCCATCGCAATGTCGGCCAAGGCGCTGCCGATCAAGGTCGACGACTGCGCCGTATGCCGCCCATGCCGCAGACGACGTGACTGCATGAAATGTACTCCAGCTTGCCCACGCAGCGAGCTTTTCGCGCAATAATTGCCTGTCTTGGGGGCTGCTAAACGCAGGAAATTCCGTCCAGGCACAAACTCCGCAGTCTGCCTCTGCGGGCGGCAGGTTAGGATGCTTCAAATTACCGGAGTCCCATCCATGCCCGCGCCGCTCATGCATATCGACTGCAGCCCTTCCCTCCCTCGCGAGGCGGACGTCGTCGTCATCGGCGGCGGGGTGGTGGGCGTGTTCAGCGCTTACTATCTGGCGCGCCGCGGCCTCAAGGTCACCCTGATCGAGAAGGGGCGTATCGCGGCCGAGCAGTCCAGCCGCAACTGGGGCTGGTGCCGCCAGCAGAACCGCGATGCGCGTGAGCTGCCGATGGCGACCAAGAGCCTCGACCTCTGGGAGAAGGTAGCACAGGAGACCGGCCAAGACACCGGCTTTCGCCGCTGCGGGCTCCTCTATCTCTCACAGGACGAAAATGAGCTGGCAGGCTGGGCAAAGTGGCGCGATTTTGCGAGAACGGTCGGCGTCACCACGCACATGCTGAGCGCGGAAGAAGCCACCGAACGGGGCAAAGCGACGGGCCGCAAATGGAAAGGTGGCGTGTTCTCGCCAACCGACGGAACGGCGGACCCTTCCAAGGCAGTGCCGGTTGCGGCGCGCGGCATCATGGCGGCGGGAGGCACCGTACATCAGCACTGCGCGGCGCGCGGGCTGGAATTGAGCGCCGGCCGGGTGAGCGCTGTCGTGACCGAAGCGGGTAGCATCCGGACAAAGACCGTGGTCATGGCCGGGGGCGCGTGGGCTTCTTCCTTCTGCAACCAGCTCGGTGTGCGTTTTCCGCAAGCTGCCGTGCGTCAGTCCATTCTGGCCGTGGCGCCAGGAGCAAACGGCCTGCCAGATGCCCTGCATACCGCTCGCATCTCTCTGACGCGGCGCAGCAACGGTGGATACACGCTGGCGATCAGCGGTCGGGCGCGTGTCGATCCAACGCCGCAACAGTTCAGGTTCAGCCGCGAGTTTGTACCTATGTTCGCCCGCCGCTGGCGCCATCTCGCCCCGGGCGCCTTCGAGGGCTGGCGTCAGGGCCACGAAAGCCTGCGCAAATGGACCCTCGACGACATCACGCCAATGGAACGGAACCGGATTCTCGACCCGAAGCCCGACATGGGGCAGATTCGGCTGACATATCGGAGAGCCTGCGAATTGATCCCCGAACTCCAACGGGTCGCGATCTCCGATGTGTGGGCGGGTTATATCGACAGTACACCCGACGGCATTCCCGTAGTCGGCGAAGTGGAGGGGATTCCGGGCTTCATCCTGGCGGCGGGATTCAGCGGTCACGGCTTCGGGATTGGCCCCGGCGCGGGGCATATGATCGCCGACATCATCACAGGCAGCGAGCCTATTGTCGATCCGCGTCCTTATAGGCCCGAGCGTCTGAAGACCGCTGCGTGGGGCAAGGTCGCTGAATTCTGAGAGGACCGTCTTGCCAAGGTACAATCGGTCGCACACGAGATTGAGGCACGATGCGGCCAGCACCAAAAACAGGGAAGTAACGATGCGCGAATATGAGATTGCCGCCATTCCTGCCGACGGGATCGGGCCTGAGGTCATTGCCGCAGGTCTCCAAGCGCTTGAGGCGCTGCAGCAGCGCTGCGGCGACTTCAAGCTGCGCGTCCAGCAATTCGACTGGGGCTCGGACTACTACAAGGCCCATGGTCGGATGATGCCCGAAGATGGCGTGGCGCAACTGAAGCGCTTCGACGCCATCTTCTTTGGCGCGGTAGGCGCTCCCGACCTGCCCGACGATATCACGCTCTGGGGCCTCCGGCTGCCGATTTGCCAAGGCTTCGATCAATACGCGAACGTGCGGCCGACAAGAATATTGCCCGGGATCGTTTCTCCGCTGGCGGGTGTTGGCCCTGGCGATCTGGATTGGGTGATCGTGCGGGAGAATTCCGAGGGCGAGTATTCGGGCCACGGCGGCCGCGCCCATCGCGGCCTCCCCGAGGAGGTCGGAACCGAGGTCGCGATCTTCACGCGCGTCGGCGTCACCCGCATCATGCGCTATGCATTCCGGCTGGCGCAGTCACGGCCGCGAAAGCTCCTGACCGTGGTTACGAAATCCAACGCTCAGCGTCACGGCATGGTAATGTGGGACGAAATCGCAGCCGAGGTGGCGCAAGAGTTCCCTGACGTCGCGTGGGACAAGATGCTAGTCGATGCTATGACAGTGCGTATGACGTTGAAACCTCGGAGCCTCGATACGATCGTCGCCACCAATCTTCACGCCGACATATTGTCGGACCTTGCAGGCGCGCTCGCGGGCAGTCTCGGCGTTGCACCGACCGCCAACATTGATCCCGAGCGGCGCTATCCCTCGATGTTCGAGCCAATTCACGGCTCGGCATTCGACATCGCCGGCAAGGGTATTGCCAACCCGGTCGCCACCTTCTGGACCGCTGCCCAGATGCTCGAACATCTGGGCGAGAGCGCAGCGGCGGTGCGGTTGATGAGCGCTGTGGAAACAGTGACGAGTGAAGGCGTGCTGACGCCGGACGTGGGAGGGACAGCGACCACGCAGGAAGTGACGGACGCCGTCTGCCGAGCGATCCGCGGTTCGAACATGTGACAGGTTTCCAATGAAGCTCGACAAGATCGACATCAAGATCTTATCCCAACTGCAAAAGAACGGGCGAGTCACGAATGTCGAGCTTGCCGACCTTGTCAACCTTTCGCCGAGCCCTTGCCTGATGCGGGTGAAGAAGCTTCAGGCGGAAGGCTTCATCACCGGCTATTCCGCCCAGATCGATGTGTCCAAGCTCGGACAGACTCTAACCATCTTCACCGAAGTCACGCTCAAGCACCATCAACAGAACGACTTCGCGAGATTTCTCACCGCAATTCAGAAAGTCGATTCGGTCATCGAATGCCATCTGGTTTCAGGCGGATACGACTATCTTGTGAAGTTTGTCACAGCAGGCATCAGCGAGTACCAGACGATCATGGAGCGCATGATCGAATTGGATATCGGAATCGACAAATATTTCAGCTTCGTCGTGCTGAAGTCACCGATCGTGAAATCCCATTTGCCTCTCGACATCATTTTCGACAAGTGAGAATGCAGCTCCGGCTCGGTCCTCAAGCAGCGGGCGCTCGTGCCAAGCTCCATCTTGTTGCGCGCGGCACTTGTCGAATGACGATGTCACGTTTCGGGGGAGGCCGTCATTGCCACTGGCCTGTCGTCAAATGGCTTGAATATATATCATGAAATGATATATAGGCATTTAACACGCAGAGCTTGCGGAGTTGCGACAATCTCGCCTCGGGTCACAGTTGGAGCAAAGGCAACAGGCGAAAAGATGAACAAGATTGACACTTTGATCCACCGAAGAGCTGACGATCGCCGGAAGACTGCGCAAGCCTGTGTATCGCGTATTCTCCGGAACGCCAAAGCCCGCGGCGTCGATATCTCTGTTGTCGGATCCCTCGCGAAAAACCGTTTCCGCGTCCACTCGGACGTAGATCTGCTGGTGCACGGACGCACTGATCCGGCGCGCCGGGCCATGGTAGAGCGCTTGGTCGCAGACCAGCTTCGGGGAACGAACATTCCTTACGACCTGATCTTTGCCTCAGACGTTTCGTCCGAACGAGTGCAGGAATTGCTTAATGACAGCGTTTAAGCATCCGGCATTCGCAAAACTGTCGCCAAAAATCGACCGCGCTGCGAAGGAACTGCAGCAAATCGAGGAATATCTCGCGGCTCATCGGAGTGAGCTGTCACTCGGCGAATGGGGCGCGGTCGCAGCAGTTTCGCTGGGAGTCCACAATGTCTACAACGGCATCGAGGACATCCTGCTCAGCCTCTCCAACGACATAGACGGCCTCGTTCCCCAAGGGCCTACGATGCACCAGGACGTGCTCGATCAGATGTCGGCGGAAATTGCAGGCATCCGGCCGGCTGTGCTCGACCCCGAGCTTTATCAGTCCTTGAGTGAGTTAAAGGGATTCCGTCACCTGGTGAGGCATCGGTACGGTTTTGACCTCAAAACCGACAAGGTGCAGGAAAGCCTCGACAGGGTAAAAGAGGCATTTCCGTCTTTCGTCGAGGCCATTGTTTACTTGGAAAGCACTCTTACTGAGGAAAACACCCACGACAGTGATGGCGGCGGCGACGGCTCAGGGGGCCGGGCATCTGGTGGTCCCTGAACCAATGGCTCAGTCGTGTGCGCCGGAAGAGATTCTGCGGGCGTTGACCCCTGAGAATTGTCGGCTGGTGGCGCTGATCCATCGGTATCGACCGCAAAGCATCACGGAACTGTGCAGGTTGGCGGCGCGTCCGCAGCCGAACGTATCCCGCTCCTTGGCGGCCCTTGAGCGGGCGGGAATTGTCTCAATGGCGGGCTCTAGGCCGAAGAGACCCGAACTCGCCGTGCAACGAGTCACGATCGACCTCGCTGAGCTTCAGAATGGCCGATGCGAGGTCGACGATTCGTGGAGACAAATCGCCCGACCATCATCTTTGCTGCGCGATGGGTGACAGGGGCAAAAGTCGATCAGTGGGTGCGCCGCTGACCAGGTTTGGCAAGTGGCGGACGTGAAGCCTCGGTGACGCCGAGCCAAGCGTTCGTACAGCGGAGAAAGAAGCGTCTGGGCTGATACTTAGGCCGGGACACATGCGAAAGACCCGGGCGGCGTGAGTTTAGCCCTGGTCAATGCAATGCGCCCGCTGATCATGCCTTCATCGCTGCCCGCACATCCTTATCTTCGAGGGTTTGGTCCAGCGTCATCCGCGTGCGTTCGAGGATTCCATCAATATCGTCCTCGGTGCAGCAGAGCGGCGGCGCAAAGCCGAGGATGCCGCTGTTGAAGGCACGGATGACAAGGCCGTTTGCCCACGCGCGCTCGAAGATGCGGCGCCCCGGATCGGCCGCCGCCGGCAGCGGTGTCTTGCGTGCCTTGTCGGTGACCAACTCGACTGCTGCCAGCATGCCGCGACCGCGAATGTCGCCAACCAGCGGGTGGTCGGCGAGCGAGCGAAGGCCTTCCATCAACCGCTTCCCCACCTTCCGCCCATTCTCGAGCAGGCCATTTTCATAGAGACGCAGACATTCGAGCCCGACCGCCGCGCTCACGGGATGGGCCGAATAGGTATAGCCATGGCCGACAGCCGCTTTGCCGGCTCCGTCCGCGATCGTATTGTACACATGGTCCGATATGAAGACGGCGCCCATCGGCACGTAGCCCGAGGTCAGTCCCTTCGCCGTGGTCATGAAATCCGGCACGACCTCGTCTTCCTCACAGGCGAAGAGAGGGCCTGTGCGGCCAAAGGCAGTGATAACTTCGTCGGCAATGAACAGAATGTCGTGTTCCTTGCACACGGCATGCAGAGCCTTCAGCCAACCTGTCGGAGGAACGAGGACACCGCCCGAACCCTGGATTGGTTCGGCGTAGAAGGCCGCAACGCGGCCCGCGCCGAGTTCTGCAATTTTGGCCCGCAGGGCCGCGACCGATGCGCCGATGATCGCCTGCGGATCGGAACCGACTGGATTGCGATAGGCGTAGTGCGAGGGAATCTTGTGCTGCCAGTCGTAAGGCACGCCGAAACCTGCGTGAAAAGCCGGGATCGCGGTCAGACCTGACCCTGCCGTCGAGGATCCATGGTAGCCGTGCTCGACCGAGATGAACTGGTCCTTTTGCGGCGTACCCTTGGCATGGTAGTAATAGCGAATGAAGCGGACTGTACTGTCGACTGCGTCGGAGCCGCCAAGCGTGAAATAGACATGGTTCAAATCGCCGGGCGCCAACTCGGCAAGCCTGGCAGCAAGGCGAATGGCAGGCTCGGATCCGAGCCCGAAATATCCCGTCGCATAGGGAAGCTCTCTTAGCTGCTTTGCCGCTGCTTCAATGACGCTTTCCTGGCCATATCCGATATTTACACACCATAGACCGGCGAATCCGTCCAGCAGGGTTTTCCCGCTTGCATCGGTCACGGTTGCGCCTTTGGCGGATTTGAGCACCCGCACGCCCGTCTTCTCGTGGCTCCGATAGCATGAAAACGGGTGAACCAGATGTGCGCGATCGAGTTCGATCAGTGAGTTTGCCAGCATTTGCTTCCTCCGATTCAGCGTAGGGCCTGACTTACGAGAGCGTAAGTCCGGTGTGGTGCAGTTTCGTCCTTCAGCTCGTTTTCCAGCGTGATCTGCTGCGCGGTCACGGATCATTTCGGGCCTGAATTCGCCTAGGCCGAAGATAGCCCCCCGCGGGCAGCAGTTCCTCCCGACCAGAACCTGAGCGATGGGCGTTTTGACTTTCCTTTGTTGCCGGCGCCGCATCTTATGCCGACGCACGGCTGAAGGATCGCGCTCCCGCCGAAGCTCGAAACGAACTCAGGCGCAACTCTCTGCCAAAGCTCTCACGCAATACAAAACAATCTGCTTCAGGGCGCAGGGAATGCGGCGACTAGTCTTCTGCGGTCCTCATTATGATCCTTGCTGTTAAAGGCACGCGGTGCCGACAGGATTGGAAGGATCGACGCCCATGACACAGTTCAGACCGAAATACATCACCTTCGACTGCTATGGTACGCTGACCAACTTCGACATGGCCGGTGCGGCGAGACGCGTATACGACGCGCAGCTCTCCCCGGCTGGGATGGCGCAGTTCATCAAGGATTTCTCGGCCTATCGCCTCGACGAGGTTCTTGGCGCCTGGAAGCCGTACAGCGAGGTCGTGCACAATTCCGTGGAACGGACCTGCAAGCGCAACGGCGTCGCATTCCGGCCCGAAGATGCCCAGCGCATCTATGCGGAAGTGCCGACATGGGGTCCGCACCCGGATGTCCCGGCGGGCCTGGCCAAGGTCGCCAAGGAGATTCCGCTGGTGATCCTGTCGAACTCCATGAAGAGCCTGATCATGTCGAACGTGGAGAAGCTCGGCGCACCCTTTCACATGGTCATCACGGCCGAGGAGACCGGCGCCTACAAGCCGCAGATGAAGGGCTTCGAATATATGTTCGAGAAGCTAGGCTGCGGCCCGGAGGACATCACACATGTGTCGTCTTCATTCCGCTACGATCTCATGACGGCCTATGATCTTGGCATCAAGAGCAAGGTCTGGGTGAACCGCGGCCATGAGCCTGCGAACCCCTTCTACGAATATACCGAAATCAAGGATATCGGCGGTCTGGCCGGCGCCATCGGACTGGAGCCCGTTCGGGAGTTCGCCTGAACATTTTTGCTGGCGCAGTCGCACCAGACTGAGGCGCTCCCAAAACGTTAAGTAGTGATTGGTCGCGATAGAGAAAGGGGCGGTTTTCACCGCCCTTTCTTGTGGTTCCAACGCTTTAGAGCTGCAGGTGTTTCCACCTGCGTGCAAGATAACTAATTAAGCCCGCCAACATGAAGCGCCTTGACCTCGAGATATTCCTCGATGCCGAGCTGCGATCCTTCGCGCCCCACTCCCGACTGCTTGACACCGCCGAAAGGCGCAACCTCGGTCGAGATCATGCCTGTGTTGAGCCCGACCATACCGAACTCCAGCGCCTCGGCAACACGCCATGAGCGCTTGAGGTTGTCGGTGTAGAAGTAGGCGGCAAGGCCGAACGGCGTACCGTTCGCAATGGCGATGGCCTCTTCCTCCGTCTCGAAGCGAAAAAGCGGCGCCACCGGACCGAACGTCTCTTCCGATGCCAGGAGCATCCCCGTAGTAGCTTCTCCCAGCACGACGGGCCGTGCATATTGCTTACCCTCCGGCATCGTCTCGCTTTGGGCGATGATCTGCGCACCTTTCACCTGAGCATCGGCGATGTGACGCTCGATCTTGTCGATCGCGGCTGCGTTGATCATCGGGCCGATCTCAGTGCCCTCGTCGGTCCCTGCGCCAACCTTCATCCGCGTGACGTGCCCGCTCAGCTTTTCGGCGAAAGCGTCGTAAACGCCTTCCTGCACAAGAATCCGGTTCGCGCAGACGCAGGTTTGACCGCCATTCCGGAACTTGGATGCGATCACCCCTTCAACTGCCTTATCCAGATCGGCGTCGTCAAAGACGATAAAGGGTGCGTTGCCGCCAAGCTCCAGGCTCAGCCGCTTGATGCTCTCGGACGCGCCACGCATGAGCAGCGCACCGACGCGGGTCGAACCGGTGAACGAGATCTTGCGCACCGTCTGATTGGCCATCAGTTCGTTGCCGATTTCGACGGGCATGCCGGTCACAATGTTGATCACGCCTGCAGGGATACCTGCCCGTTCCGCCAGAACGCCGAGCGCCAGCGCCGAGAATGGCGTAAATTCCGACGGCTTGATGACAACCGTACAACCTGCGGCCAGCGCCGGTGCTACTTTGCGTGCGATCATCGCGTTGGGGAAATTCCACGGCGTGATGATGGCGCAGACGCCGACGGGTTCTTTCAGCACCAGAATGCGGCGATCGGCCGTGGGTGACGGAATGGTCGAGCCACCGATCCGGCGCGCCTCCTCCGCAAACCATTTCACAAAAGATGCGCCGTAGCGGATTTCTGCCAACGCCTCGGCAAGCGGCTTGCCCTGTTCCAGCGTCAGCAGGAGCGCGAGATCCTGTTCGTGCTGGCGGATGAGGTCGTGCCAGCGTTCCAGAAATCCTCCACGCTCGGCATGCGTCCTTTTCTTCCAGCCTTTGAAGGCCTCGGCCGCGGCATCGATTGCCGCTCTCGTCTCGTTCTCCCCCATTGCGGGAACGGTGCCGAGAACACTTTGGCTGGCAGGGTCAATGACATCGACCGCGCCCTTCGTTTCCGCATCCCGCCAGACACCGCCAATCAGCGCCTGCTGGCGAAAAAGGTCGGAATCGTTGAACATGCCAATCTTCGTCATCGCATTCATGGTCTTTTCCTCTTCCCTTTCAGCTTAATCCTGCCAGCACGGCCTGCGTGATCGTTTCAGTCCTGTCCTTGCCTGCGATCGTGCCAATCCCCCGCGCGGTTGCGGACTCGATTGCCGACATCACTTCCGCCGCAGCGTGCCCCTCGCCCAGATGCTCGAGCATCATGGCACCGGACCAGATCGCGGCGATCGGATTGGCGACGCCGAGATGCGCGATGTCGGGCGCCGAACCATGGACCGGCTCGAACATGGAAGGCACGCTGCGATCGGGATTGATATTGGCGGAGGCGGCGTACCCCAGCCCTCCCTGAATGGCCGCTCCAATATCGGTGAGGATGTCGCCGAAAAGGTTCGATGCGACAATTACGTCGAGGCTTTCCGGCGCCAGGACCATACGGGCGGCAATGGCGTCGATGTGGTAGTGCGAGACCTCCACATCGGCATAGTCTTTCGCCACCTCGCGCGTGACCTCATCCCAGAAAACCATGGAGTGTTTCTGCGCGTTGGATTTGGTGACAGATGCGAGCTTCTTGCGACGCGCCCGCGCCTGTTCGAAACCGAAACGGATGATCCGTTCGACACCCGCACGCGTAAAGATCGCAGTCTCAACCGCGACCTCATCGGCCGTGCCGGAATGAACGCGCCCACCGGCGCCGGAATATTCGCCTTCCGTATTCTCGCGGATGCACAGGATATCGAAACCATCGGAGCGGAGGGGCCCCTGAACGCCCGGCAACAGCCGGTGCGGTCGTATGTTGGCGTACTGCGTGAAGCCTTTCCGGATCGGCAGGAGCAGTCCGTGAAGCGATACTGAGTCGGGCACTTCCGCGGACCAGCCCACAGCGCCGAGATAGATCGCATCGAATTTTCGGAGTGTATCGATGCCGTCTGACGGCATCATTGCACTGGTCTCCAGGTAGTAGGCGCACGACCACGGGAATCTTGTGTCATCAAGGACGAAACCGCCCTGCTTAGCCGCCGCCTGCAGCACCTGCCATGCCGCCTGCGTCACGTCCTTGCCGATGCCGTCGCCGGGGATCAGCGCTATCTTGTAGGTCTTCATGGATGGAGGTCCTCATTCGCACTGGCGTCACTGGAAACAGTAGTCGACCGCCCGCCGCATTTTCCGTCGAGGTTGAGCCCTCCGACGGCGTCGAATCGCGTCAGGTGGAACTTGGAAAGCCGATTGTTCTGGAACCGCCGCGCGCTATTCGGCCAGACCTTGAGCACTGAACTCAGTCATCAACGCAGACGTAGATCTTGCGCACGGTCTCGATCGTGCGCCAGACGCCGACGAAACCGGGTTTCATCACGAAACTGTCGCCGGCGTGGTAGGTCTTGGTCTCACCGCCCTTCTCCTCGATTTCGACGAGACCCGAAACGATGTGGCAGAACTCGTAGAGAGTGCCCTTGATCGAATGCGTCTCGCCGGGCGTCGCCTCCCAGACGCCGGTCAGAACCTTCTCACCTTTCGAGGCATCCTGCGCCCAGGTCTTGAAGGATGGATTGCCCGAAATGAGCCGCTCCGGAGCCGGTAATGCCTCCTTCGGCGCGAAGTCTGGAACTGTGTCGATCGTGATCAGAAGTGACATGTGATGTTTCCTTGTTAGTAGCCGAGTGTCCGATCGACGAGGCCGATCAGTTCTTCTCCGGCGCGGTGGCGCCGGATGTTGTCGACGACGGATTGTGCCGCCGTATGCGGTTGCGTCACCGAGGCGATGTGCGGCGTTATCATCACCTTCGGATGCGACCACAGCGGATGGTTTTCCGGGAGCGGTTCTGGATCGGTGACATCAAGCATCGCCGCAGATACGTGACCGGTGTCGAGCGCGTCGATCAGCGCGGTCTGGTCCAGTTGCGGACCCCTGCCGACATGCAGCAGCTGCGCCCCGGCGGGCAGTAAGTCGAAGAACTCAGCATCGAGCATGCCGTGTGTTTGTTCCGTGAGCGGGAGCAGGCAGACGAGAATATCCGTTTGCTTCAGAAAGCCCGCGAGTTGGTCCGTGCCGTGAAAGCAGGCGACGTCCTCGATCCGCTTTTCGCTGCGGCTCCACCCGGCAAGCTGAAACTGGAACGGCTTCAAGCGCTCGATAGCCGCGCGGGCCAGCATGCCAAGGCCGAGAAAGCCAACCCGGCGTTCGGCCGCCTGTCGAGCGGCAATCGGTTTCCACAAGCACTTTTTCTGCTGCTCAAGATAGGCGGGCATCTCGCGGTGGAGCGCCAACACGCCGAGCGCGACGTATTCCTGCATCATGCGTATGATGCCGTCCTCGACCATGCGCACAAGCTTCACATGGCTTGGCACTCCGTCCTGCTTGAACTGGTCTACGCCCGCGCCGGTGGAAAACAGCACTTCCAGACTGCGGTAGCGCGAGATCTCGTCCGGCACCGTCCAGGTGATGAGATAGCGCACCTTCTCCGGCTCCATTTCGTCTCCGGAATGGAAGAATTCCAGATCCGGGAGCTCGCGCGCGAATATCTCGCGGAAGACCGCAGCACGCGCCGCATCGGAATTGAAAAGAAACGCCATGGCGACCGCCCTTCCTTCAGGCCGCAAGACGCGCGCCGAGCCCCTCGATCATCTTCCGGCAAGCGGCGAGTTCACCGATCTCGATATACTCATTGGGACGATGGGCACGGCCGATGTCGCCAGGACCGCAAATGATCGCGTCGATGCCGGCCTGCTGGTAAAGCCCGGCCTCCGTGCCGAAGCTGACGGCTGTGAGCGGCTCCTGCCCCGTCAGCTCGGTCAGAACGGCCGCTAGCGCGCTCCCGTTCGCGGGCGCGAGGGCGGGATAGGTGCTCAACTCGTGCCACACCACATCGAAGCCGCTGTCTCGCAGGGCGAAAAGCCGGGTCTTGACAGGCTCAAGCAGGGAGGCTGGAGAAACGCCGGGCACGGCGCGCAGCTCGATATCGGCTGTGCATTGGCCAGGGATGATGTTGACCGCCTGTCCACCGGCGATGACGCCCACCTGCAAGGAAGAATATGGGGGCTCGAAATTTTTATCGAGCGGCCCGTCGGCGAGGGACTGGCCGTAGACCACGGCGTATGTGATGACGCTGGCCATGGCGTGCACAGCATTGAGTCCGAGATCGGGGCGTGAGGAATGGCCGGATCGCCCCATCACCTCGAGCCGCGCGGCGGCCTTCCCCTTGTGCGCGCGCACAGGCTGCATCCGGCTCGGCTCGCCGACAATGGCGCCAAGCGGCCTCTCGCATAAGCTCGGCAACGCGGCCAGGAGATGCGGCACACCACGGCACCCCGCCTCTTCGTCATAGGAGAATGCGAGATGAACTGGCTGCCGCAGGTTCATCGCAGCAAGTCCTGGGAGCGCGGCCAATGTGCAGGCGAGGAAGCCCTTCATGTCGGTGGTGCCGCGGCCGTATAGCCTGCCGCCCTCTCCGCGCAGGACGAACGGGTCCGAGCTCCATTCCGGCTCGCCGGCCGGCACGACATCCATATGTCCGGAGATGATGTAGCCCCGACCCTGGCGCGGGCCGATCGTCACGAAGAGGTTGGACCGGTCGCCCTCGGGACCTGGCAGAACCGTCACCTCGGCTCCGGCTGCCTGACAGTAGTCGCGGATCCAATCGACGATCGCGCGGTTTGGCGTGCCCACAACAGAGGGAAATCCAATCAGCGTCGCGAGGATTTCTTCCACGTTCATGGCGGTCCGCTCTAATCGCACATTATCACCGGGTGCAACCAGCGTATCCGCAGGCAGCAGAGTTCGCTGCCGAATTGCGTCATGCTTTGGCCGAAGATTGCGAAAAAGCACCTCGAACCAGCGAAACCTGCTGGCTTTCCCGTATAATGCTACGGCAAAAGAGGCATGTCGCGACATGGCGATCGATTACAACGTCACACCGCGTGCCTTGCGCATTTGTTGAAGGATCGACTGAGATGCAGAGATCAGTACGCCTGAAATCCTTCGAACTGGTCGCGCGGGATATCAATGATGTCGACGTTGAGCTGCTGCACGCGCTGTCGATCTCAGTCCGCTGGCCTCATCGGCCGAAGGATTGGAACCTACTGCGTCGCGCCGGCCAGGGCATCGTTGCCGTTGATGGTATTGGGCGCGTTTTCGGCAGCGCGATGTGGTTTCCTCACGGGGACGATTTCGCCACCATCGGCGTAGTGATCACAACGCCCCGCACGCAAGCTCAAGGAGGCGGCCGGTGGCTCATGGACCTAGTCCTCGAGCAGTGCGGCGATCGCAACTTGGCACTCAATGCTACCCATGCTGCCTATCCTCTTTATGTCTCACTCGGTTTCACGACCGAGGCGACTGTATACATGCGCCAGGGGGAAGTCCCACCGATCCTCCCAACAGTGCCGTCCCTAGACGGTCAATTGCACGCGCTGTCGAGCGACAGGCTGAAGGAGATCACGGCGCTGGACACCCGCGCGTTTGGGACAAACCGCGAGAGGCTGCTCACGTTGCTCGCGGCCGATGCCTCAATCTGCACTTTGAGCCGCGGCAGCGAGATCGTCGGCTATTCCATGTGTCGCGAGTTCGGGCGTGGTCACGTGATCGGCCCGATGGTCGCGGGAAACGATCTCGACGCGGTCCATCTTACAGCCGTGCATCTGAAGGGACTGGCAGGACGATTTGCCCGCGTCGACACCCGCGAGAAGGATGGCGTGTTTGCCGCGTTTCTCCAGCAGTGCGGCCTCGGCATTGCCGAAACCGTTACGACCATGTCCAAGGGGCGCCGCTTTCTGAACCGGGAAGACAATGGGCCTTGGGTCTATGGATTGGCCGGCCACGCCTTGAGTTGAATGCAAGCACGCTGTCGCCTTCAACCAGAGGTCAGAGGACCAGGTCGATCAGTGCAGGCGTCGATCAGACGGCTTAATGCGGTTGCCGTCACGCGGCCGGAACGGCTGCCGCCTCGAATCTGCTCCGAAGCCCGGATTCGGTCTCCGCTGCCGGCATTATGAGCGTCCGACGCCCATCCGCCACGCCATCCACGATGACATGGCCGATGCCGCGCGAGCACGGCTCGATGCGCGCGTTGAGATGATAAATGTCCCGCAGCAGATGTGAGGTGATGATGTCCCGCGTTGGCCCGCATGCGACCAGCCGGCCGTCCGCGATGACCATTGTCTGATCGCTGAAGCGCAGGGCCTGATTGAGGTCGTGCAGGGCGATCAGCACGACCATGCCTCGCGCCCTGGCAAGTTCCCGCATGAGACCGAGCACTTCCACCTGCCGCGACAGATCGAGTGCTGATGTCGGTTCGTCCATCAGCAGGACCTCCGGCTCGCGCACCAGCGTCTGTGCCAGGCTGGCGAGTTGCCGCTGGCCGCCGGAAAGCTCGCCAATGTTGCGGAAAGCGATGTCGGCGATGCCGAGCGCCGCAAGGGTCTCGTCGATGCGAGCCAGATCATCGTCGCCCACGGACCAGCCCATACCCTGCTTGCGGGCGAGCAACACTGACTCATAGACGGTGAGCACCGCGTTGGCGGACGTTTCCTGTGGCATGTAGCAGATGCCGCTCGTCGCGCGAATGGCCCCCTCGACATGCATTGCTCCCGGTCCTTGCAGGAGGCCGGCGATGCGCCTGAAGAGCGTCGACTTCCCGGCGGCATTCGGACCGATCACAGCCACAATGTCTCCGCCCTCGAACACTGGCGTCGTCACATCCCGAAGCCGGAGGCTCGTCCCGTAGCGCGCGCCGAGCGCCTCAAGCCGGATCGTCACCATGAGCGCCTCGTGCTGGACAGGATGAGCGAGATGAAGAAGGGGATGCCGATCAGCGAGGTGACGATGCCGATCGGGAAAACCGTCCCCGGGATAAGCGACTTGCTGACGACCGAGCTGGCCGACAGGATGAGCGCGCCCGCGAGCGCCGAGGCGGGCAGGAAGAAGCGTTGGTCCTCGCCGATGACCATGCGCGCGATGTGCGGGCCCACGAGGCCGATAAAACCTATGGTGCCGACGAAGGCGACGGGAATGGCGGCGAGGAGGCTCACCAGGATGAGCGTCTCGAGCCGCAGGCGACCGACTTTGACGCCGAAGCTGGCCGCCTTGTCCTCACCGAGCCTCAACGCCGTCAGCGCCCAGACGCGCCGGGCGAAAATGGGTAAGACTGCGAGGAGAATGAATGTGGTGACCGCAAGCTTAGGCCAAGTGGCCTTGGTGAGGCTGCCCATTGTCCAGAAGACGACCGCCGCCAGCGCTTCCGCCGACGCGAAAAACTGGACGAGCGCGAGCAGCGCGTTGAAGGTGAAAACCAGCGCGATGCCGAGCAGCACGATGGTCTCCGCGCTGACGCCGCGCTTGACGCTCAGCACGTGAATGAGGAAGGCCGCCAGCATCGCCATCACGAAGGCGTTGATCGGCACTACATACTCGACTGCGGCGGGGACAAGCCTCACCCCGAAGGCAAGCGCAAGCGCGGCGCCGAAGCTCGCGGCGGCGGATATGCCGAGCGTGAAGGGGCTCGCCAGCGGGTTGTTGAGGATGGTCTGCATCTGCGCGCCGGCCACGGCGAGCGCCGCTCCTACGACAATCGCCATCAGGGCCACCGGCATGCGGATGTCCCAGAGCACCACGCGCACCTGCTGCGGCACGGTGTCGGGGAACACAAGGGCCCGCACAACCTCGCCGAGGTCGTAGCGGGCGGGACCGACCGCAAGGTCGACGCACAGGCTGAAGAGCAGGGCAGCGCCGAGGCCGACAAGGATCAACTGCCGCCGCCAGACGAGAGCGCGGTAACGCCCTCGTCCATCGGTGCTGTGGAGCGCGGTGCTGACGGCCGTCGATTCAATCGACATCGGTCAGCGAGACCCAGTGGCCGGGCCTGTATGCGATGGGCAGGAATTTCTTGTGCAACTCGCTGAAGGTCACCTCAGGATCAAGGTCGGCGAAAAGATCGGGATGCAGCCACTTCGCCATCTGCTGGATGGCCACGAACTGATAAGGACTGTTGTAGAACTGATGCCAGATGGCATGCACCGCGCCGTCCCCGACGGCCTTCACGCCGGTCAGCGCCGGCCGCTCGGTCAGCGCCTTCAGCTTGCGCACCGCCTCCGCCTCATCACGGCCGGGGCCGACGCCCACCCAGGCACCGCCCGGTACATAGGCTTCCCACGAGCCGCCGGTGACGATGATCTGATCCGGGTCGGAGGCGATGATCTGTTCGGGATTGAGTGTGCCGAAGGTGCCGGGGATGATGTCCTTGGCGATGTTGTCAGCGCCTGCCATCTCAACGAATTTGCCGAAATTGTCGTCGCCGAAGCTCATGCAGCAATCGTCCGAATAGCCGCCGGCGCGTTCGATGAAGACCTTGGGCCTTTCCGGCTTGGCCTTCTCGATTACGTCGGTAACGCGCGCGATCTCGGCGGCGCGCCAGGTGATGAATTCCTCGGCGCGCTCCTCCTTGCCGAACAGCCTGCCAAACAGGCGCATGCTGGGTTCGGTGTTGGTAAAAGGACGCTCCCGGAAATCGACATAAACCAACGGAATGCCGGCAGCGGTGAGCTTCTCGATATACTTGGCGTCTTCCGTGGCCTGCTTCGACTCGATGTTCATCACGATGACGTCGGGCTTGAGCGATATCGCCTGCTCGACGTCGAAAGTGCCGTCCTTGAAACCGCCGAATGTGGGGATATTCGCCATTCTTGGGAATTTTTCCAGATAGGCCGCGTAGTTGTCCGGATCCGCTTGGCTGAAATCCTCGCGCCAGCCAGCGATGCGCTTGAACGGATCCTCGGTGTCGAGCGCCGCGACGAGATAGACCTGCCGGCCCTCACCCAGAATTACCCTCTCGACAGGGACGTTCACCTTGACCTGGCGGCCCGTAATGTCAGTCACTGCAACCATTTCGGCCCTGGCGGCCAGCGTCATCGACAGAGCGACGATAGCGGCCGCCATCGTCGCTGCTGGGATCTTTCCGAAATTCATCGCGCCCTCTCTTGAAATGGATTAGCCAGAGGTGCCTTATTAAAGATGACTTCAATTCTCAAGAAATATCTTTTAGAGCCATTCCAGACTGGTACGACGACAAGGGGTCAGGAATGGCGGGCGAGCCCAATTATTCGCTGCGGGACGAGATACGCGACTATTGGTCGACGCGCGCCGGAACATTCGACCTTTCGGTGGGGCATGAAATCTTCTCACAGCGGGAACGCCTGGCCTGGCACAGGCTGATACTCAAGCACTTGGGGCGCGGGGATGGGCGTCGCGCGCTCGACCTCGCTTGCGGCACCGGGGTCATATCTCATCTCATGCACGACCTGGGTTATGCCGTGACCGGGCTCGATTGGTCAGAGGCCATGCTTGCCCGCGCGCGTGCAAAGGCGACGCAGAGGGAAAGCGGCATCCGGTTTCTGATCGGGGACGCCGAGCGAACCCTTGAAAAAGCAGAAAGCTATGACGTCCTCGTCACTCGTCATCTCGTCTGGACGTTGGTGGATCCGCGAGCGGCATTCGCCGAATGGTTCTCGCTGCTCAAGCCTGGCGGACGGCTGCTGATCGTTGATGGTGATTTCGTCAGTACGACCTGGCTAACCCCTCTGCGACAAGTCCTGGAAAGGGCGGTTGGCCGGACGGTCGGGCCGGTCCACGAACTGGATCAGGTGATGGCGGACCGCCATCGCAGCATCCTGTCACGGCTGCACTTTTCGCGCGGCGCCAAAGCGGACGAGGTCTGCGCGCTTCTCGTTGAGGCTGGCTTTGAGATGCCCGTGGTCGACACCCGGCTCGGCGCAATTCATCGTGCGCAGGCGCGGCATATGAACTTCCTCAGGGCGCTGGAACGCTCGACGCAGCATCGCTACGCGATCTGCGCGACCAAGTCGGCCTGGTAGTTGGGGAATTCTAACGATTTCCACAACCATCTATCGGCGATCGTCGGCTCTCACCCCGCCATTCTGATCTGACATCCGTACCGCAGACAGAATCCGAGCTCGCCGCGGCCTCTAAAGACGCGACAGCACAGGGCGAAAGACCACCGCGGAAAGAGACTTAGAAAAGAAGCTGTACGGATTGTCCCTGCGCCGAGAGCAGTTTGACGGCCTTCCGGTCAAACGAGACGAAAGTCTCCCCGCCAAGCCAGCCGCCGTCAAGGGCGATCACGCCGTCGGCGAAATCGCCGCCGGCATCGAGGACTGACAGCCCTGCCTCAACTGCCGGCCGGTTGATGACAACATTCGCAGTGTTCAGCAACGCCCGGATCGCCGCGGCAATATTTTCGCGCTCTGTCTGGTACTGCCGGGCCAGAACCCAGGCGAACTCGCACAAGGCCTGCAAGCTCACGGCCACGATGTCCGCTTTGGCCAGCAGGTCGACGGCAATGGCCGCCTGCGCCATCGGCGACATAGGCGCGCAGCAGCACATTCTGTCGGCCGTAACCCTCATTCCTTGCCGGACCCGGCCGCAGCGCCCGCTTCCGCTATCGCCTCGTTGATCTCCTCGATGCTGAGCACCCGGCCGTTCGTCTTGCCTCTGAGGAAGCCGTGGAGGTCCCGGAACGACCCCTTCGCCCGTGCAGCCCTCAATTCCGCCCGACCGTCGGGCAGCAGATCAAGCTCGATCTTCTCGCCCGGTTTGATGCCCAGATGTTGCAGCACGTCCTTGCGGAACGTCACCTGTCCCCTTGTCGTCACTGTCAACGTTGCCATGTTAAACATTCCTGTTCTCGCGATAAGATCATGCAAATCTGCATTATTATCAATGCAGATGGTCGGGGGGCCAAAGCTTGGCGTCCATGCGGCGACTGAATGGCATTGATGCCTTTTAGAAAGCCGTCAGGCATCGTGGATTCGCGCTCGCCCCCCTCGTTCGACTGATTCTGATGTTGGCCGAACCGGTTGATCTGCCCCCTGCGACGTCGGAGTTGTACAGGAGCCCTCTTTGCCGAGCAGATACTCTACGTCGCTTTTATTGGCCGTAAGTTGTCAGTCCGCTACGTCAAGGTCGAGCCGGAGATTAAGAAGAACGGAGCCATCGCCGCATAGCGTGTGCCTGCGTGGGTCTGGACGGGCTCACTCATGCGCAATATGAATTATGAATGGAGATGAGGCCTGCCGTGGCGCTCACATTTTCGCGGTGTCGCTAAGGCAGGTGGCGCTCGTTCAATGCTGCTGCGCCGGGCGTTGGCCTTCTGGTCTAACGCCGCCCGCAGAAGTGTCGATATCAGGGGATCTGGTCAATGACCGACAACAAGCCAGACGTTACCAAGGATTGGCAAGCGACGCAGGGCCAGAAGTCCTCCGCCACGCGTCTTCGCCTTTTCGCCGCACTCTCGTGGATTGTCGCCATTGGCGGCGAGATCTACGGAATCATGCTGCTTCGCCAGAACAAGTTCGACCAGGCACACCTGCCGCTGGTCATCGGCCTTCTGGTCGGCATCGCGATTTTCGCAATCGCCGGCAACTTGCTGTGGAAGGCGGCCAACAGGCACGATCCGGCCCGTGCATCCGACGCGGCCAGGTTCTTCTTCCAAAACCAGCTCGGCGCAATCATCACGCTGATTGCCTTCCTCCCGCTGGTTTTCCTGATCCTCACCGACAAAAACATGGATCCGCGGACTAAGAAGGTTGCCGGCGGCGTCGGCGCTGCGCTGGCCGTGCTTGCGACGGTCATGGGGATCAGTTTCAACCCCCCGTCGGTCGAACAGTACACCCAGGATATGAACGCATGCGCGGCCCAGATCAAGTCGGGGCAGCCCACCACCGCCTGTTCGCCCGATGTCGCCGCTCAGGCGCAGGCGATCGCGACGGACACCGCCGCGGTAACGGCGGCGACGCGGGACGCGAGCCACCCCGCCGGTCAGGATGTCGTCTACTGGATCGCGCCGGAAGCCGGAGCCGCGAAGTCCGCCGAGCCGCATGTTTTCCACCTCTGCGCAGGCGTGAGTCCGCTGAAGGGCAAGACCGTGAATAGTGGCTCCGTGACGGAGGCCTACGCGCAGAACGCCGTCCGCATCACGAAACAGATCGATATGGAACAGAAGCAGTGCGGGTTCACCCCCACAACCAGCACCAACTGAACCTGCCTGCGCTCGATCGCGTCTATCGGGGCCACAGCGCCAGCCCGGAGAACAATGATGCATAGATGGACGGTGTGTATACCCGTAGAGGGTTAAAGGCCCCTACGATCGGCTTTAGAGGAGACTACGTCGATGACGAACGTGCGCGCCCTTGTCCTCGAACGCCAACACGAACTCAAGCTGCGAGACATCGATCTGCCACAGACCGTGGGCCCGGGCGAAGTTCGCATCAAAATCCACACTGTCGGCATCTGCGGCTCCGACGTGCACTACTACACGCATGGCCGCATCGGCCCGTTCGTGGTCGAAGCGCCGATGGTCTTGGGCCATGAAGCCGCCGGCACCGTCGTCGAATCGGGCGAAGGCGTCGAGCATCTGAAGGTCGGCGACCGCGTCTGCATGGAGCCGGGTATCCCCGATCCCAATTCGCGGGCGAGCCGGCTCGGCCTCTACAATATCGATCCAGCGGTCAGGTTCTGGGCAACGCCGCCAATCCACGGCGTGCTGACGCCCTATGTCGTCCACCCCGCCAACTACACTTTCAAGCTGCCCGACAATGTCAGCTTCGCCGAAGGCGCCATGGTGGAGCCCTTCGCTGTCGGAATGCAGGCGGCGGCCAAAGCGAAGATTGCGCCGGGTGACACCGCGGTGGTGATTGGCGCCGGGCCGATCGGCACGATGGTGGCGATCGCCGCGCTGGCCGGCGGCTGCGCCCGCGCCATCGTCGCCGATCTCGCCCAACCCAAGCTCGACATTGCCGGCGGCTATCAAGGCGTGATCCCGATCAACGTCCGCGACAAGAACCTGGCGGCGGAGGTAAAGCGCCTGACCGATGGCTGGGGCGCCGACGTGGTGTTTGAATGCTCGGGCTCGTCCAAGGCATGGGAGACCCTGCTCGATCTGCCGCGGCCCGGTGGTACCCTGGTGGTGGTCGGCCTGCCGGTCGCGCCGGTGGCGTTCGACATCGCTACGGCCTCTACCAAGGAAATCCGCATTGAGACGGTATTCCGCTATGCCCACCAATATGACCGGGCGATCGCACTGATGGGATCGGGCCGCGTCGATCTCAAACCATTGATTTCGGCGACCTTCCCCTTCGAAGACTCCATCACCGCCTTCGACCGCGCAGTCGAAGCCCGGCCGGCGGACGTAAAGCTTCAGATCCAATTGCCGGATTAAGGGGACGCTGTTTTCGACAGAGCGGCTGGTTCGCCAACCCACAACCCATATGTCTCGTATCATCTCGTATGGTCCGGCGAACCCAAGGATAAAACCCAGAAACGACTTCGTCGCACCTTGCGCTCCTCTAGTCCCCGGGGCAGGAGTTCGAATCTGTTCGGGCGGGCCACCTTCTCGGCCACCATCCTCCGGTCCATCGCCCGCGCAGTCATTTGGTGCCGATGCCAATATTGACGGGGTTTCTGAGAATGGCTGAAGCGTCATCGCCGGCCCGTTCACGCACCATGCGATCGAGCGTCTTGCGAATGACCACGCGCTCGCCTTCCCTCAACGCGAGGCTGCCAAGCACGTCCTCGACAATCGGATTGCTCCAAACGATCCAATCCCATAGCTCAGCGCCTGACTTGAACGCTGTGCTCTCGGTGATCGTCTCGACATTAAGGTCCTTCAGCCCGGCCTTCGCCAGTTCGCGGGCAAGCCGCTCTGGATCGCTGAGCTGGAACGGCAGCGGCGTCGGGTCCATGGGCGGACCATTGAAGTCCGGTCGTACCGCCTGAATGGCCCCGACCAGGAATGCGAGAAAGTCGATCCGATGCGGATCGCCATAGGCAATGACCAGCACCCGCCCTCCAGGTTTGACAACCCGCGTCATCTCCCGAATGCCCTTCGGCATGTCGGGAAAGAGCATGACCCCAAACTGAGACCCCGCCATGTCAAAGCTGTCGTCGTCAAAGGCAAGCGCATGCCCGTCCATCACGCGGGTGTCGATTTCCAGGCTTTCGCGGCTGGCGCGCTCTCGCAACAGGCGGAGCATGACGGGCGACTGGTCGACGGCGAGTACCTCGGCACCGATCCGAGCTGCCGGGATACTGAGCGCGCCGCTGCCGGATGCAATGTCTAGAAGGCGCATGCCCGCGCGGAGCCCTGCCCTGACCAGACTCTCATTGCCAAGCCACATCTGTGTTTCGGTATTCGTCCGATCGTAACCCGAGGCAATTCGGTCCCAAGCCTCACGTGTGTCCGGCAGCGCCTGAGGAGCCGCGGATCCGGCTGCGGTAAGAGTAGCCCGCAGCACCTTTACAAATTCGGCAGGCTGCTCGATCGGCGGATCATCGGCGGCGCCGTCGATAATGTGGAGCGGCCACCCAAATCGGACGCTCGCCGCTTCCGCTACAGGCAATGGGGTGGCAAGATCGTGCCGCCCCCAGATCAGGAAGGTCGGGATTCTGATGCGCGCCAGTTCCTCTGATGGGATTGCGGGAAATCCGAACTGCTCCATCAGACCTTGCTGGGTCGGCTTCAACTCCGGCGCCTGCGCGCGATCGAGATTGTAGGCTCGCAGCCGCTCCCAGTTCTCGCCCATATGATCACGCAGCGCGTCGAGGTCGAAGGCGCATTGCTGCCAGAGGCGGTCATGGCTTTCCGGACTTGGCTCCGTGATGAACGCGGCGAGGGCCGCACCGAATTCAGGCGCCGGCTGAAACGGCGCAAGGCCGAGCGCGTCCGACAGCACCAAGCAGCGGAGCTGGTTACCGTGCTTGGCGGCAAAGCGAGCAGCAATTGCGGCGCCGAGAATTTGGCCGACAAGAATGGGCGGCGTTGGGCAGGTGCGTTCGATGAGTTGGCCAAGCCACGCGAGAACACGATCGGGATGAATCGGTCCCTCGAGGGTCCCCGACGTGCCGTGGCCCGGCAGATCGGGTGCGATTACGTGATGCGTTCTCACAAGCTCCGGAAGAATTCTCAGCCACTTTGCTGCATGTTCTCCTGGGCCATGCAACAGCACGATCGGTGATCCCGCGCCCCCGTCCAGTAGCACGGTCGAGATGCCGGCCAATTCGAGCCGCCGTTCGGCGATCGATAGCCCGGTGAGCAGGCGCTTGCGCGCAGCTTCTCCGGATATGCGGTTCGAATCAATCGCCGCCGGGGTGGCGGTGTAACCTTCAACGTGAGTCATCATGGCCTCCCTAATGTTGATAGGACGATTTCGTCTTGCGCGTGCCGCCCGGCCTCTTGGGTTGCTCACGCGCCAGAGCTTGAGCTGCGAGCGCTTGACACGCTGATCTCGGTTCGCGCGAGCCCCAATCCGAACCACAACGTCCAAAGGGCCATCACGAAAGACGACGCAACCCAGACGAGGCTGCCCAGCCAGATGCCGAACCACATGCCCAACGGCCAGCCGGCAAAGGCGGCAAGCCCGGCCACAACTCCGACCAGTGACGCCAAGGTCGGCGTTATCTGTTGCCGGCTCAGCGCCTCATTGCCGGCGATCACGACAACCGCCAGACATAGGAACATGAATCCGTTGGCCTTGCCTTCGGCGAACGCCCACCAGGCCGAGAAGCGCGCCATATCGTTGGCGGCGGCGGCATCGGCGACGGTGGTGGCCTCGGCCACGGCGGTGGTCATTGTCCAGAGGGCGCCGACCGGCACCACCGCCCAGGCGGATAGGGTCCACCCGTGTTCGGTCAGGCGAGAGCCCGCGGTCAGCACGATCAGGCTCGCGACGACGAACAGCGACAGTGCTGCCGCGGCGGCCCAATGCACGACCACCCACAGGGTGACGTTGTTGGCGATGATGTGCATTTGAAGGGCGAGGTCGGGATGAATCGGCCCGTGACCGACCAGGACGAAACCTAAGAGTACAGAAGCAATTGCAAGCCAGGCGCCCGCGACCCGCATCCCGGTATCGGTACGTGACATCGCTTCCTCCTTTCATTGTGGCCGGATGTTTGCAGCGCGATCACCGAGTCCGTCCTGCAGTCTGCAGGCGAGTTGCGCCGAGGCGGCGCGCATCCATAGCCGACAGGTGCAAGCTTAGGCCGGAAGGGAAGGCGGCGCTTCGGGCGATCCACCCAATCGGCGCCGACTATGCATGGGTGATTCCACCCATGCCGGGCACGCTCAGACTAGGCGGTGCTCGTAGGCCCAAGCGGTGGCGGCGGTGCGAGTGGGGACGTCGAGCTTGTTGAAGATGTTGCTTGCGTGCCTGTCTACTGTCTTTCCGCTCAAATGCAGTTCGTTGGCGATTTCCTTGTTGGTTTTGCCAGAAGCGATCAGGCGGAGGACTTGCAACTCGCGGGCAGAGAGACTGATGGATTCCTCCGACCGCATGTCAAGCAGGGCATCGATGCGAGAAACGTCGGGCGTGGCACCAAGCTGCTGAAATACCGTCCGTGCTGCCTGCAGCTCCAGTGTCGCGCCGTCTTCGTCACCGAGGGCGCGGTATGCCAGGCCCATGATGACGCGTACGCGCGCTGCTTCGTATGGTGCGTCGACTTGCTGCCACTCCTCTATTGCCCGGCGCAGACAAATCGCCGCGGCCTGCGCTTCGCCTTCTGCCAGTTCCACCGCTCCCCGCGCGTGGGCGGCAAGGGCGCGCAACGGTTCGGTTCCGTAGCTTTCTGCAACCTCCGACAGTTCGTGGCAGGCACGGCGTGCTTCCTCGATGTCGTCAGCCGCCAGCATGATCTCGACGTGAGCTGGCAACAGCCGAATGCGCTTCACTTGGTCGGTCGTCCCGGCCATGACGCGCCGGATTGCGGCCACAGCTGCATCGATGTGCCTTTCGGCCAACCGCAACAGGGCAAGGCCCGGCTGCGGTTCGAAGCCATATTGGCTTGCACTCCGATATGCCCGTTCGGCCGCTTCAAAGTCTCCACGGAGGCGGTGTACTTCCGCCAACTGGTACCACGCCCCAGCCGTATCTTTTCGATTATTTGACTGCGTCAAACGCTCCACGGCATGCTGCGCTTCGTCGATTGCATCCTGCCATGCGCCGCTGAGCCGCTTGATTTCAGCGCGATGCATCAGGCAGGTGCCGCTAAAACTGATCAGCTGGGGCTGTTCCGAGCACCATCGCCCCAGAGCGGAAGTCCATTCGCGTGCGCGACCCAGAGCATGGACTTGCTGACACGCTTCGATCACGCTGCAGTAGATCAAGCCGGTAAAAAGCGGCGACAATTCGCCGGCCGTGACCGAAACCATCGCCTCATCGAGAAGCGCGAAAGCTTCTGTGGTCCGCCGCTGACGTAACAGAACACGGCCCTGCAGGTGCCGCGCACAGGCAACGAGATCCGCGTCCGCAAAGCGCTCGCCAATCTCGACTGCGGCGCTGGCCGCAGCGTAGGATGCCTCAAGGTTGCCGGCAGCAAGATGCTGTTCGACGCGGGGCAGCATCAGATAACCCTGTTCGACGCAATCATTTGGCTCGCGTTCGAGCAGTCGATGGGCCCGTCCAAACCAGCCGGTCGCCGGAGCCATCTCCCCACGAAAGACAAGACGCAGGCCCAGCCAGAAGGCGCAGCGGGCGGCGCGATGATATTCGTCAGCATCGAGATATGCATGATGGGTTCGCTCCAGGGCCCGCAGGTACTCCTCGTCGCGCCCGGTCAAATAGGCCGACATCGCCAGCCGTTCGAGATCATCCACGGCAAGCGGAGCCGTCTCATCGGCGTGCGAGAGGAACCTATAGGCGTCGCCCCACGCCCTTTCTTCGTAAGTCTCACGACCGAGGGCGAGCTGATCCGTCTCTTCCAAGGAGCCGCTGTTGCATTGCTGTCGATCTGAGCTGCCCATCCAGTTGGCTCCGCAGACGAACAGAAATCCTAGCCATCAATGGCTACTTTCCGAGACGGAGTATAGCATGATCGAGCACGAATGACCGGAATGCACTTATGCGCTCTCAATGAGAGCGTTCCGGACGACAGCAACAGGTCGGATCGCGACGCTCGCCGCACAAGATGCAAATGTCGTCTCATGACGCGACCAAGCCATCCGACGACCTCCGCGCAACGGGCCGACCTTATCCCTCCCCTCCTGGCCTTAGCATCTGCGGCCGGTGATCTGGTGCGATCTCTGCAGCAAGCGCTCGCTATGTTATCGGAGTAGGCTAGGCGCAACCAAACGCTGCTATTTTGCGAAACCTCGACGAGGTAGTGGAGCACCATCTCCTCACCCGCCGATTTGGATTGTCAGTAGGCCACCACTGGTCAATCAAATCAAAGCAATGCGTGCAGGTTCGCCATCTTGGACGTGGTTAACCGAGGGAACAAATAACCGCTGTTATTGATAAATAACGACAATGGTGGGTGAGCCCGGAGGGAGTTCCAAAAGCCCGGGGTATCCTCCCGATCTCCTCGATGCGTTCTGTAGCTTTCCTTGGGCTGCCAGAGTTGGCGGCAGCCCTAAGCGCTTTTGATGCTGACACACGGCATTTACCGGCGACGTTCCCTCCAAAAATAACTCCATACCCGGCGATGACGGCATCCTCCGGGACCACGAGCAAATCCCTTGAGTGCTGAGGGAACCGACACTTGACAAATCGGCGGCCGTCCGACACGTTCTTAACAAAAGGCACAACAAACTTACAAAAGTTCAAGTTGGCACAATCTGGCCGTTAGGGAGAAGGCCGATGCGTCTCTGTGACCGAGCGGAGATTTGCGCGTGAGCACGGTGACCGTGACCCGCGAAACGCCCAGATGGGCCCTGCCCCGGTTCATGACGGCCGAGCATCCTTTCCCCTGGCTCGCGCCGATCACGGTGATGCTTCTCGTTTTCGGCATCTACCCCCTCGCCTATTCAGTCTGGCTGTCGTTTCACAAACGCAATGTCGTCTCCCGGCAACTTGACTTCGCCGGGCTCCACCAATGGACGCGTGCCTTCTCGGATGCGCGTATGTGGCATTCGCTGGAAACCACGCTGATCTACACCTTCGTCGCGCTTGCGGTTCAGCTTGCGCTCGGCATCCTCATCGCGCTTCTGCTTGACACCGATCGCAAAGGTTACGGCGTGCTGCGGGCGCTGATGACACTGCCGCTGGTGGTGCCGCCTGCGGTGACCGGAATGATGTTCCTGCTGATGCAGGACGGTTCTTTCGGCGTCCTGTCGTTCTACCTGTATGCCCTCGACCTGATCTCGCCAGCACAGCCGATCCTCACGCAGCCCGGAACCGCATTGGCGGCGATCCTGCTGGCAGACATATGGCAGTGGACGCCGTTCATGGTGCTCATCATCCTGGCAGGGCTCAGGGCACTGCCAAAGGAACCTTTCGAGGCAGCCGCGATCGACGGCGCCACCGGCATCCAGACGTTCTGGCGGCTCACATTGCCGATGCTGCGCAAGGTGATAGCGGTCGCGGTGCTGATCCGCGGCGTCGATCTCTTTCGCATCTACGACTACGTTTACATCATCACCGCTGGCGGGCCAGGCACGGCCACCGAGACGCTTTCATTTTACGCGGGGCGAATCTACTTCACCGGAGACTTCCCCTATGCCGCGACCCTGTCGCTGATCGTGCTCGTCGTCTTGATCGTCGTGTCGAACGTCTTCGTCAGGCTGTTCAAGGTGAGATTCTGATGGAGTCGTCGCGCGCCCAAACGATCGCCCGTGACGTGCTCGCCGTCCTGGTGGTGGCGATCTTCATGTTCCCGATCGCGTGGTGGGCCCTGTCGTCCATCAAACCCTATTCGGCGATCTTCGATCGCAGCGGACCGGTCTACACCGGTTTCACGCCGACGCCGGACAACTACCGCGTGACGTTGCTTGGCGTCTCGCGCGTCGACATCGGCATGGAACAGGGCGGCGAAGCGGCCGGGGTCATCAAGGGGGGCGCGAGTTCCTATGATTCCCGCCAGTCGTTGCTCGACAGTGCCATCATAGCCGTCGGATCGACGGCGCTGACACTGCTGCTCGCAACTTTGGCCGCCTACTGCCTGTCGCGAATGCAGTTCAGCGGCCAGCAGTCCTTCCTGTTCTGGATTCTCTCGCAGCGCTTCATGCCGCCAATCGCGATCGTCATTCCGATCGTTTTCATGTTCCGCGATCTCGGCTTGCGCGATACCTATACGGGGCTCATCCTCGTTCACAGTCTGATCAATCTGCCGCTGGCGGTTTTGCTTTTGAAGTCGTTCTTCGACGACGTCCCGCGCGAGGTCGATGAGGCGGCGCTGATCGACGGCGCAACGCGCTGGCAGACGTTCCGGCGCGTGGTCCTTCCCATGGTCAAGGGCGGCATCGCTGCGACGGCTGTGCTGTGTTTCATCTTTTCGTGGACCGAGTTCCTGCTCTCACTGTTCCTGACAACGTCGATCCGCACCGTGCCGGTGAAGATCTCGACCTTTGTCACCTCGACCGCAACCGAGTGGGGCTACATCACAGCGCTCGGCACGTCCGCGATCATACCCAGCTTCATCTTTATCCTGCTGGTTCAACGGCATCTGGTCCGCGGCCTCACCCTCGGGTCCCTGAAGGAGTGAGGCGCAGGCGAGAAGGACGACGACAAAAACGCAACGGAGGAACGATCATGAGCTTCAGAGAACACGACAAGAAGACATTCGTCGCCGATACCTGCAACGACTTTACGGCGCGCCGAATAACCAAACGCGACTTCATGAGGAAGATGGCGCTCGCCGGTGTCGGCTTTTCTGCCTTCGGATCAGCCATGCTAGGTGGCGGCCGCACCAATCGCGGGATCCTGGGCCTCGGGGTTGAAGAAGCCCGCGCCCAGGACGCCGATATGTTGAAGTGGCTGGCCGATGTCGGCAAACCGTATGCCGGCACCAAAATCCGCTACACTTCGGAAGCGACGCCGCCAACGATCGTCGCCAACCAGCTTGTCGCGGGTGAATTCACCAAGGCCACCGGCATTGAGGTGGAAGTCGAGATCGTGCCGCTGGAGCAGGTTCTCGCCAAGGCGACGCAAGATGTGCAGGGTCAGCTTGGCACCTACGACGTCTACTATCTCGACCAGTCCTGGATGGCGACGTTTGCACAGGATGTCGTCGATCCGCGCGAGTATTATGACCAGAACAAAGACCTGGCGATGCCCAACTTCGACTGGGACGATTTCTCCAAGCCGCTGGTCGACGGCATCGCCATGTACAACGGCAAACAGTGCGGAATCCCATTCGATATTCCGATCTTCATCCTGATGTACCGCAAGGATCTTTTCGACAAACACAACATTGCGCTTCCGACAGACCTCGACGCCTACCTCAAGGCCGTGCAGGCGCTCACTGAGGCAGAAAAAAGCAACGGCATCTTCGGCACCGCGTGCCAGGCGAAGTCCGGCCATTATTCGCTGGAATGCGACTGGACCTTCGCCTTGTGGGGCCATGGCGGGTCGATCTTCAACAAAGACAAGAAGTTTGTCGGCAATGACGAGCGCGGCGTGGCCGGGCTGCAATTCTATCAGGAGCTGGTCAAGAACTCGCCGCCCTCCGCGACGACTTGGACCTGGGACGGTCAGGGACAGGCACTAACACAGGGTCAGGCCGCGATGGCAATCACCTGGGGCGAAGATTTCCCCGGCTTCGACGCCAACGATTCCAAGGTCAAAGGCCTGTTCGAGGCCCTGCCCGCGCCCAAGGAGGTTCCCGGTCGTCGCGCCGCCGCCGATTGCGGCTTCAACGAAATCCCGGCCGTTGGTCACCAGGGCGGCTCGACGATTTCGCTGTCGCAATATTCCAAGAACAAGGAAGCGGCATGGCTGTTCATGCAGTGGGTCTGCTCGAAGGATGTGATGGCGCGGGTATCGACGCTCGGCGGCGGCGCCTCGCCGATGCGCAATTCTTCCTTCACCGATCCTCGCGTGAAGGCGAAGGCCGTCGTCGGGCCTGGAACGACACGCCACTTCGACGCGATCAAATACACGATCGACAACCAGATGGGATCGGAGCCGGACATGCCGATCTGGGCGGATCTGTCGAACAACGACATTCCTGTTGAGCTCGGCAAATTGCTTACGGGCCAAGACTATGGCGGCAATGCCAAGGCGTGCCTCGATGCCATTGCCGGCATTGTCGACGGCAAAGTCAAGGACGCCGGTCTTTAGCGACTCGTCGGTGATTTGGGCGAAGGCGGCTTCCACCGCCCTCGCCCTTTGGCAATGTGGCGGCAATGGTTCCGGATCTCGTCATCGGCATCGATTCCTCGACCTCGGCAACCAAGGCGATCGCCTGGGACCGCAATGGGCTGGCCGTGGCTGAAGGTCGTGCACCGCTTGCAATGTCCAACCCGCGTCCGGGCTATTTCGAGCAGGATCCGGCCGAGTGGTGGGCCTCGACGGTTGCGGCGCTTCGCGCTGTCGCGGCAACAGTTTCGCCGGCACGCATTGCCGCCCTTGCGATTGCCAACCAGCGCGAAAGCTTCGGCCTTTTCGACGAGCAGGGCCAGGCGGTCGGGCCGGCGACGCTCTGGCTCGATGAGCGCGCCCGTGGGAAAGCACGGCGCTTCGGCGAGAGTTTCGGCGCGGCACGCGTCCACGCAATATCGGGCAAGCCGCTCGACGTCATTCCTTGCCTTTACCGCATGATCTGGTTTCGCGAGGAAGAGCCCGAGATTTTTGCCCGCGTGGAGCGAATGGCCGAAGTCCATGGCTATCTGGTCTTTCGCTTGAGCGGCCGGTGGGTGACATCCACCGCATCCGCCGACCCGATGGGCATACTCGATATGCGAGCTATGGACTGGTCGAACGAAATATTGGACGCCGCGGGCGTGGCGCGGGGAATGATGCCGGACCTGGCGAGGCCCGGCAGCGTTCTGGGCCAACTGACTTCGGAAGCCGCCATACTGACGGGCCTGCGGGAGGGCACGCCGATCGTCGCCGGCGGCGGCGACGGTCAATGCGCCGGAACGGGCGCTGGCGTGTTGCAGCCGCGATGCGCTTACATCAATCTCGGCACGGCGGTCGTCTCCGGCAGCTTTGGCACGGACTACGTCCATGACCAGGCCTTCCGCACCGAGACGGCGGTAGCCGATGATGGCTATATCTACGAGACGTGCCTTCGCGCCGGCACTTTTCTCGTCGACTGGATGGCGCGCGAAATGCTTGGCGTCGATCTGCATGGCGCAAGCGGCCTGGCAGCGCTCGAGGCCGAAGCCGCTGCCAGCCCGATCGGCGCAGGCGGCATAATGCTTCTTCCCTACTGGCAGGGCGTCATGGACCCGCACTGGGACAGTAGGGCCCGTGGTGTGATTGCCGGGCTGTCCGGCTCGAGCAGCCGCGGCGACATCTATCGTGCCGTGCTGGAAGGTATAGCGCTGCATCAGGCCGCGACAAGTCGGCGGGCAGCTGCAGCTGCCGCCCAGACCATCGACCGGTTCATAGCCATCGGCGGAGGGGCGAAGTCCGACCTGTGGATGCAGATTCTGGCGGATGCGCTCGGTCATCCCATAAAGCGTTCGACGACGGTGGAGGCCTCCTCGCTTGGCGCGGCGATGGCGGCGGCAAAGGGCGTGGGCTGGTTTTCCACCATCGCCGAAGCGTCGCTCGTAATGGCCAGCGAGCCGGCCAAAACCTTCGAACCAGACGGGAAACGGGCCGCGCTCTACGCCGAACTTCTTGCGATCCATGCCGATCTTTGGCCAACGCTTTCAACCTGGAACCAGCGTCTCGCGGCCTTCATGGAGACCGATCATGGCTGAAGCGAGCAACTGGAACGCCTTGATCGAGGACGTTGTCGCAGGACGCTGGACAGATCCCAAAACAGGCGCAGCCGCGGTCCTGCCGTTCCAGACAATCGAATTGCTGGAGACGACGGAGGGCCGCGAGGGGGATCTCGTTGCGCCTCTGGCGCTAGGCAGCCGCATCGCCGTGGTCTCCGACATCAACACCGTCGATGTGATGGGCAGGCGCGTCGCGAAGGCGCTGCGTGCCATCGCCGAAATCGACGAAATCGTGCTGCCTGACGGCCTCGACTGCGATGAGGCAACGATCCAGATGGTCAGGGAGAAGACGCGTCACGCCGAAGGCGTCGTGGCCGTCGGGTCCGGCGTCCTCAACGACAGCTGCAAGCATGCAACCTTCCTCGATCAGCGGCCCTATGCCGTCTTCGGCACGGCGGCCTCGATGAATGGCTACGGCGCCTCGACAGCGTCGGTGACGTTGGCTTCAGGGCTCAAGATCTCGCTGCCCTCGCATGCTCCGCGAGGCATCTTCCTGGACCTTGGCGTGTCGGCTGCTGCACCCAGCTGGCTCAGCGCCGCCGGGCTTGGCGACAGCCTCTGCCGCTCCACCGCCCAGATCGACTGGTGGGCTTCGCATCGGCTGTTCGGCACTTACTATTCCGAGGTGCCTTATCTGCTTCAGGCGGGCGATGAGGAACCGATGCTGGCCCATGCGCCTCGCCTTGCCAGGCACGACATCACCGCCGTCGGGCATCTCCAGCGCGTCCTGACGTTGTGCTCGATGGGCGTGTGCTTTGCCGGCGTTTCCCATCCCGGGTCCATGGGGGAGCACCAGATCTCCCATTGGGTCGACATGTTCGCGCAAGCGCATCATCCAGGCACCACGCACGGCCAGCAGGTCGGGGTTGCCTCGCTGGTCATGGCGCGTCTGCAAGCGCGGCTGCTGGACATGGAAGAGCCGCCGCAGGCAAGGCCAACCGTCATCGACGAGGCGGCGATGCTGGCCCGCTATGGAGCGCAGCTTGGACCACTTTGCATTGCCGAGATGAGGAAGACAGCACTCGACGCCAGCCAGACGGAAATCTTCAACCGGAAACTCGCGGAAATCTGGCCGGCCCTGCGCCAGGAGGTTCGGCCAATGGCAATGCCGGTCGCCCGCATGGAGGCAGCCCTCAAGGCTGCGGGGGGGCCGGTCACCGGCGCGGAACTAGGCCTGCCGCGCGCGCTTTGGCACGATGCCATTCGCTATTCGCGAGAGATCCGCGGCCGCTGGTCCTTTGTCAATCTGGCCGCCGATGCAGGGCTCTTGGAAGAGTTTCTGGACAGCCAATGGTGAGAGCGCATCCGATCGCCAATGGCTCGCATGGCGAAAATGGGCTCCAACCGGCAAGGGCAATCGAAGGGTAGCAATTTATGGCGTCTGTCACCATCAGCAACATAAAGAAGGACTATGGCGCCCTCTCGATTATCGATGGACTCGATCTCTCGATCGAGGATGGCCAGTTCGTCGTTCTGTTGGGGCCGTCCGGCTGCGGCAAGTCCACGTTGTTGCGCATGATAGCCGGTCTCGAGCCCATCACGTCCGGTGAGATCGCCATAGGCGACAGGGTCGTCAACACGCTTCATCCCAAAGACCGCAACATCGCGATGGTCTTCCAGAATTACGCGCTTTATGCGCACATGACCGTCTTCGACAACATGGCCTTTTCCATGCAGTTGAAGAAGCGCCCCAACGAAGAAATCAAACAGAAGGTCGGGTGGGCGGCATCGATCCTCAACCTGACTCCCTATCTGGAACGGTACCCTCGCCAGCTTTCGGGCGGCCAGCGGCAGCGTGTCGCCATGGGCCGCGCCATCGTGCGGGACCCAACTGTGTTCCTGTTCGACGAGCCGCTGTCCAACCTCGATGCCAAGCTGCGCGTGCAGATGCGCACCGAAATCAAGGAACTCCACCAGCGACTGAAGACCACCACGGTCTATGTTACGCATGACCAGATCGAGGCCATGACCATGGCCGATGTCATCGTCATCATGCGCGACGGCCGTATCGAGCAGATCGGGCGCCCGCTCGATGTCTACGATCACCCGGCAAACCTGTTCGTCGCTTCTTTCATCGGCTCGCCCGCAATGAACATGTTGCATGGCGAGGTGGCATCCGAGCGCGACGCCTGGGTGGTGCGGACCGATGAGCTATCCCTCCCGCTGCCGCCAGGGGCTGCGGTCCGGCCCGGCCAAAAGGTGATCTACGGCATTCGCCCCGAACATCTTCGACCCGTGGCCGACGGGCGCGGCATCCCGGCCAGGATTACGGTTGTCGAGCCGACCGGCCCCGAAATCCACATCTTTGCCAGCATGGGCAACACTGCGATCTGCTCGGTGCTGCATGACCGCATGGAGCTCTCTCCTGGAGCTGTAATCCATCTGGAACCGGCGCCTGAGCGAATCCACCTGTTCGACCAAGGCAGCGGCGAGCGACTGGACAAGGGAAGAAGCTGAATGGCCCAGGTCGTTATCCTCGGCGCCGGCGTCATGGGCTCTGCCATGACGCTTCCTGCCGCTCACGCGGGTAACCGCATCACTCTTGTCGGCACCCATCTCGACGAGGAGATCGTCGACTCGGTGGCCGGCACCGGTCGTCATCCGCACCTCAACACCACACTGCCTGATGTGGTGGCCGCCAGGTCCTGGACCGAATTCGGGGCAGCGATGAACGATGTACCCGATCTGCTTGTACTCGGCGTCTCGTCGGCCGGCATTCCTTGGGCGATCGAGCGCATTGCAGAAAGCATCAAGTTGCCGGTGCCGATACTGATGATTACGAAAGGACTTGCAGCAAGCGACGAAGGCGTGGAAATCCTGCCACATCTGCTTGCCCGCGAGATCGAGCAACGCACCGGCTTGTCAGTCCCGGTGATGGCCGTCGGCGGACCCTGTATTGCCGGCGAACTGGCGGCACAGCGCGACACCTCTGTGATCGTGGCCGGGCACGATCCCGACCAGGTGGCCGCGGCCTCCCGCCTTCTGCGCGCGCCCTTTTATCATGCGCGATCGTCATCCGATCTCGTCGGCGTCGAGATCTGCGCTGCTTTCAAGAATTTCTACACACTCGCCGTTGGGGCTGCCGTCGGACTGCTGGAGCGCGACGGCAAGGCGCCCAATGGTGCGCTCATGCACAATCTTGCCTCCTCACTTTTCTCGCAGTCCCTCGCGGAGATGGCGATTCTGGTCGATGCTCTGGGCGGAAAAATCGAAACAGTGCTGGGGCTGGCCGGCTCCGGCGATCTTTATGTGACCTGCCAGGCGGGCCGTAACGGTCGCATGGGGCGCCTGCTTGGCCGCGGCCTGCCCTATTCCGTGGCGAAGCGCGAACATATGAGTTCGGACACGGTCGAGGGAGCGCAACTGGCGCTGGACCTTGGTCCGACTTTGAAGAATATGATGGCCCGGGATGTACTTCTCCACGATCGCCTGCCGCTGACGAGGGCCATCATCGACGCGGTTTGTCACGATGCTCCGCTGGTTTTGTCCTTCGACCGCTATCATCGAGGCTAGCGGAGCAGGGGAAACTCGATTGATGCCTCATATCGATGAGCACATGGCTCGGCCGAGCCCGCTCTGGACCCGCTGCCGCGGAGTGGACAGGATGATCTGATGGAGAAACCCGCACGAAAGAAACGCGACGGCCGCCAAGCTGTAACGAGTTCGGTCACGGCTGATCGTGAGGAAGGGCTGCTCGTGCGCGCCGCCTGGCTTGCTTACGTCGGTGACCTAACGCAGGCGCAAATTGCCAAGTCTCTTGGCCTGACCCGCCTTCGCGTCAACCGGATGCTGGCGCACGCGCGCCAGCGGGGGATCGTTCAGATTCGCATCAATTCGAAGGTGGCGAACTGCATCGAGCTGGAGCACCGGCTGCGGGACGCCTATGGTGTCTCGGATCCAATCGTGGTTCCGACACCACCCGATCCTGCGCTGGTGCCACAGGTCATCGCAGCCGCCGCCGGTGAGGCCCTGTCGCTCAGAATCCGCGACGGGATATCGGTGGGCGTGGGATGGGGACGGACGCTCCAGCTTAGTCTGCGGTCAGTGACGGTGCGCCCGGTCAAAGGAATGTCGGTCGTTTCCCTGCTTGGTGGGCTCACGCGCGGATCGGCGATCAACATCTATGAGATCGCTTCGCGGCTCGCGGCGCTTTTCGATGCGGAATGCTTCTACATCGCAGCACCGGTGTTCACGGACACGGAGGCCACGCGCGATCTGCTTATGCGCCAGTCCATTCTGGAAGACGCCTTCACCCATGCCCGCGACGTTGACGCCGCTTTCGTTTCGGTGGGCGCGGTGCACAAGGACGCCACCATCTTTCGGATCGGACTGGTAGGCGACGATGATCTCAAATCGCTCCGCGAAGCGGGAGCCGTCGGCGATATTTGCGGCCACTGGATCGGCGCCGACGGACAACTCGTCGATCACCCGCTAAACAATCGCGTTATCGGCCTCGCGCCCGAACATCTGCGCGACGTCGACACTGTGATCCTGCCCTCCGGCGGCCTCGACAAGGTTCCGGTGCTGCGCGCCGTGTTGCGTCTGGGAGTCGTCGATGTGCTGATCACCGACGAGAAAACCGCTGAGGCGATCCTTGCGCAAAAGCCGTAGCGCAGACTGACCTCTACCAGCAGAGCGGCTCGCGAGCGATCGCTTCTTCGCCTCACAGAACCTCGTGGATTTCCTCGATCGAAGTCTCGCCGATCCGCTTGTCGAGAACGATCTCTCCACGCGCCATGGCCACGACCCGGTCGCAGCATTCGAAAACATGATGCATGTTGTGGCTGATGAAGACGCTGGTGATGTTCTGGGCCTTGAGGGCGCGAACGAAGCCGATCACCTTTCGGGTCTCCTTTACCGAGAGATGATTGGTCGGCTCGTCGAGTATCATGACTTTCGACTTGAAGTGCATGGCACGGGCGATCGCCACGCCTTGGCGCTGGCCGCCCGACAGTTCGCCGACCAGCGCGTCCGGCGACCTCAGATGCAGATCGACGTCGGCGATCGCCTTGACACTTTCATCACGCATGCGCTTCTGGTCCAGGATGCCGATGCCGAAAACCGAGCCCTTCACCGGCTCGCGTCCGATGAAAACGTTGCGGGCGATGGTCATGGTCGGCACCATCGAATTGTACTGGTAGATCGTCTCGATGCCGCGATCCATGGCGTCGCGCGGATTCGAGAATCGGACCGGTTCACCTTCGATCCTGATCTCGCCGCCATCGGGCTTTTGGGTGCCTGACAGGATGTTGATCAACGTCGATTTGCCGGCGCCGTTGTCGCCGACAAGGCCCAGGGCCTCGTCTGGATAAATATCCAGAGTGACGTTCTTCAAGGCGTGGACGCCGGAATACCATTTCTGGAGTCCCTTGATCGCGATGATGGGTGCCGCCATGATCAGGTCTCCACCTTCATTGCCCTGCCCCGCTTTCGCAGCCAGGCATTCACGACGACCGCGAAGATAGTCAGGAAGCCGATTGCCATCTTGAACCAGTTGGCGTCAACCTGGCTCAGCACCAGTCCGTTGTCGATGACGCGGATAAGGGCAGCCCCTATGATGCCGCCGAAGATAGTGCCGATGCCGCCAGCCAGCGAGGCGCCACCGATGACGGCAGCCGACACGGCTTGCAACTCCAGCCCCTCGCCGATCGAGGGCAGCGGCGCGCCGAGCCGCATCACCTGAATGGTGCCGGCAAAGCCGGCGAGCACAGAACATATCATGAAGCAGGCGACCTTCACCCGGGCCGTCGGGATGCCCATCGATTGCGCGGCAGGCAGAAAGCCGCCGGTGGCGCGCACCCAGTTGCCGAAATTCGTGCGCGACAGAAGCACCGTCGCCAGGATTGCCACGGCGACGAACCAGAAGAACGACATGCGAAAGAGGTCGCCCGGCCCCACATAGATCGTAAACAGCCATTTGGGCAGAGCGTTGGCCGGGATGACAGGAGGGAAGCCACCGGAGATTACCACCGTCAGCGAACGCGCAATGAACAGCATGCCAAGCGTGGTGATGAAGCTTGGTATCGCGAAACGAATCGTTATGAACCCGTTGAAGAAGCCGATCAGGGCGGCGATCACGAGGCCGGCGGCAAAGGCCGGCGCGAACGGCACGCCGGCCGCCAGCATCACCGCCATCGTCATCGGGGTCAGCGCAAAGACCGAGCCCACGGAAAGATCAAACTCGCCGCATATCATCAGCAGGGTCACGCCGATCGCGACCAGCCCCATTTCAGGCAGCAGCCCAAGCATTCCACGCACGTTCTGTGTGTTCAGAAATACGCCGTTCGAGCGTATCTGAAAGACGAGAAGGAGGAGGAGCAGGAACACGACCGCGGCAAGCTCCGGCTTCTCCAGATAAATCTTCATCAAGCGCTTCATCATTCGCTCCGGCTTGGGATTGTTTGCGCTGGCTTGCCGCAGCGGCAAGGGGATGGCGGCAGTCTGTCTTCTACCGCCCTTGACCGGGAGATGCGGTGGCAGGATGAGGGGTGGAGCTAAAACGCCCAAAGGCCACGCGGCCTGCCCCCCCACCCTTGCCCCCTCCCGTAAAGAACGAGGAGAGGACGCCGGCTTCGCCGCCTACCGCACGCCTTTTGCGGCCAGTTCCTTGAGCTTCGGCACGTCTTCCTTGACGATGATGCCCTTGCCGGTGTCGATGTCTGCCGGCAGCAAACCGACGTTCTTGGCGAGATAGGATTCCATCACCGGCATGAAGCCCTGCATGTAGGGCTGCTGGTCGACCTGGACCTGGATATAACCCGCTTCCATCTGTTGCAGGACTTCCGAGACGATATCGAAGCCGCCCATCAGCACCTTGCCCGGTTCGATGCCGCGATCGATCAGCACTTGGGCCACGTAGGCATGCCAAAGGCCGGTGTCGAAATACACCGTGGTGTCCGGGTGGGCAGACAGATAGGCGCCAACACGATCGGCGACGACGGCGCCATCTGTGCCGGTGTCGAGCCGTTCGATGACTACTTCGCGTCCGCCATTCGCGGCCTTGTATTCCTCAAGGAACTTCATGACACCAGCAGCGCGCTGTTCCGACCAGTTCTGACCGGGCGCGGAGACGCCGACGAGCGCCCTGATCTTGCCTTCCTTGGGGAAGAACTCGGACATCTTCTTGCCGAGTTCGTAGCCGGCGGGAATGAAGCCCTGGCCGATGAAGGCCTGGCGGGCATTGCCGGCTGCACCCTCGGTGTCGTCGACGTTCGACGCGATCACCGTGACGCCGGCAGCGCGGGCGTCGGCGATGATCTGGTCGAAAGCATTGTTGTCGACGATCGAGGTGATCAGCGCGTCCGGTTTTGCCGCGAGTGCCGCCTGCATGTTGGCCGATTGTTGCTCGATCGAGCCTTCGGTCTGCGTGAAGACCATCTGGCAATTGGCCTGGATCTTGGCGCAGGCGTCGTCAAACCCCTTCTTCACCGCCTGCCAGAACGGGTTCGACGCCGACGAATGATGCGTGAAGACGATGTTCATCGGCTCCTGTGCGCGTGAGCCGATTGCCGAGCCTCCAGCCAGTACTGCTCCCAAGGCTGCCGAGATAAGTAGCTTCTTCATGGTTCTCCTCCTCCGTAGAAAGCTGCTTCAGGTTCATTTTCAGAGAGTCGATGCGTCAGTCACCCGTCGAAGCGCCGTGAAGGCGCGATCGATCTCCGGGTTCAGTTCCATGCCGAGGCCCGGTCCGGGAGGCACGGTGATCATGCCGTTCTTCACCTGCGGCAAAGCGGTCACAAGGTCGCGGTACCAGGTCTTGTAAAAGGCCCTGACACTCTCCTGGACAAGCGCGTTCGGCGCATTCAGCGACAGGTGGGTCGATGCGCCGAGCACCACTGGACCGGTGCAGTCGTGTGGCGCGACCGGCAGGTGCCATGCCTCAGCCATGGCAGCGATCTTGCGCGCCTCCGAGAGCCCGCCGCACCAGCTGATATCGAGCATGATGACACCGGCCGCTCCAGTTTCGAGAAGGTCACGGAAGGCCCAGCGGGAACCGAGCGTCTCCGAAGCCGATATCGGCGCCAGCGAAGCCTCGGCATAGCGTTTCAGGCTGGACAGGCTGTCCATCCTGATCGGATCTTCGTGCCAGAAGGTCTTGTAGGGGGCAAGCTCGCGAGCGATCTGGATGGCCGGCAGCAGCTGCCACATTGAATGGAATTCAACCATGATGTCCATCTTGTCGCCGACCGCATTGCGGATTTTCTCGAATGGCGCCAGCGCGGAAATCAAGTCGGGCTGCGATATATACTGGCCGCGCGTTTTCTCGGCGGCCATGTCGAACGGCCAGATCTTCATGGCCGTGATGCCTTCCTCCAATAACGAATGCGCCAGTTCGTCGGCGCGGTGAAGGAAGCCGTTCAGATCATCATAGGCGTCGCCGGGCTTATCGAGCCCGTAGTTGGCCGTCGTCTGGCCCGTGGCCTTCTTGATGTATTCGGGTCCGGCACAGGTGTTGTAGGTCCTGATCTCGTGCCTGGTGAACCCGCCGAGGAGCTGTGCGATCGGCTGACCTGTGACCTTTCCAAACAGATCCCAAAGCGCGATGTCGAAAGCGGAATTGCCCCTGACTTCCGCGCCCGTCGATCGGAAACCGAGATAGCCGACAAGATCGGCGGCGAGCAGGTCGATCTGCAAGGGGTCGCGACCGATCACGCGCGGCGCGACATATTCGTGCAAATAGGACTCGACGGTCTCGGCCATGAAGAAGGTCTCGCCCAGTCCCACGAGGTCTTCGTCCGTGTGAACCAGGACCCAGAGAAGGTTCGGCCGCTCCTTGAGCCGCAGCGTTTCCAGCTTCGCGATCTTCATTGCGCCCCCGTCCTCAGGCGATGCCGGCCGCCAGCAGGGCCTTGACGCTCTCGTCAAAATGCCTCGCCATCAGGTCGCGAGCAGACTGGGGATCACCGGTCTCGATTGCTTCGGCGAGCTCGATATGGATCTGGATCATCTCCAACTGCTCGGCATCCGAAGGGCGGCTGCGCCAGCCGATCGGCCAGGTCTGGCGCGATACGCGCTCGAACGCGCCTACGATGAGGCTAAAAACCGGATTCTTTGCCGCCTTGGCGATTTCGAGGTGAAAGGCGAGATCGTGCTCCATGACCTGTTCCGGTCGCTGGAAATTCTCGCGCATGGCAAGCGCGTGCGCCCTGATCCTTTCCACTTCGTCGGCGGTTCTGCGCAAAGCCGCCAGCATGGCGGTGCGGGTCTCGATCGTGCGGCGCACGTCGTAGATTTGCTGCACCGTGATCTGCTCGGTGTGGACGCCATGCTCGATCACCAGCGACATGACGCCATAGTCCAGCTCGGCGACGGTAGCCCGCCTGCCTGCCCTGAGGTCGATAAGCCGCATCGCGGCGAGCGAGCTGAAGGCCTCGCGCACCACAGTACGCGAGACGCTCAATTGCCTCGAAAGCGCGGCCTCGCTGGGCAGCCGGTCGCCTGGTCCGAGTTCATGCGTGCGGATGTGGCGCGTGATCTCGCCGATCGTATTGCTGACCAGGCTCGCTGCGTCGGAATGTTTTGCGGCTACCACCGTGCTCACGCGATCTCCAGTTCAGAAGGCAAACCTGTATGGCAGGTTTTGCAGGTGTGTTGATAATACCTAGAAAAGCTGTATGTCAAGCTCAAGTCATTGCCGGGAACCGTCGGCCTCGTCGCCGGGAGAGCGGCGAACCGACGCTTGCATATCCGCTGCTCTTGATGCGACAGACGGCGGTCGGCCGGGTGCGGCGCGCCTGCATGATCGGACAGGCAATCATCTCGCTTGGGCAGGCTGGACAGTCTCATCGTGAACCCCGGCGGGCGCCCGACCATGCCGTCGGAAAATATCTCAGCGGACTATTCACTGATATTTCGATCGACGCACCCCATATGGGTGGACAGAGTGTCACTTGAGGATTTGCCTATGCTGATTTCGCGTTGGGGACGGTTTGCAGTTCTGTTCGCCGGATTGTTCCTGGCATTTTCCATGGTGGCTGTTGATCACGCCGATGCGCGCCGTGGCGGCAGCTTCGGCAGTCGCGGCATGCGCACTTTCCAGCCGGTCCCGCCGACCAGAGTCGCGCCGCAACCGGCCGCACCGGTCGAGCGCTCGATGACGCCTAATGCGGCAACGAACAATGCGGCCCGTCAGCCGCAGGCATTCCAGCGCCCAGGCTTCTTCAACGGCCTCGGCGGATCGATGATGCGGGGGCTGCTCCTTGGCGGTTTGATCGGCGTTCTTCTGGGCTATGGGTTCGGCGGCTTGGCCGGCATGTTGGGCCTTTTGCTCCAAGTACTGCTGATCGGCGGCGTGATCATGCTGGCGATCCGCTTTTTCCGCTCGCAATCGGCATACAACCCAGCGCCCGCTACGGCCGGTGCCTCGCGGGGCACCGGGACCTTTGGGCGAAAAGCAGCAGCTGGGCCCGAGCCGAGCAACGCTACCGCTTTCGCCATTCCAGGCATCGGGTCAGGATTTGGCGGAACGAGCCAAGCCAACGCTTCCGATGAGATCACACTCACGCAAACCGACCTCGACACGTTCCAGCAACGGCTGACGGAAGTTCAGGAGGCATTCGGGCGCGAAGATCATGCTGCTTTGCGCCGGTTGGCGACGCACGAGATGGTGTCCTATCTGTCCGAGGAACTTGCCGACAATGCCAAAAAGGGCGTCAGGAACGACGTGTCGGACGTCAACCTATTGGAGGCCGATATTGCGGAAAGTTGGCGGGAGGGTGACCGCGACTACGCGACGGCTGCTTTGCGCTATGAGTCTCGCGACGTGACCCGCGATCGCATCAGCGACAAAATCGTTGAGGGCCAGGCCGATCAGCCGACCGAGACAACCGAACTGTGGACCTTCATGCGCCAGAACAGCGGGGACTGGAAGCTCGCCGCAATACAGCAGCCGAGCTGATGTGCTTGCCTTGATTGAAATGTCTGGCCCAGAGTTGTTCAGGTTTCTCGCTACCGCTCGAAGGCCAGCCCGCCCCTTCCGCCCGCTTGATCTTGAGTACGGTGCGGTCAGAACACGGAAACTCATGAGCAGCCCTGTCTTCGTGGTCAATCCGTCACGGGGTGATGCGGTAGCTCGGTAGGGCGCGGTGGCGCCGACTCGGGCTGATCAGTCAATCGGTTCTTCAGAACATCAATGAGGCTGATGGTGATGGCGATCACCGCGGGGCCGAGGACAAGGCCGGATGCCCCAAACAAGACAATGCCGCCGACCGAGCCGACAAAGGCCACGACCGTGTGGAGGCGTAACCGATTCCCGACAAGCATCGGATAGAGCAGATTGTCGATGCCGCCGACAATGACGCCGCCCCAGACGGTCAATATCGCCGCGCTGGCCCAAGCCCCCTCCAGCGCGAGATAGACCGCTGCGGGCACCCAGATCACAAATGCCCCGAGCACAGGCACTATGGCAAGAAGTCCCATGACAAGGCCCCAAAAGACTGGGGTCGGCAGGCCGAGCCACCAGAACATCAGGCCACCCAATGTTCCCTGGACGGCGGCGACGAACACGGTGCCGAGCAGTGTTGCATGGACGGTCTCCGCAAAGCGGGACAAGATGTATGCTGTCTCCGGAGCGCGCAGGGGCGAAAGGCCCGCAACGGCTTGCAGGGCATGTTGGCGATCACGCAGAAAATAGAACAGAAGATAAAATGTCAGCCCGAACATCGCGACCTGATAGATGGAGCCACGCAACAGCGACGTGCTTTGTCCCGTCAGCCATTGTACGAATGCTGCGACGGAGCCGGCCGGATCGAATTGGTTCTCGATCCATTGGGCAATGACCGAAAGCGTGGGATAGCCAGACATGAAGCCGTCTGCATCCCAACCACGGATGACCTCCTCCAGATAAGTCGCTCCGTTTACCGCCTCACGAACGAGCTGTTGTGCGACGAGTGCCAGCGGCAGCCCGACGGCAATCGCCGCGACGCTTACTGATATCAGCGCTGCCAGGTTTCGATTTCCGACCCGTCTCTCAACCCAACGATGAGCCGGAGACAGAATGACTGCCAGGACGAGAGCCCAGGTCAATGCCGGCAAAAAAGGCCACGCAAGCAGATAGCAGACATATAGACCGATCGCTGCGGCTGCCAGAACGCCGAGCAATCTCAATTGTTTCACGTCCGGCATCTGTTTCAGATCAGCCCCTTTCGGTGTCTCGCAAGCCCAGCGAGCCTAATTGGTTTCTCAAAAAAAGGGCAGCGTCGGTTGCGGGAGCCTTACGGCGAGGCTGCCGAGGAGGCGCTTCGAGTGATCTTTAGGGGATTTGACGGCATGCAATCGAACCTGATGTCGCTCGCCTGCGCTTTGACGGCCTTTCAGCTCGTCTGTGACTGGCAGATGGGGTTTGAGCAAAAGCGACGACAGGAAAACGTCTCAGAACTCCCACGGAGATGTCAGAACGAGTCCTTCCGTCTCGAAGTCAGTCAGATTGCGCGTGGCGAGGCGGCCACCGTTTACTCGAGCGATCGCTGCGATCATGCCATCGGGTGCCGACATGCCGCGTCCCTGGCGAGCAGCAGCACCCACAATTTCCCATAAACCAGCGCAGCTTCTTCTGTCAGACCGAAGATGCGGTCTGCGAAACGCCGGCGCCAGTCGGCCAACCCTTGCTCCAGCCGTTCGGCACGTTGATCCGGTCTTATCTTCTGGATGCCGAAGGCGATCTCGGCGTCACGGTTGGAAGCGCGAGTTCGGCATCGTATCGGATCAGCCCGGCAATGACTGCCTCGTCTGGGTTTTTTCAACGTTTCGGAAACGACGTTGGTATTGACGAAGATCAAAGCTCGACGCCTCGATTCGGCCGGCGACTCTCTCGGATCACCGCCTCAAGGTCGATGTCTGTGCCGGATTGCGCTGAAAGACGCTTCGAAAGTTCGTCAAGTTAGGTAAGTCCGTAAGGTTCGACAGCCCTTACTCCAACCACCGCAAATCACATCCCCCAGGCCCGCTCCCTTCCCGTCATCTCACGCAGGCCGAGTTCGCCCACGAGATTGAGCGCGCCCTGTTTCGAGATCTTTAGTCGCTCCTGGATAAGAGCCGTGGAGACAACCGGTCTTGACAGCACCAGCTCGACGAGGTCGGGCAGCTTTGAATTCGCGCGTCTCTCGCGCAGCCGCCGCTCCATCTGCTTTCTGGCCATCGTCAGCCGATCGTGCTCCTTCAACCCGGCCAGCGCGGCGTCGCGGATGGCGTCAACAAAAGCCAACAACCGGAGCGATTGCGCGCACGCCTTCGCTCCCGCGGAATATTCTTGGCGCCGACATGCAGGCTGGCGAGAGGTTGGCGGCAAGACCTTCCTGCCGCAGCAGCGCAGCCACGAGCAGCGGCCCGAGCCGTGCAACGCGGACCTCGGCCGACAAACGGCACCGAACCGCTGGATTAAGCGAGGCCCTAGGATTTCCTGAGGCTGGCGTATGATGGGAAACTAAGGGGGCATGGGGGTCTTCGCGAGCCAGTTATCCGATCCCCCGCTCAGAAATTTCTACCAACATTCCTGACGGTTACGGCCCAGCATGTACGATTCTTACATCCTGTTGATGTCGGTCAGGGAGAGAGTACTGTCGCCTCTTCGGCGTGTCCCTTGGGGATGGTCGGATGAGTGTCGTTCAAATTGTCAGTCCAATTCTATATCAGGCTATTGCTGCACTCCTGAACGGGGCGGCTCGCGGAGACATTGTATCGATCAAGGCTGCAATAGAACGAGTCCGTGTGACTGCGCCTAATCTGCGGGCATCTGACGAAGAGCTAACTGAGGCTATCCTTGAGGTAGCTTCCGCCACTGGCCTGTTCGTGTGTTTCGACGGCCGGGAGTAGCTGTCCAGCACGCGCCTCGCTAATCCGTCTAACGTTCCCGCCCAGCATTCCAGGAATTTGCTTATCGCGGCCCCGCAAGACGGGCGCGCCGTCCTGCTTGATGTTCGTGATTAGCAGGAACAAATCCGCTCGCGGTGCAGTTCGGTCCTCTTAAGCATGCAGGCCCGAACATGGCTGAAATCGAGAAAGCCAAACAGAAGGCTATTGCCGAATTTGTGCGGCGGTGGATCACCTCAGAGGTAGTCCGCAATTACCTTCGCAACCTGCTAAATTTGCCTGTAGAACGAGAGCTGCCGGCTGAGCAAAGGTATTTGCTGGAGGAACTTGATAGGGCCGACAAAGAGTGACTGTATGGCTCTCCACTGGTTCAACCCTCCGGTCTCCGTCAAGACCGAGCATCCCGGGATCATCCACAACGTCAACAACGCCGAGACAGCCGGCGAGCAGCTGATGAAGTGGAGCAAGCGTGGCCCTTGCTGGGACCTCGCGGTGCGCGTGTGTATGGCCGTGATATTCGACGAGATGGAAGCTGAGGAGGCCCGCAAGGCATTCCTGGCTGCCGCTAAGGAAGAGGGTATGTTACTTCGCCAACCGCGAATAGGTAAATCGGATACCACGAGGGCCCGCCGCCCGTGAGAAAGGCGACGGACCTACAGCGGCTACATCCTCGAAGAAATCGACCGCTGCGAGTTCTAAACCTACGAGGGCCTCCGTTGTTCCCTTACCAGCGGACGATTCCTGGGTTGGCCAGCAGGCCATTCCCGCTCTAAGTTCCCCCCATGGCAACCCATTGGTTCTCCGCTCCGGTCCCTGTGAGGACGGAGCGCGCCGGTATGACTCGGAACGTGAACAACGTCGAGGCAGCCGGCCAGGAGTTGATGAAGTGGACCAAGCGTGGCCCCAAATGGAACCAAGCGGTGCGCGTCTGCATCGCCTGCATTTCCGACGAGATGGAACCTGAGGAGGCACGTAAGGCGTTCCTGGCTGCTGCCGAGGAGGAGGCTATGCTTTTTCCTGGTTAGTAGGTCGTGTGGATCTTCGCGCGAGCCAAATTCGATCACCGGCTCAGATATCCCTACCAAACACTCCGACCCCTCTAATTATCCCTTATGGCAACCCATTGGTTCGTCCCTCCGGTGTTCGTGAAGACTGAAACCGGCGACAGGCATGGCTGCAACAATGCGAGGGCAGCCCTTGAGCAGCTCAAGACGTGGACCCGCAGAGGACCTCGCTCGCACAAGGCGGTGAACCTCTGCCTGTCAGAGCTAGCTAGGTCGGTATTTGCACCAATTTGATGTGTAGGTTAGACCTTCGTCCTCGGCAAGGTTGGCCAATACGATGACTCGCTGCTGAATTGCCGGCCCGCGCGTGATGGGCGCGAAGGCGTCAGGTGCCCGCGCCGTTCCCGAGGTCGCGGACGGAACTAGCGTCAGTCGCCGAGCCGTGCCTTGCGTCCGAACGCGATCAGCGGCGCCTCCAGTGGGATCGGGCGAGCCGCTGCAGGCGCATTCGCAGCAAAGGGTTATGACGTGTTCTCGTGACCCGTGAGCCGGCGCGTGCCGAGTTGGCGGCGTCCGATTGCTGGCGGCTCGAAGCGCGCGTCAGGCGCCCTCGCCTATTTGCAGCCACCTGCTCAAAACCGCCATGAAGCCAGCGCCAGCCTGCTATGTTCGACGGCAATCGTTCAGCTTGCTGCCGCCCACCGTTTGAAAACGATGGTCACCTTCGTCCCTTTGTTGGCGCTGGACTCGACCGATAGCTGGGCCTTGGCGTTCTCGGTCAGCGATCGCGCGATCAGCGCGCCGAGCTTGCCTGGCTTGGGCCACATCTCGCCTTCCGGCAGGCCGATTCCGTCGTCCGCCACCGTAACCCGGCAGCCATCGCCATCGACGACACTGTGCAGCATTATCGTGCCGCCGTCGCGCCCCCGGAAGGCATGCTTTAGTGAATTGGTCAGCAATTCGTTCACGACCAGCCCCGCCGGCATGGCGACGTTTATTGACACCGGATATGTATCCACCTTCATATCCAGCCGGATCCCCTCGACTGCATGCGAGCTCATCACCGCGGACGCTATCTGGCTGAGATACACACCAAGATCGACCTCCTCCTTCGGCTGGTCGGCCGTTAGCGTCTGGTAGAGGATCGCCAAAGCGTCGACGCGACCGGCGAGCCGCTCAAACCGAGTCCGGTCGGCCTCGGTAGCGTTGCGGCTTTCCAGCCGGATCAGTGCGGTGATCATCTGCAGGTTGTTCTTCACCCTGTGCTGCAGTTCGCGAAGCAGTATGTCGTTCTCGCTGACACGCTCCTCGGCCGAGCGCTGATCTCCCGCCTCGCCGTGAGCCGATACGTCGACCAGGGCCACCAGCCGGAAGCAAACCTTGCCGTTGTCGTCCTCTATCTCGTTCGAATAAACGTCGACAATCGCGGGTTTGTCCTCGCCGCGTTCCAGCCTGAAGGTGCCGACCAGATCGGTTCCCTCGACCACGGCCTCGGCTAGCGGCCTGTCCTTTTGCTGATGGAGGCCTGTGCCTAAAAGGGCCGCCCAGTTTTCTCGGGTGAGCCTGGCGGCCGTCAGGCCTGACAGTTTCTCGAATTCCGGATTGGCGTAGACCACGCGCTCTTCACCGGCAAGGTCCGAAACGGCTATGGCGATCGGCACCTGGTCAAGGAATTTCTTGAACTGTTCGCTTTCGAGTGCTGTTGCAAGCTCAGGTGTATCAAGCAGCTGCTCGACCGCTTCGGCCTTCTCTGAATCAGATATCATTTGCGCGCCTGTTCTGCGCGTACAATATCAACGATGCAGCGCGCCCGCCATCGCGCCAAAGCTGTAAATCACGTTCCACGTCATGCACCTGACAACAAGCCCTGCGTCGCATAACGGCCGCACGTCTGACATTGCGGCCGGCCGAAGCAGAGCGGCAAGGGCCCGGCTGCAATCCCGGTGCCCTGAACGTTCAGGCGGGCCCTCGCTGCGTTGCCCATTAAAGTTCTGGTAACTCTCTCAAGTCGGGAGCCAAATGTTACTGGCTCGTTTTGTCCTCCAAAGGTAGCCTGATGTGGAGGCGAGACAAAGGAGAAGAACTAAATGGCCACCGTATTGAACGCCAAGGGTGTGCCACTCCCTTACAGCGGGTCCTCGGTAAAGTGGTATTCGGCGACGAATTCGGGCCCGCTACTTTATGGCAGCATCTACAACGACTCGATGTACGCCGACGGCGGCGCTGCCGTCACAATGTATGGCGGCAAGGGCGATGACATCTATTATCTGTATTCATCCAAAAACAAGGCGGTCGAGCTGCCCAACGAGGGTGTCGATACCATCTCGACCTGGATGAGCTACAAGCTCCCGGCCAATTTCGAGAACCTGACGGTCACCGGGGACAAACACTTTGCTTTCGGAAACGAGCTAAGCAACATCATTACCGGCGGCTCCGGCCAACAGACGCTCGACGGCCTCCGGGGAGACGACGTTCTCAAGGGCGGGTCCGGGGCCGACATTTTTGTTGTGACCCCCGGGAATGGCAGTGACCTGATCCTCGACTTTGGCGCCGACGATACAGCGCGCGTCGGAAGCTACGGCTTCACCTCCTTCGAGGAAGTGCACGCCAAAATGGTGCAAACGGGAGCGAACGTCCGACTCAACCTGTCCGAAAACGAGTTTCTCGTGTTCGCCAACAAGACCATCGACCAGTTCACCCCAGCCCAGTTCGATCTTGCCTTGGACAGGTCGCATCTGGAACTCACCTTTTCGGACGAGTTCAACACGCTGGACCTGTGGAATGGCTCGAGCGGCACCTGGGATTCGAACTTCTGGTGGGGTGCCCCGAATGGCAGCTCGCTCACGAGCAACAAGGAGCTTCAATGGTATATCGACACCAACTACGCTCCGACGCGTTCCGTTAACCCCTTCAGCATCGAGGATGGTGTTCTTACGATTACCGCCGCCCGGGCTCCCGCGGCTATCCAGCCCTACATAGACAATTACAAATACACGTCAGGTTTGCTGACGACCTATGAATCGTTCGCGCAGACCTACGGCTATTTCGAAATTCGGGCCGACATGCCCGAAAAGCAAGGTGTGTGGCCGGCCTTCTGGCTGCTGCCGGCAGACGGCTCCTGGCCACCGGAACTGGACGTCGTGGAGATGCTCGGCCAGGATCCAGGCAAGCTCATTATGACAAGCCACTCGAACGAGACGGGAAGTCATACGACAGTGTCCTCGACGGCCTTTGCCGCCGATACGGGAGGGTTCCACACGTACGGGGTGCTGTGGACGGAAGACGAACTCGTCTGGTATTTCGATGATGTGGAAGTTTCCCGTGCCGCAACCCCTTCCGACATGCACGACCCGATGTATATGCTGGTCGATCTGGCAGTCGGTGGTCTCGCGGGGGCGCCTGCCGACGGGCTTGCGACACCTGCGGAGATCCAGATCGACTACATCCACGCCTACGCGCTGAACGATTGGCTTATCTAGGCGCGGCGCCTGACTGCGGCGGTATGTAGACGTTGTCATCGAGCCTGATTTCGGGCACGATCCTTGCGCGTGGGACCGAACTGAAACCGATGTGAAGGCGATGTCGCATTCCCATTCGTCCGAGCCGCCGCGAACAACGCTCGCTGCGGTTTTGGCCTCTTTCCGCCGCGCGATCGCTGGAATCGCTCTGATGAGCGGTGTCGTCAATGTTCTGGCGCTGACCGGCTCGTTCTTCATGCTGCAGGTCTATGATCGGGTCATACCCGGCCGCAGTGTGCCGACACTCATCGGACTTGCTGTGTTTGCCGGCACGCTTTTCGTCTTTCAGGGTGTTCTTGAACTAATCCGGTCGCGGCTGCTTGTGCGCATCGGGATGGCGTTGGACGCGCGAGTGAGTGGGCAAGTCTATACCGCCCTTATGCGTTTGCCGTTGCGCACCAAGCTCCCAGGCGACGGCCTTCAGTCTTTGCGGGATCTTGATCAGGTTCGTTCGTTTCTGTCGAGCACTGGTCCGACAGCGCTTTTCGATCTGCCCTGGATGCCGCTGTATCTGGCAATTTGCTTCCTCTTTCATTTCTGGATCGGCGTGACGGCGCTGGCAGGCGCCATCGTTCTCTCCGGCCTCACCCTGCTTGCCGAAGTTCGCACGAGGGAGCCTGCGAAAATGGCAAACAGCCAGGCGGCAGCGCGCAATACGCTTGCGGAGGCGACGCGCCGCAATGCAGAGGCTCTGCAGGCGATGGGCTTTGGCGCGCGCATTGCCGAGCGCTGGGCAGGCGTCAACGCCGATTATCTCAACACGAACGCAACAGCCAGCGACCTGGCTGGGACACTCGGGACGATCTCGAAGGTCCTGCGCATGATGCTGCAGTCGGGTATACTGGCGATCGGCGCCTATCTGGTCATTCATCAGGAAGCGACAGCCGGTATTATGATCGCCAGTTCGATTATGATGAGCCGGGCGCTCGCACCGGTCGAACTGGCTATCGCCCATTGGAAGGGCTTTGTCAGTGCTCGCCAGGCATGGACCCGGCTGACCCAGCTTTTGGCCATGCTTCCCCGGACCGCCACGAGTGTCTCGCTGCCCGCGCCGGTATCTGCTCTTGCCGTCGAAGGCATTAGCGTCACGCCGCCGGGGGAGCGTCGTGTAGTCGTCCAGGATGCGGGCTTTGCTTTGGACAAGGGTGCCGGACTCGGCATCATCGGACCGAGTGCCTCGGGCAAATCATCGCTTGTTCGCGCGATTGCGGGAATATGGCTCCCCATCCGGGGAACGGTCAGGCTCGATGGCGCGACCCTCGACCAATGGTCGCCGGAAGAGCTCGGCAACCACATCGGCTATCTGCCGCAGGATGTGCAGCTGTTTGATGGCACCATAGCCGAGAACATCGCGCGCTTCGAATCTCGCCCCCCGTCGGACAAGATACTGGCGGCTGCGCAAGCCGCCGGCGTTCACGATCTCGTCGTCCATCTGCCTGAAGGTTACGAAACTCGCATCGGCGAGGCTGGGGCGGCGCTTTCGGCGGGCCAGAGACAGCGAGTTGCACTCGCACGAGCCCTCTACGGCGACCCGTTCCTCGTGATTCTGGACGAGCCCAATTCCAACCTCGATGCAGAAGGGGAGGCCGCGCTGGCGGCGGCAATTGAAGAAGTGCGGGCGCGAGGCGGTATTGCTGTGGTGGTTGCGCATCGGCCGAGCGCGCTTGCAAGCCTGGATCAGGTCCTTGTCATGGCAAACGGCCGTGTCCAGGCGTTTGGGCCCAAGAATGAGGTCCTGGGGAAGGTAACCCGCCCGGGAGGCGTTCCTCTGAAGGTCGTCTCCGGCCCTGAGGAGGCGACACAGTGATGACGCAATACGCGGCGCCCGCGATCGATCGGACCATTCGCCGCTATCTGTTCGGTGGTGTCGCGGTGTGCGTGCTTCTGGTTGGTGGGGCGGGAAGCCTGGCCGCGGTCACGGAGCTTTCCGGAGCCGTCATTGCTTCGGGAAGGCTGGTCGTCGATTCCAGCGTTAAAAAGGTGCAGCATCCAACGGGTGGCGTCGTCGGTCAAATCCTCGTTCGAGAAGGCGATGCCGTGAAGGCGGGCCAGGTCTTGATCCGTCTCGATGAAACCGTCACCCGGGCGAATTTAGCCATCGTCACCAAGAGCCTGGACGAATTCGAGGCCCGGCTGGCCCGCCTCGAAGCCGAGCGCGATGGCAATGACGCCATCGCCTTCCCAGCTTCGCTGAGCTCGCGGCAGGGCGATCCTGAGATCCGGCGTGCGATGGGAGGCGAGCAATCCCTGTTCGAGTTTCGTCGCCAGGCACGCGCTGGCCAGAAGGCTCAGTTGGAAGAGCGCATTACTCAGCTCAGCGAGGAAGTTTCCGGTCTGACCGAGCAAAGGGATGCTAAAAGTCAGGAAATCAAGCTGATCGGGCTTGAGCTCGACGGGATGCGCAAGCTCTGGCACCGCAAGCTGGTTTCAATCGATCGCATAACGACACTTGAGCGTGATGCAGTCCGGCTTGAAGGCGAGCATGGCAAGCTGACTGCGGCAATCGCGCAATCGAAGGGTCATACGTCCGAAATCCGTTTGCAGATCATTCAGATCGACCAGGATTTGCGCAGCGAGGTGGCAACCGAACTCCGTGACGTCCAGGCAAAGCTCGCCGAGTTGGTTGAGCAAAAGGTCTCTGCCGAAGATCAACTCAGGCGTATCGATATACGCAGCCCGCAAACTGGCGTCGTCCATCAGCTTGGCGTGCATACGGTCGGCGGCGTTATATCTGCCGGAGAACTCATCATGCAGATTGTCCCTGTGACAGACGACCTGACCGTGGAAGCGCGTGTGGCACCGCAAGACATCGATCAGCTGACACCAAGGCAGAGCGCAACCTTGCGGCTTTCGGCTTTCAACCAGCGGATAACGCCTGAGCTAAATGGTGTAGTCAGTGAGATCTCCCCCGATCTCAGCATCGATGAGCGAAGCGGCACGAGCTTCTATACCGTGCGGGTCACACTGCCGCGCACAGAGCTTACACGGCTGAAAGGCCTAACCTTGGCGCCCGGCATGCCTGTCGAGGTGTTCTTCTCGACCGGCAGCCGGTCAATGCTGTCTTACCTCGTGAAACCTTTGGAAGATCAAATCCAGCGGGCATTCAGGGAGGAGTGAGTTCGCGCGCCCGCCTCGGCCATACGTGCCGACACTCTCGACCGCATGACCGCATGCGGGGCGGAAAGAGCGAAAGAGCAACGCATCGCTCCAGCGGAAGTTAAGCCCATCGGTCGCGTATGTTGAGACGACTATTACCGATGCGCCAATGTCGAACTCGTCATGGCACTCGTTGTGACCCGGAGGCGCTCGCTTATGGGCTGCGCTGGAGTGCGCGTGAAGTATCCGCCTGCGCGCCACTTCGTTGATTTCCCGGCCTTCTAGGAAGTCGTCAATCTGATCGTATGTGAGACCATATGCATCTTCGTCAGGCCGAAGCGGGACGAGGTTCTCCAGGTCGGCGGTCGGGATCTTGTCAACAAGTTCAGGCGGAGCGCCCAGATGCGCTGCCAAGGCGCGAACCCTGCGTTTGTTCAACCCGGAAAGAGGAAGAATGTCGGCGGCACCGTCACCGAACTTGGTGAAGAAACCCATCAAGGCCTCAGCCGCATGGTCGGTGCCGATGACCAGCCCGCGCGTGGCGCCGGCGAGCGTGAACTGGGCGATCATGCGTTGACGCGCCTTGATGTTGCCAAGCAAGAAATCCTCGCGGCCGGCATCGCCAAGCTCGACCCCAGCCAGCTTGATCGAATCCAGCATCGCGTCGGCAGCCGGCTTGATGTCGACCCGGTGCACTTAATCCGCCGCTATGGTGTCCAAGACCCGCTGGGCATCATGCTCGGTCGCCTGGGTCCCGTACGGGAGACGAACGGCCAGGAACGACGGCGCGTTGCCAGAAGAGCGGCGGTGAGTGAACCCACTCCGCCGCTGATCCCCAGCACAAAGGTGCTTAGCCCGATGCACGCAGATAGGTGCTGAGAAAGTACATGCGCCGGCGCGCTACCAGCGCGACGTCGAAGCTCGCAGTGACGCCCAACGCTTGGATAAGCATTTCCTGTTCTGTCATGCGCAGAGGTCCTCCTGATGTCACAACATTCCGTCCAGTCGCGCGGCCAGGAGGTCGGCGGTGGTCACCGTCTCGACTTGCATTCCGTAGCGACTCTCATAGATCGCGAGCATGGCATCGTGGGTCGAGTCAGCTCCGGAACATACCGCGTCGGCGACGATGACCACCCGGTAGCCGAGATCGATCGCTCCCATCACAGAGGCGAGCACGCAAACCTCCGTCTCCGCGCCCGACACGATGAGTGAATCAATGCCCGCAGACCTCAGGCGAGCATGCAGTGATCCGTGCCAAGCTGACATGACTGGTTTGTCCTCAAGCAAAGCGGGCGGCACGAAGCGCGCCAGTTCCGGAACAAGATCAATCAGCTGACAATCAAGCCGATCGCGGGTCATTGTCTTCCACTTTTGATAGTACCGTCGCCAGGCGCCGCCAACGTCGTCGGGAGATCGAGGGGGAATAAACCGGGTGAATATCGTCCGCGCCGGGTCCAATTCGACGAGGGCGACGACATTGGGCAATACGCGCTCCATCCACGGCGTGTGCCATTGCGTCGGTTCGGCAAACATCCGTTGCATGTCGACACAGAGGTGAACCCAGCGCTCACGAAGCGGTCCAAACCGCAGGCCTTCGTCCAATTTCGTCAAGGCCGGACCGCTTTCCTGGCAGTGCTCTTCGCCTCGGACTGTTCCAGACCAGTCACGATCTTTGCTTCCTTGCCATCCGTGGCTTGGCAGCCGGGGAATAACTCCCCGATATTCCAAAGCTTGTTCAGTGGCATGTCGGCGAACGCATATACTGGATGAACCTGGTGCAGCAGGAGCGGAGCTGCCCCTAGGTTATCCTGGTTGGCGGTTCCCCCGCTCGACTCCTCCCGCCGCCCACACACAAAGAGATTTTGTTGATCGACGTGGTCATCCAATTCGACCATTTGTATTCCTCGCAGTCAATTGAGCTTGATCCAGGCCGGCGCATGGTCGCTTGGCTTCTCCCACCTGCGAAGCTCGACGTCCACGCCAGCATTGCGCAGCCGGTCGGAAAGGGAGGGGCTCACCAGGAGATGGTCCATTCGCAGGCCGGAACTCCGATCGTAGCCGCCACGGTAAGAGAAGTTCCAATAGGTGTAGATGCCCTTCTCCGGATGGATGCGCCGCACGGCATCTATCCAGCCAGCTTGGAGCATTTTGGCATAGGCCTGCCTGCTCTGCGGGAAATAGACCGCATCGCCCAGCCATCGGCTCGGCACCACGGCGTCGATCGGGGTTGGAACGACGTTAAAGTCGCCGCAGAGAACACTTGGCACCCGGTCCTCGAGCAAGTGCTGGCCGTAGCTGATGAGACGATCGAACCAGCGCAGCTTGTAGTCGAACTTTGGGCCAGGCGCTGGATTGCCATTGGGCAGGTAAAGACAGCCCACGACGATCCCATCCACCTCGGCCTCGATATAGCGGCTGTGGGTATCGTCGGGATCCCCGGGCAGGCCGCGTCGACGTTCCATCGGCTCGATTCCGCGAGCGAGGATTGCAACACCGTTGTAGGATTTCTGACCGTGCCAGATCGCGCCGTAGCCCGCCTCCCTGATCGCGTCGGCAGGAAACTTGTCGTCTGACGTCTTCAATTCCTGCAGGCACACAATGTTGTAGTCAGTTTCGCCCAACCACCTCAGGAGCACAGGTAGTCGGCCGTTGATACCGTTCACATTAAAGGTGGCGATGCGGGTCATGTGAATGCCCTCTCATGACTACTGGCGGCAGTCGGCGCACAGGGCAACGTGGCCTATGCCCCTTCGCTGAACCTCGAGCTTTTGTCGCCAATTTCGCCGACGTCCTGTGCGGCCCAGGCTCACTCCTTGCCCAGCTTATCTTCGGCCTTCTTGCGATCGTTGCCGAGCGACTTCACCGCCGATTTGAGGTCGGCTTTGCTGGCGCCGGTTTTGCTTGCCTCGTAGTTCATGTCGTGGTCGTGCCCACCAGCGACCCTTTACCCGGTCCTGGTTGCGTCCACGCGTTGTGCCAGTGTTCGCCATTTCCATCTTCAACAATTGCCATTCCAGTCACCAGACAACGCGGCCGGACTCTTCCGGTTCAATCCGGCGACGCGCGTGGTGCCAGTTCCCCGGCAAGGGTATCGAAGAGCCCATGTATTCGGATCCGGCATGTCACTACCGCGGGGCGGCCTAGCGGCCCGAAGGCCTGGGAGGATTATTCCGACCTGGATGATCTTGCGCAGGACAGCCGTGCTACTCTCGCTCAACACGTCACGCTCCGCTCGTGTTTGCGTTCGCCCACGGCGCTGCATCACCTGGCGACGTGTAGGAAAGGGCCTTCGTCTGGGAGGTCGACGCGTACCCAAAAGGCCCACCATCTCCTAATTGGCGCCGTCACCTTCCCAACAGGAGACTTGAACATCAGAGATCTTCGTCCCGGAACTCCCAGGCCAGACGACCGTTTCGCTTTGTGTGATACAACGGAGGATCTGTCATGGACTGGAATCGCGTCGAAGGAAATTGGAAGCAGGTCAAGGGTAAGATCAAGGAACAGTGGGGTAAACTTACCGATGATGATCTTGATCGCATCGCTGGCAATCGCGATCAGCTCGAAGGCAAGATCCAGGAACGATATGGTATCGAAAAGGACCGTGTTCGGCAGGATATTGACGACTGGTATGACCGGCAAGTCTGGTAGGATCACATTAGGCAGCCATTTACAAGAAGAGGCGCTGTTTACTTAATGGCGCTCATTGTCGCGATGGCGGTTGCAAAGCCATAGCCAGCTCGTGTTGAGACGGCCTGAGGTCTGACCGGCTGCCGCCGACCTTCCATGATAACGCCATAGGCGCGAGCGTGGCCGCTGTTAAGTTCTCCGGGCGGCGGACCTGATGTCCCGGTTACTTGCTATTTGGATTCGTGCTCACTCCGGCGTCCTTGCCCTTGGCGGTACGCGAGGCAATCTTCGGTTGGCGCTGGATCGCTTTTTGGTGGCACGCTTATCCGCAGCGTGGCCTGAGTTAACTGTCCCATACGTCGCCAGCACAGCTTGCTCAGGAGGAGCAGTCTTCCGAGGCCTCGTTTGCGGGCGAATGCCTGTCCGCGGGATTTCCTCACGACCGGGGCGCAAATGATCCCGCGACATCCGTCATTATGCACGACGGCACGCGCGTCGAGATGGCCCGCCATACGGTCCTCGGTACCACACTTCTGCAGCAGGCCTTGGCGTGGATCGTCTCGCCCAAGCCGGAAGACTTAACCACCTGCTGCTTGCAACCCTTTGATCTAAATGCAGTCTACCTCATTCAAACAGACGAGGACAGTAGGCCAGCCCGCCTCTACCGTCAGTGGTCGTTGTGTCGAACTCGCCGGGAGCAATTATTCTAGGTTGTGCGGAAATTGAAGCAACATGCAGACACTGTTGCACTTCATACGCTCGCATCCCGTAGGGGGGACATTGTCGAAGAACGATTGGGGGAACAACGATTTTCTCGGTGTGACCGCAAAAATCTACAAACCCCATTCGGTGATATGCCATCAAGATGACCCTAACGATGGGATATTCATCGTAAAATCGGGTTGGGCTCTCCTTTATCGCGGACTACTGGACGGAGAACGGCAGATCATCGACACTCCTCTGCGCGGGGACATTGTCGGTTTCCGTTCCGTGGACGGACCCCGTTTAGCGTCCCTGGCGTCCATAACCGAACTGGCTGTTTATGAAATTTCCAGCAAAAAGCTGCTAGAGGCCATTTTGTCGGAAGGTCGCCTCGCTAAGAAGATCGTCTGCTCCCTGGCCCGACTGAACGCCATCCTTGCCGAACATCTCATGAATGCCGGGCGGCGGAACGCGATGAGCCGCACCGCCCATTTCCTGCTCGAGTTGGAGGAGAGGCTCTCCATCGTTGGCCTGTCGGCCCATGGAAGATATGAGTGCCCCCTTACCCAGCATGAATTGGCCGACATCCTCGGAATGACCACCGTTCACCTCAACCGGACATTGAGGGAACTCCGCAAGGCCGATCTCGTCGCTTTCAAGGCAGGCCATGTAGAGGTGATCAACCGCAAGAAGTTGGTCAAAATAGCCGGGTTCGACAGCGAGTACCTCAGGTAAAGGTTATTCCCTCTGCCTCGGGCGTTCGCATCGCCTCCCCTGCGGGCGGTGCTGTGCGCCAACGCCTCGGCCCTCAGCAAATTTTCTGCTGGAAGACGACAGTGCTCCGTCGCTGGAGCGTTCCAGATGATGTTTTCCGAACGACTGGTAGTGCGGTGCCACGAACTGCGCCCTGCCAATATTCACCTTCAGGAATTCTCGTCTACAATCGCGAGGCGCTGCCGATCCTCCTTCGAATGCCTCCTGGGGCTGGGGTTGGCTGGAATCGTTTCAACGGTTGGCATGCGGCCAAGAGATTGAATCTCGCCAGTCCCGCGCGTCACGATCGAACTCGCGGGACCTTCAAGGCGGGGTGACGCTGCCTCGACACGTGCCCTCTCAGGCGAGACCGTTGGCGAGAAATTTACCGAAAATTAACTTATGTTAGAGAACGCTTATAAATACTCTGTAGGCTGCACAAGCTGTTCTCGTTGGGGCGAAGAACTGCTGGAGACACGGAGCTGGGGTAGCCTCACGCTCTCACAAGGGCTGGGTATTCATCCAAAAGGAACTCAAACAAGGCGGTATTCAAACTTTCAGCTCCGAGAGAAATGGGGGTATTTTGGCAGCCGCAGGGCGGCTTGTGTGGAAAAGAGCGGAAGCGGATATTGATATGGGTTCCACCACAACAGGACGGCATAGTTACACTTGGGCCAATCGGTCAGGAATTCTGTCCAGCGGAACGAGCGTCCACCGACAAGCAGGCAGGGGGTGCCTCCTCATCCTGGACGAAAGGGCCCTTGACTGCGTGTGTCTCGCATCGGCCCTCGCGGACCACAACCTCGGCATGGAAATCGCCGCCATGGGTTCGATCGATGACTGGCGCGTGAAGAAGGGCTCGGCCCCTCCCCTTGCAGTCATACTCCTCAACCTGGGCGGCCGGAAGGTCACCGATCATGGCACCGCAGACGAGATTAGGCGTATTTCGTCCGAGTTCAAATCAGTCCCGGTGGTTATCCTGGCCGACACCGAAGACCTTGCACACATACTGACCGCTCTCGAATGCGGCGCACGCGGCTACATTCCGAGCTCGGTCGGAATCGATGTCTGTGTCGAGGCTATCAACCTTGCGAAAGCGGGAGGCATCTTCGTCCCGGCGAGCAGTGTCCTTTGCATGCGCCACCTGATAGGTTCGGGCAGCCGCGACACTCAGCCTTTAACAGGCATGTTCACGCTTAGGCAGGCCGAGGTCGCCCAAGCGCTCCGACGCGGAAAGGCGAACAAGATCATCGCCTACGAATTGAACCTGCGCGAAAGCACCGTGAAGGTCCACATCCGGAATATCATGAAGAAGCTGAAGGCGACCAACCGCACGGAAGTCGCCTACAAGGTCAACGATCTCCTCGCGGAGGGAACTCTGGCTGACGCCTATCCCAAGCAGTAAGACGGCCCGCCTTGGGTGGAGGGAAATGCGCGACTTCCGCCAAGTCGGCAGGTTAACTTCCTGCCGCTGAATCCGCCGATCCCTCTGCAATGTCGGGGAAACTGTGTCTGGCCACCCAACTTATGGCTTCTTCGATCGTATCGAAATTCTTGTGCTGCCCGCTCAGCAGTCCGAAGCCTGTCTCAAGGAACCATTTGCCCTTCGTGGAGTAGGCTTCCTCGTCGATCTGAGTAAGGACCGCGACCAGTTGGTCCCATTTCCACACCAGAACCCCAGATTCTCCGCCCTCGACCGTTCCGATCCGGGCTTTTTTGAACGAAAATCCATGAGCAATTTTTGCTTCGCCCACTTTGAATGAATCCCTCAACTCAAAAGGGAAAGTAAGAACGGTCGGCTTGAATCGCCAGTTCTGTACTGTCTTTCCTTGTAGATGTCTTTTGCCGGTCCGCTGTAGACGAATTGTTAGCAGATCGCCCGGTGAGTTCAAGGCCTCGATTTTTTGTTTGCGAGAGAATGTGTGCATACTGCTAAAGAATTTTGGCCTCCGGAGCGAGAAAGCCTCGGCGCGAAGGATCATATGTCAAGCGCGGAGGCTGTCACATCGGATGAGTGTTCTTGACAAGGTGGTACTCCTTTTGTGCTTCAAGTAGCTCTTGAAGATGGTGACAAGGCTAGATAGCCGTCTTTTCGGTCCCCTGACGACCCATTGCCGGGAGCGGAACTGAGCATACCATGGTTCATCGCCCAAACTGCAGCCTGCGTACGGTTACCTACCCGAATCTTTCGAAGGATGGCCTTCACGTGCACCTTCACCGTCGCTTCGGCGATGTTAATCTTGCGCGCGATTGTTTTGTTAGAATCCCCTCCGATCAAGCAACGTATAATACACTCTTCCCGAATTGACAACATTGATGGTTCTCGCTCTGCCTTCTCCTCTGACACAGCCAAATTTGCAACCTCATTTACAGAATTATATTTCAGACCATGTCTTATGTCCTGAATAAACGTTGAAGTTTCTGCAGGTAGAACCGTTTGTCCTAGCATAACTAATTCGAGAGCTTTGATGAAGGCGTCGTGAGCGGCAACTTTCGTCAAATACGCGTCAGCCCCCGCACGAAGGGCTGAAACTATATCGTTCGGTCGACAGTGGTCGGCTAGCGCAACGACATGGCTGGTGGGATAAATCCCTTTAAATTCCGAAATTTGTGCGAATCCAGCATCCGTATCAGAATCGTCGACATCCATGATGAGCAAGATGGACCGATGCGTGGGTAGCGGCTTCTGCAGAAGGTCGTGAACACAAGGTGCAGAGAACAGAACGCGAAACTTTGCTGCATCCAAAATTAGAACAAGACCCTCTCGGAGTAACTCGCTTTGACTGACAAGCACTGTTACAAAAGATCTTGTGGTCACCAAGGATTTCGTTGCCATTGTAACCTCCCTTGACGCGATTGGGGTACCCGCGTCTCGCAAGGCGCTCCCTCGCGTAGTTTCTTTTTTGACCATGTTTACCTTACGCCAGGAAAACCCTAGACAAGAACACCCTCTTTAGGCGTAGCGTAGCTTCGTCGAGGGTTACCCCGGATTCTAAACCTGAGGCCTTGGTGAGGGGTGCGAGCCCTGGCTTGGGCCGGATGCGTGCGCGGCAAAGTGCGAGCCCTGGCTTGGGCCGGATGCGTGCGCGGCAAAGGTTGCCGGGCCTTGATCTCCCGTCGGCCGTGACTACTGCTGCCCGCTGGCGCGGGCGGCGCGGCGTCACGGGGGCCAGGGGGCCGCGCCGTGGGCCAGTTTGGGATGAGGGCACAGGCCAAGGACAAGGCGGCGCGCGCTGATCCTGACCAGCGCCCGAACCTCAGCAGCTTGAGGAGCAACGTGTCACAGCTGGCAGTGGCGACTGGGTGTGGACCAGGACGATGTGGCGCAGCGCACACCACAGCACGCAAGCACGGTTGCCTTCCGGCCATCAAAATGGGCGATGGTCTGCCGGGTCTGTCCTTGCGTTGCACCTGCGATGAGCAATAGAGGAGTTGGCTCGGGCGGCCCGGGGCCGGCCCATATCGGGCAGCGCTGCCGGGGAAGTCCTTTGGCAGGCAGCCTGGTGAGATCCTGCGAGAGAATGAGTGAGGCGGGCCAGTTCTGCTATTGCTACCTCGATGGGGCTGTCAAGATTGACGGCTTTGTCGAGGTCGCCACTTCATTCATCAGAGGAGTCGAGCCGTCAATCAGGTCATCGACGTAGCGGAAGGATCGGAGCCGGAAACCGTCATCTGCTCGTTCTCCAGGGCTTGGACGAAGTTGGAGACGGCCAGCCATTCTGCGAATGCATGTTGGCCGCCCGGTTCAAGACGCTGCGTCGGACCACTTTTCCGGCTCTTCGTTGCGTTCGATCGCCTTTGTCCCGTTTGCCATCAAAGAGGTTCTCCTTCCGCGAAGCAATCTGGTCATTGGACGAGTTCGCCGGAGGGGAGTTTATCCTGAAGGAGTGCCTACAAAGGGATAGTTGTGCCGCTAGCGGTGAAGGGACACGATAAGGCAGAGCCTTCCTCGTCGACCGATGCTCGCCACTTTGGGACGGGCTGGCCACCATTGAAGTGAAAGCCACGCGCCATGGCCATGAATAGAAAATTCAGTTCCGAGCCGGTCACTCCCTCCTCACAGGCAGCCCACGGCAGGGGATTGAGGCCTGTCCTGCTTGTCTTCGGGCTTTCCGGGGTCGCCGCCCTGGGAGGGGCCGCGGCCAAAAACTTAGCGGCAATAGAGGTTTCCAGAGCCGTGGCACAGGTCAGGGATGTCTCTGGAGCCGTGATGCAGAAGGTCGAGAATGCCTCCGGAGCCGTAATGGAGAAGATCGAGGACGTCTCCGGAACCGTGGTGCAGAGGGTCGAGGATGTCTCCGGGACCGTGATGCAGAATATCGAGGATGTCTCCGGAACCGTGGCGCAGAGGGTCGACGATGTCTCCCGAGCCGTGGTGCAGAAGGTGTCTGCTGGTATCGATAGCTGGCAAGAACCGCCGGGCCACGCCACGGCCGAACCCTCCCGTGTGATCGTGTCGGGACAGGATGCGTCGGCCGCGACGTTCGTCGAACGGAGCGCCGTCCCTGCCGTCCCCACTAGTGCCGAGCCCCCCAAAACCCTCGGCACGGGACCGGATGCATCCGCCGCGCCGTTGGTCGAGCGGAGCGTCATCCCTGCCGTCCCCACCAGCGCCGAGCGCCCCAAAACCCTCAACGAGGCGGGCATGCCAACCGGAGCCCTGTTTGGCGTAGGCGACCGGCTCAAGGTCGCATTCTACGAGCGCGTCGACGTCGAGGAAGACAAGTGGGGGAGAGCGTCCTCGGCCTTGCACGGCATCCTGCAGCGTCCGGAACTGAGCGGCGAATATATTGTCCAAGAGGACGGCACGATTTCCGTGCCCTTGCTTGGCTCCATTTCGGTCGCCAACCGGTCGACACAACAGGTACAGGCCGACCTGGTGGAAACCTTCAATCAACTGCTGGGCCGCGAGGGACTGGTTAATATCCTGCCGCTGGAGCGCCCGCCCATTTACGTGCTAGGACCGGTCAAGAATCCAGGCTCGTTCAAGTACGCGGCCGGCATGACGATCCTGCACGCGATCGCGCTGGCCGGCGGATTTGACCGGGCCGAGAGCGAGCCGTGGCAGAAGATCGAAACCGTGCGAGAGACCCAGAAGCGGAGCGGGGCGATCGATGCCATGTTGAAGTTGCTGGCGCGCACGGCGGTGCTGAAGGCCGAGCGCGACGGTACGACACCCACTATTCCGCGCCAGTTGCTGGAACTGGCCGGCCCGACCGAAGCTGCCAACCTAGTTAACGAGCAGAGCGAGCGGCGCAAGGCCGTCACCACGGCCCGCAAGGATCGCGAGCGCGCGAACCTGCGTGCGCTGGAGGCGGCCAAGCAGGACGTTGTCGCTTATGGGCGCATGAAGTCGCTCGACGAACTCGTCAAGCTGCGCCACGAGCGCGTCAACAGCATGCGCACGCTCGTGGACCGCAAAGTTATAAGCATGACGGTAATGGATCAGATCCAGAGTGAGTTGTCCGACGCGGAACAGCGTCGGCAGGACGCTCTTAACCAATTCGCAAGCGCCAAGCAGCGCCTCGCTTCGCTGGAGTCTGAGGTGTTGCGAACCCGGGCCGACCTCAGGAACGATCTGGAGATCGAGATCGAGACCATGGAGAGCCAGATCGCTGCCAATGTGCGCGAGTTGAACGCCAGCGAAGGCGTCCTGTACACGTTGCCGGTGACCCGCGTCCAGGTTGATACGGACGCGAACACCGCAACCTATCAAATCGTGCGGCAATCGGCAGCCGGGCCGGTCAGCATCGAGTGCGTCGGGATGACCCTGTTGCAGCCAGGCGACCTCGTCAACATCATCGTGGGCGAACGCGCGCCAAGAGAGCCGGCCGGTTCGCCAGTCCCGACCGCGTCGCCGACCGGCGAGAACTTGCCGGCCGCGTCCAAGCCCAACGATGTCGAGCCTTCCCGCGTGGTGAGGGAGTAGAGGATCGGTCCGAATTTGATGCCCGGCAAGGAGATTGGCCTGCATGGCTGGTCTGCGTAGATGAACTCGTCGGGACGAATTGGGAAGCGAAACGACCACGCGCCGTCGCCGACAGCTTGAACCGCTTCATGAACGAGCATGTCCGCCTCCGCTCAGGAGTTCGGATCACTGACAAAGGTGCAGTGAGATGACATCGAACGGGACACAGGTGCCTATCAAGCGCGATTGGTCAAAGATTTCGGAATTTTGTCACGACTCGCGCACGCCCGAGCGGATATTTGCGCACTATCAAATCGAGAAAGCTCTGGCTGCTCAGCTGCTGAATTCAGATCAAGACGCTCGGCTCAGCCTCTATGCTGAAGTGTACGGCAAGCTTTTCACTTCCCTTGAAGATCATCCCCAAAATAGGAATGAATACAGAGACGATCGTATAGTCGATCTTCAGACCGCCCTTCTAAGAACTCTTATCCAGAAAGGCGCGCGTTTCGGCGAATTGGGGGCGGGAGATTGTAAGCTTAGCCTCAGTATGTGCAGTCACTGCTCTTCAGTAAGTGCAATAGACGTGACTGACGCGTTACTGCCACCTGGGGAGAAGCCTGCAAATTTTCAATTCGTTAGGATCGATGGTATTCATCTACCTTTCGCCGACAACAGTCTCGATTTTATGTTCAGCGATCAGTTGATGGAGCACCTCCACCCCGACGACGCAGTAAGGCAGCTTTCTGAGGTATATCGTGTTCTTTCACCCGGCGGTGCTTACTATTGCATCACTCCAAACGCCGTCACGGGTCCTCACGACATTTCGGTGTACTTTGACAAGGTTGCATGTGGATTCCACCTGAAGGAATATAGCTATCGTGAGCTGTCACGCGCGTTTACGGGGATTGGCCTTCGAAAGCAGGCTGTGGTGTTCGGCCATGGGGCCGTTAATGTGCTCGTTCCTGCCAAAATTGGGATCATGCTCGAAATGGTCATGCAAGGAGTTTGGCGGCGGCGATCGAGACCCACTACGAATTCGGTACTTCGGCATCTCATGGGGATTCGCCTGCTCGGCTATAAATGAGAGCGCGAGCCGCGCGGTTCGAGACAATGCCTCGCAACCGCCTTCGCTGGTCATGGCCGCTCTAAAGGGGCCGCGTGATGCGGTCGTACTCCTCCAGCCGGCTCAGACTAGCTCGCCGTGAGTAGTCAAGAATTGGGTCTTCACTTTTGGCGCCTCCTGACATGAAGTCTTCTCCAAACAGGAAACCCCGAGTGCTCCATGAACGAACAGCAGCGCGCAGCGAGGACATTCCTGGCATTCCCGCCGCAATGCGAAAAGTATCAGGAAGATGGTTGTCTATCAGGACCTCTTGATGTCTCAGCCATCGGTGCGGAACCCTATCGCGTGGCTTCAGTAGAACAAGCCATGCGCCAGGATACGGTCATCCACGTTACCGTGGAGGCCTTGCCGGACATCGGGATACTCGAGACCCATTGGAAGGAGCTCGAAGCGCGAGCAACTCACTCATTCTATCTGTCCTGGCTCTGGATCGGAACTTGGCTGCGGCATCTCCCGGGGGGCGCGCAACCACATGTTCTAGTCGCTCGGACGTCAAGCAGGATCGTTGGGTTGGCGATTATTTGCCGGCAGAGGGCGTGGAGTTTCGGGCGGCATGCGCGGGCACGTTGGCTGCTCAATGAAACCGGAGATGTTCGATTCGATCGATTGTTCATCGAGTACAACGATATTCTTGCGGAGCGATCCCTGGCCGATGCTACTCGAGTGGCATGCGTCGAGGCCTTGGCGCATCGCTTGCGCCGCTCTGACCAACTGGTGCTCTCCGGAATTGATCCGGACTTCGAGTTGGCCGCTTGTCGCACCGCGGGCCGGTCCGGGCTCCTTACCGAGGTGAAAGCGGAAGATACGGCACGGTGGATCGATTTCGTCAAAGTCCGCCAGAAAGGCGCAAATTACCGGGCCACATTGGGCCGCAGCACTCGCCAAGCGGTAAGCCGTGCCATGCGGTTATATGGGGAACGCGGCCCCATTGCGTTCCGGACTGTCGAAGTGACATCGGAGGCGCTCGCCGCGTTTGATTTGCTCGCCGAGCTTCATCAGGCGCGATGGGGACGCAGGGGAGCCTTTGCCAACCCGAGCTTCCGCCGATTTCACGAGGAGCTCATTTCGCGCGGCGTTCCCACCGGGACCGTCCGCATCTCACGGACGTTGGCCGGGGACCAGACAGTTGGGGTCCTGTACAATTTCGTGTATGACGGGCGTGTTCTCAACTATCAAAGCGGCTTTCTTTATGAGCGCGATGGCCGGCTCAAGCCCGGGCTTATCAGCCATGTGCTGGCTATTGAGGACAGCATTGGACGCGGGGAGTGCGGCTACGATTTTCTGGCAGGTTTCGCCGGGCACAAGTCCCGCCTGGCTAATGCGGAGCGTCCCATGAAGTGGATCGTAATAGGCAGAGACAGTCCAGAGCGCCGCATCGAGGCACAGCTGCGCGGTGCCAAGCGGGTGCTAGGGACCATTGCTGCTCGCCTGAAACAGGCCGCCGCTTGAAGCGTCGACCGAAACAGGGGAGCCGCCATTTATATCAAGTATTGGGGGCAGGTTCTTGGACAATCGGGCGGCGGGTTCTGCCCTTCGGCAGGCGAGGACCAAGGGGAGGTTGGATTTGTCTACGCTATGCGATGTGAACGTTGTCGGGGCTGGCCACTTTGGACTATCGGTAGTGGCGGACAAGCACAGCGCGTATTCCTTTCAATTTCGGGATCAGAGCACCAGTCTGCGCGGCGGGCTCTCTTATCTATGTTTCAGCGTGGCGGAATTGGTAGACGCACCGCACCGTTAATGCGGCGCCGAAAGGCTTGTAGGTTCGACTCCTACCGCTGGAGCCATAGATTACAAGTAGCCGCGTAGCCACCATATTAAGTGGTTGAATAAGGGGCTTTCGGCCGCCTTTCTGCCCGTGCAGTAATAAGTACCCTTGGTCCACGTGATGCAACGCCGGGAGCGCGAGGTCCACGGCAGCGGCCGCGGCGCTCGTGACGCAGCAGCTTGAGCTGCGCCGCAGCGAGATCGCGCGCGGGGCGATAATGGGCTCTGCCGGCCGCCACGGAGCTTGCGATCCTCACCTTCGACGTCCACGGCGTCATCCGGTTCGCCAACCCTGCGGCCGGCGCGCTGTCTGGCTGGGACCTTGAGGAGATGATCAGGCACCGATTGACATGATCGTCCCCGAGCGGCTGCGTAAAAGCCCACAATGCGGGACTGGTGCGCGTCGCCCGGGGGCGGCGAATCCACGCTCGTCGGAAAGGCGGTCGCGATCGCGGCCCGCATCGCCCGCCTCTACTCTAACTGCTTGCCTCCACCGCCGAGCAGGTTTCGAACGGGGCTGGCGATGCGGACTGTTCAGAACCGGTCAATTACTCAGAAGAGGAAATCCGAATTGGATCTTTACGGACGGCGACATCGCGTCGTCCCCTGTATCCAAGTCTTCATAAGGCATAGAAGCCTGGCCGGACAGGCAGGGAGGCTTCCATCGTCCAGCAGCAAAAGCCCATCGCCCAGGCGGTCACTCGGCCGCACAAGCGAAGCGCGGAGATTGCTTTGATCTGATGTAATTCCGCATCCAGGCAACTGCTCTTTGGAAAACCCGGCGCAGCAGCCTTGCTCGTCAGAGCAGGAGATGACCATTGGAGCGCCAGAATCCGGCAAGATAAATTTGGCAGTTTCGGCTCCGGCAGACCCCTTGCCCGCAGCAGCATGTCCGGGTCTTTTGATGTAGCCCATCAGTACATCAAAATATCCACCAGGCGCTCCTTGCTTTTGCCCTTACGTGGTTGTTTCATCAGGGAATCCGCACGAATGGCGATGCCGTTCATAGAAAGAATTGCACTTGCGGGCATGAGCGCTCCCATTGATCGGAATCCACATATCACTCCTGGCGCATTGGGCGCGAGCTGGAATTTTCATGCTGTCTCGGGGCCTCGATCAATTCGACCTGTCAGATTCAGCGTCAGTCAGCCTCTTGCGGAGACGGCACCGCTCCCTCCAAACTTTTTGGACAAAGTCGAACTGAGTCCCGGGATCATAATGCCGGTTCTCGAGAATGATGGTTTGGAAGTCCTGGCATTCAGGCTCGATGCGGAGCAGAACGTCATCCGCAAGATATGCGTTTGCCTCAACGGAGAGGAACGTCGGCGCGCCGAGGAATTGAGACTGGAGCGGGACCGCCGCCGGTTTGTCGCTACCCGTGGGCAGCTGCGGCGGGTCCTTGCTTCCAAACTGGGAATCTCCCCGTCCGAGGTCGAACTAGAATATGGACGCCTAGGCAAACCCCACCTCTCGCGCCGCATGCCTTCTCGCGATTTGCACTTCAGCGTCTCACGATCCGGAGATGTCGCAGTCGTCGCCCTCTCGACCAGGCAGGAGGTCGGGGTGGACATCGAGGCAGTTCTCCCTGTGCCCGAAGCGGACGAGATCGCAGCGCTCTGCTTTTCCGCCTGCGAATATGGGTCTTACATCGCCCTTGGTGCGCGAGACCGGCTGGAAGGCTTCCTGCGGCGCTGGACCCTGCTGGAGGCTGTATCTAAGGCCCTGGGGTGCGGCTTAGGACAGCCCCTCTCTTGGGATGAAAGGGATTGGGCTGTGCGTAGGTTCGTACCGAAACCTGGGCACATCGGGACTGTGGTAGTCCGGAATTGAGTGGTAGTCCGGAATTGAAGTGTCCGCGATGCAATCATTCACTTACCATACCCTGCGGACAAACGAGGAGCCCAACCAATTCCATTGAACTGCACGCAAGTTCATTCGAATCGCACTTGTTTCCCATACTTCGCGGTCGAGAACACGGGACAGGCGCTTCACTGACAGGTCCCGGGCGTACGGAGAAAGAGGCAGTTTCATCGATGAAACCGTCGCGCTGGAGCAGCTGGGACGCGGGAACTATCGGCTCCGTCGTGAATGATAAGAAAGTGATCGGATGGCCTATGTCGGCGGACGTGATGCAATTCCCAGAGCTTCTCGCAGACCTCGCGGTCAAAGACATCAAGATCTGGGTGGAGGGCGATCGGCTGCGGTGTAACGCCCCAGTTGGCGCACTTACGGCGGAGTTTCGCGACCAGTTGAGGGACCGGAAGGGCGAGATTATCGCGTTTCTGAATATGGCCACGGCGGCGGCCCGGCAACAACCTGCGATCATTCCCCTGCAGTCTGGCGGAACACGCACGCCAATTTACGCCGTACCCGGGCATGTCGGGGCGCCCTTCTCATTCTCCGACCTGTCGAAGCACCTGGGCGGCGATCAACCGTTTTACGCACTCCAACCGCGTGGCTTCGATGGGCAGAGCGAGCCGATGGACCGCGTCGAAGATATCGCTGAGTACTTCGCTCGCCAGATCGTCGAATATCAGCCCACCGGTCCGTACATCATCGCCGGTTACTGCTCCGGCGCGGCCACCGCTTTCGAACTGGCGAAAATGCTGAGTCAACGCGGAGCGGAGGTCCCATGCATAGCGCTTTTTGGCCCTCTTCACCCCGCCACCTATAAGGAATTGCCACGTCTGCTGTATTTCTTTGCCAGGCGCAGCGCCGATTCGTTCCTGCGAGAGATGGCGAAGCTGCCGACATTCGGCGCCCGTCTGCGATATTTCGGCAGTCGCCTCCGGAATCTCGGCGAGCGCGTCCGCGCCCTCGTGACCCTCGCTCGCAAAAGCAAAGAGCCTGTCACGACAGATCCGGTGCTGGCGAGCAGAGCTCGACTCAAATCGACGGCGATCACGGCTTTGCGGCGGTACATTCCCACTCCGTATTCGGGTCGAGTATGCATATTCCTTCCGAATAAGGCCTGGCTGCGATCGGGGGCAGCACCGCATCGATGGCTTCGAGTGGCGCCCCACGCCGAATTTTATTTCGGGCCCGAGGACTGCAACGGTCCCCTTATGCTGGAGGAACCGGACGCACCTGCCATTGCAGAGCTGTATCGCCAAGCAATCCAAAAAGCTGAACGATTGACGTGATTTGATCTTCTGATTTCTGCGATGGGGAGCGTGTCTCATGAATGAAGTCCTACCTATCGCGGCGGAGGGCGTAGCGCTTCCTCTGCTGAAAGATGCCGATCATCAGGCGCTGGTTGTCGACTACAACGCCACGGTAGCGCCCTACCCTTCGGACAGGACGATTATCGATCTCTTCCGCGACCAGGCGAGGCGTAGTCCTGACGCTGAAGCGATCCGCTTTGGCCACGCAACGCTGACGTACCAGCAGCTCAACGAACGCTCCGACCAGGTGGCCACGTATCTGAGCTCGACCGGCGTGGGGCCGGGTCGGATTGCCATTGTGTTCATGGAGCACTCCATTGAAGTCGTCGTCGCAATCTTAGGCGTCCTGAAGTCCGGCGCAGCCTACGTGCCGGTGGATGCGGCAACGCCGAAGGGTCGTCTGGCAACAATCCTGAAGGACATTGCCAACGGGACCGACGGGCGGGCGCCGGTGGCGATCACTCAGGCGCGCCTGCAATCCGCTATTTCCCCGAACCTTGCCGACATCTTCGTGCTCGACGCCGATTTCGGGTCGATTTTGAATTTGCCGGACTCGGCCCGACCGTCCGCTGCCACTCCGGACGGCGCCGCCTATATCATCTTCACCTCTGGCTCGACCGGCACGCCGAAGGGCGTCGTGATCGAGCACCGGAACCTGGTGAACTACATCTGGTGGGCCGCTCGAGTGTACAGTTGCGGCCAACGTCTCGCATGGCCCCTTTTCTCATCCCTCGCCTTCGACCTGACCGTCACGACGCTCTTCACGCCACTCATTACCGGCGGCCGCATCGTGGTCTATCTTGGTGATCCGGGAGTCCAGAGCATGGTCGTGCTCAAGGTCATCGACGACAATGCCGTCGACATCATGAAGCTGACGCCGGCGCATCTCGCGATGATCCGCGACCGCAATCTTGAGACCACAAGGCTGCGCAAGTTCATCGTGGGTGGCGAGGACTTCAAGTCTGAGTTGGCTCGCGATATCACAAAAGCCATCCCCCATCCTATCGAGATCTACAACGAGTACGGACCAACCGAAGCCACTGTGGGCTGCATGATTCACCGTTTCGACATCGACCGGGATCAATCCGCATCGGTGCCGATCGGCGTTCCGGCCGCCAATGCGGGCATCTACGTCCTCAATAAGGCACATCAGCCCACCGCCCCCGGCATCATCGGTGAGATGTTCATTGCCGGCGACGGTCTCGCGAGAGGCTATTTCAATCGCCCTGACCTGACCGACGAGCGTTTCCTCACGGCCACCGATCCCCGAGATGGGTTTTCGAAGCTGCGGCTGTACAGGACGGGCGATCTCGCCCGCTGGAACTCAGAGGGGCGCCTGGACTTTCTCGGCCGCGTTGATCATCAGGTGAAGGTTGGTGGCGCGCGTGTCGAGCTGGGCGAGATCGAAGCGCGGCTTCTGAAGCACCCGCACGTTCAGGAGTGCGCTGTCGCTGCCATCGCCACCTTGGTGGCGAAACCAGCGACACAACTGCGTTATTGCGAACGGTGCGGTGTTGAGTCCAGCCTGCCCGGCACGACATTCGATGCGGCAGGCGTCTGCAATCTATGCCGGGCCTTCGACACCTATGTCGACAAGGCGCAGACTTATTTCAAAACGTCGGACGACCTCCAGGTTCTCATCGCGGAGATGCAGGCTAACCGGAAGGGACCTTACGACTGCATCGTGCTGTTGAGCGGCGGCAAAGACAGCAGTTTTATGCTGTGCAAGCTCGTCGCCATGGGGGTAAAGCCGCTTACATTCACCCTCGACAACGGTTTCATTTCGGAAGGAGCCAAGGCCAATATCAGGCGGCTCGTGAACTCCCTCGGCGTGGATCACCACTGGGGACGCACGCCGTATATGAACGAGATCTTCGTCGATAGCCTGAAACGGTTCGCGAACGTCTGCAACGGTTGCTTCAAGACGATCTACACCCTGGCCACGAACGTCGCCCGCGAACGAGGGATCGGGTACATCGTAACTGGGTTGTCCCGCGGCCAGTTCTTTGAGACGCGCCTGACCGAGGAGGTCTTCAAGCGGGACGACTACGATCCGGCCCGTCTGGACGCGCTCATCGCCGAGGCGCGCAAGGAGTATCACCGCCGCGAGGATGCTGTGTCTCGCTATCTCGACGTGGATGCCTTCCGCAACGACTCAGTATTCGAGGAAGTGAAGTTCATCGACTTCTACCGCTACTGGAGCGTCTCTTTGGAGGACATGCTCGACTTCCTGAAGACGCAGGCGGGGTGGGATCGGCCTGAGGACACGGGACGCTCCACGAACTGCCTCATCAATGATGTCGGCATCTACGTTCATAAGAAGCAGCGGGGACATCACAACTACGCCCTTCCCTACAGCTGGGATGTGCGTCTCGGCCAGAAGACGCGTGATGAAGCCATTAACGAACTCAACGACGAGCTGGACGTACGCCGCATCAAGGAGATTATGGCCCAAATCGGCTATGTCGAACCGCCAGCGGCCGAAGACGGCATCGCACGACTTGTAGCCTACTATGTCTCGTCGAAACCCCTGACCGTGGCGGACTTGCGCGCCCACCTCGCCGAAGAACTCTTGGAGTCCATGATTCCGATGCACTATGTCCGCCTCGAACGGATGCCGCTCACGCCCAACGGCAAGATCGACCGCTCCGCGCTTCCCGAGCCGACGGCGGAAAACATCCAGCCTGCACAGGATTTCGCCGCCCCCTCGACGGAGACCGAGAAGACGTTGGCCGGGCTGTGGTGCGATCTCCTGAAGGTCGAGTCGATCGGCCGTGACGATAACTTCTTCGGCTTGGGGGGGCACTCGCTCCTGGTGATGCGGGCGGTGTCGCGCATGCGGGAGACCTTCGGCGTCGACGTGCAGCTTCGCAACCTTTTCGAGCGCCCGACGGTGGCCGGACTGGCGGAAGTGATCGACGGAATGCTCTGGGTGGCCGATTCCAGAGCCCCTTCAGTCTCGGAAGGGCCGAGAGAGGAAATAGAATTCTAGCTTGCCGGAAAAATGACCTTGGGGAACCAATCCGGACGGAAGCTTTTGCGTTGGGCTGCATAGCAGAACGGGTGAAGTTGATGGACAAAGCTTGGGTACCGGCGCGCGGACCGGGGCTGCCTTGGGCGGCGGGGGAATATGAGCTCTTACGCGATCAGGTGCGCCGGTTCGTCGAGGAGGAGATCAAGCCCCGTGCGGATCGCTGGGAGGAGGACGGGTTCATTCCCCGTCCGATCCTGCGCCGCATGGGCGAACTCGGCTTCTTCGGCATCCGCTACCCTGCCGAGTATGGTGGTGCCGAGATGGACGCGGTCGCATCCACGATCTTCGCCGAGGAGCTCGGGCGCTCGACCTATGGCGGTGTCGCCGCCGTGACGCTGGTCCATACCGACATGGCTTCCGCGCATGTCTTTCACGACGGGACCAAAGCCCAGCGGGCCCGCTGGATGCCGGGGATTATCAGCGGCGAGGTGATCACCGCGGTCGCGATCACGGAGCCGGATGCGGGCTCGGACGTGAAGGCCATCCGCACCCGCGCCCGCCGAGAGGGCGACTCTTACGTCCTCGACGGCACGAAGGTCTACATCACGAACGGCGTGCACGCGGATCTCTACTGCGTCGGCGCCAAGACCGATCCCTCGGCAGGAAGCCACGGGATCACGATGTTCCTCGTCGAGAAGGGCACGCCAGGCTTCAGCGTCGCCCGCGAGCTGGATAAGCACGGCTGGCGCTCCTCGGATACGGCGGAGCTCATCTTCGACGATTGCCGTATCCCCGCCGAGAACGTGCTCGGCGCGGAGGGACAGGGCTTCTACTCCATCATGCGCAACTTCCAAAACGAGCGCCTTGTCCTCGCCGGCATGGCGATAGGAGCGGCCCGGGCGGCGATCGATATGACCCTGGCCTGGGTGAAAGCTCGCCGCGCATTCGGGGGCGTCTTATGGGACATGCAGGCGATCCGTGAACGTCTAGCGATGCTCTCTGCGAAGGTGGAGGCAGGCCGCCAGTTTCTCTATGCCACCGCTTGGCGCATGGCGGCGGACGAAGATTGCCTGCGCGAAGTCTCGATGGTGAAGGCCATCTGCGGCGAACTCGTCAACGAGGTCGCGTATACGTGCGTGCAGTTCCATGGCGCTATGGGCCTCATGCGCGAGAGCCCGATCGAGCGCATAGCGCGCGACGCCCGCATCCTATCCATCGGCGGCGGCGCGACGGAGGTGATGCTGGAGGTGGTCGCGTCGATGTCGTGAGCCCAATGCGGCAGTGAGGGCATCGCTCTGGCGTTGAATGTAGGAGGGCTGCGTGAAGGGATCTTCGCATGGCCGTTCTTTTCCCCACCCTCTCTCAGGCGGCGGCGCTGGAGGAAAGCATACGCGATCGTGGTCATGAGCGCGTGTCGTTGCAGGCCCTGCCAGGGGCGGCTCTCGAAGTGGTCGAGCCGAGGCGGTCCGTCGGCAATGCGAAGCGAAGCGCGGCGAATCTGACGCTCAACGGGCCTTTTGTTCCGGCGCGCCAGCTCAGTTCCGTCCAGATCGCCGCCACATCCGCGTCGCCTCCAAACACGAGCTCAAGGATCACATCATGGCCGCCATGGGCGACATCTCAAGTCTGGAGCGGCCAGGGGCGCGGTTCTTCGTGCACAGGGCCGGCGGCAGAATCAAGTTTTATTGCGAAAGCCAAAGTCAGGGCCGCGCACAGGCCTTCGATGCTGACGGCGAGCGTCCAGCCCAGCACCAGGCCTTGAAGTCCGCCAAGCTTCGCCCCCGCGATCGCGAGGCACAGCTCCAGAACACCGCCCAGCGCGAACCAGCGAGATGATTTGCGCATCCTGTCGCCCAGCCGTGCCAGCGTGCAGGCATGAAATTTGAGCGTCGATCCCAGCAGGCTGAAGCCGAGGAAGCGCAGGCTCGAACCGGCGATCTCCGGATAGGCCGGATTGAAGACCGCAAGGATTTCCTGCGAAAAGGTGAAGACGGACGCGGCGCAGACGAGCGAGAAGAGCAATGACGCCGTCAGCGACAAAAGGATATCATGCCTGGATTGTTTCGGGCTTGCTCTGACCACCGGGAACAGCACCGTTGCCATGGCTGCGGGTATCAACGAGGCCATGGAGACCAGCATCCACAATGCCACGAAAGCGGCATTGGTGGTCGGCGACAGCAGAACCAGCACAAGGTAGGGCATGATGACGCACGGGGCCTGCAAGGCGACATCAAGCGTGTAGTGGTCGAACGCCTTGCGTCGGAGCGTATGGAGCAGCCGGAACTCGGGGGGCCCAACGAGGCGACGCGCGCCGCCCCGGGTCAAGAGATCCACACCGATCCAGGACGCCAGCAGGCCGACCACCCAGGTCAGAAGAATCGTGGCAGTGGAGGCGTAGCCGGCGGCCGCGGCGGCGGCGATCAGCATCAGCTTGAACGTAGAGAACAGCACTTGCCGCATCATTCTGCGGCTGCTGTGCAGAGTGCCGACGAACGCCTGATCGGCCACGATGCTGAAACCAGTCAGGCCGCAGCCGAGGACGAATGCAGCGCCCAAGAACCAACCGCCGATCGGGCCGGTCGAGCTGTTGAGGTACGCCTCCCCGAAAACAAACAACAAGGCCAGGCCGACCGCAAGCGCCATCCCGACGGACGCTGCTGCGGCCGCGAGGCCGGGCTCCTTGCCGGGATGCCGAACCATCTCGCCCATCAGCAAGGTCCCGAGCCCGGCCTCCCCTAGTACACCGACGAGGGCCATCACGGACACCAGGGCGGACGCCTTGCCGATCACCTCCGGCGGAAACAGCCGGGCGGCGAGCCACCAATAGACAAACCCAAGACCGGCCGTTGCCACCGTTCCGATCGCCAGAGCTCCGGAATTCATGACGAGCGTGGCGCTCTTTCGAAGCGCCCGGCGCACGCGAGTAATGGCCGTCCCGGCGAGGTCTACCGGCACGATCGCCCTCCCGAACCTTGGTGCGCCGGCACCGCGGACCTGCTGGCGCCCGGGCGCAGGACGTCCCGGTAGACCTGCTCGATCCGGGTCACGACCGCTCCGGCCTTGAGGCGTCCAACCCTGGCGAGGCTTGTCGCCTCCAGGCGGGCCAGCAAGGCGCGGTGCTCCAGAAGTGTCTGCATTGCGTGGGCGAGGGCGTGCGCGTCACCGGGCGGCACAAGAAGGCCTGTCTCGCCATGATCGACGAGATCCGACATGCCGCCGACATCGGTTGCGACGACTGCCTTCCCGGACGCCATCGCTTCCATGATGACCGTCGCGCAGGCTTCGGGCCCGACCGACGGCAGCACGCCGAACAGTGAGCGCCGCCATGCATGCATGATGGCGGAATGCGGCCACGTACCGAAGACTCGGACGTTCGGCGGAAATTCGGTTGGCGTATCGGCGACCCGGCGCCCGACCAGGACCAGCTGCGGCGCCCGTTCCAGACCGGCATAGGCTTGCAGGAGAACCTCAATGCCCTTGAGGCGCATCATGTCGCCGACGAACAGGATGAATCCATGCCCAGGTAGCTCCCGCAGGCAGGGATCTTCCGGGCCAAGCACCTCGACATTGTCGGGCACGAAGTTGGGAATGACCTCGTAGGGGGCGCGGCCTTGGGTGAGGCCGGTGTGGCTGGCCACCGCGTGGCTCACCGCGATGAAGCGGTCGACACCGCGCCGAGCGGCAAAGCTCGAAGCCCAGTTGCCCAAGGTGGTCGCGGTTGCCTTCACGGCCCCGTAATGCCCTGTGGCGCAGGGCAGGCACTTGCCCAGCGCCGGGCCACTGCAAAGGTGGGTGCCCAAGTGCATGAAGTTCTTCTTGGCGCAGACAAGGCCGTAATCGTGGAGCGTAACTACGAGGCGTGCCCCGCTCAGACCTTTGAGCGGCAGGAAGGACGCGTAGATCCAGTTATGGGCGTGGACGATGTCCGGCTCCTCCCGGGCGACCAGCCGCTTCAGGGCAAGCACCAGTTCGGGATCCGGAAAGGGCGGTGCATGGCGACGCTCGGGATCGGTGTGGAGGCCCGACAGACGCTGGAGCGTCCCGCGCAGGCGATGCACGCGGACCGCGCCGTCCAGCTCGGTTTCGGGCGATCCGGGATGCGTCAAGGTCCCGACGCTGACATGATGGCCCCGCTGCGCCAGCGCCGCGCCGAGATTGCGGACGTGCCGCTCCTCTCCCCCGATCACCGGAGGATAGAACTGCGATAGAAGCAGGATGCGCATGGTCCAGCCTCGTTTTAGATGCGCGGCACCAGCGTCGAAACGCTGCGATAGAGCCGGTTGTCTTCCGGTCGATAGAGCCGCGCCTGGGCCGTCTGGCTAGTTGCCAAGACGGGCACCGGGATTTCCCGCGCCCAGGTTTCGCCCGGCGCGACGGCGATCGATCGGAAAACGGCGAACGGTTGCCCGTCGAGGGTGATTTCCAGGTCGAATCGTTGAGGTTGAGTCTCGGCGCTCCTGATGCCGACGGTGATCCGACCGGATTCGCCACTGGCCGACGGCAACAACCAGAGGGCGGTGTATTTGAATTCCCGGTAGGCCGCTTCGTCTCGGACGGCCAGCGCATAGGCTCCGGTCGCTACAAGCAGCGCTAGCATGAGCGCAGCCCCCTGCCAGAGCCGGACCCGCGCCGGAGCCGGCCAGGCTGGCAGATCGGGAGTGTCGCGGCGGACGGCGGCCACCAGTGCCGCGGCGGCCGTCACCGCCCAGAACCACACCGCCCAGCCGAGCGGCGTAAGGAGGCCTGCGGCGTTCAGGGCAAAGCCCCCGACGATGCTGGCGGCGAGGCTTGCTCCGACCGCGTAGACGAAGTGTTCCAACGCGGAGGTTGTCCTGACGCCAATGGCCCGCAGCACCGTGTGACCCGAGACGAGGAACACCATGGGCGCGCCCAGGGCAGTACGGAGGAGCAAGCTGTCGCTCACCGCAACGGCCGCGACCGTGGCCCCCGCCCAAAGACACGCGGCCAGAAGGTCCCGCTTGCTACAAAGTCTCATGCAATCCTCTCACGTCATAGATGACGATCCAGCCGTTGTCGTAGACGCGGGTGACGCCCTTGACGTCATTGAACTTCAGCAGCGCTGCGCCCGAGAGCGGCGCTCCCTGCCGCGCTTCCCACGGCTGGAAGTAAAAGCCGAGCACCGGCGGAGCCGTGGTCAGGCGCAGGTCAATCAGCAGGAACTCGATGTCGCTTCGCGCCAAGGGCCAAAACTCGTCGGGCCCCAATGTCTCCGCCTCGAATATGCGCGCGGGATCGATGCCTTCGACGATGGTGACTCTGACGTCCTGCCGGCCGTAGCCCGCAAGCAGAAGGCGGTTGATGCGGTCAGTGGTGAAGCGGTTACCGGCACCGAGCCATTCCTTGGCCCAGCGTGCCGTTTCGATCCCCATCGGCTCGATCGAATCCTGATCTGCGGCCACCCGGTAGCGCCCATGGATCGGATTAATCGAAGAGCTTGTGACGCCGCCCAGGACGATGATCACCAGAGCAACGGCCGGTGCGATGCGGCGCCACCCGCGTGGCGTGCGCCCCTGCCAGAAATGGACGATGCTGACCGCGACGACCAGTCCGACGGAAATGAACACGAACGTTCCCATGCGGTTACCGATTTCCCATCCGGCGATGGTCAGTCGGAAGGCGACCGAGACTGGGAGCCCGAAGGCCAGCAAGCTAAGGAGCACGAGGCGGCTGTCGCGCCAGCGGCGTTCGAGAATGTCCTTGATCGGACGCCAACCGGAGCGCGGGCCGCTCGGCGCTGCCATGGCCAGCGACCGAAAGAATCCCGTTGCCAGTCCGAGGGCCACCAGCAGGAGCGCCAGCAAGGTGGTCAGCCGCATGTAGAGCGCCTTGTCCGGCACCTCGAGGTGCTCCGACCGCGGGGTGGGCGCGCCCAGGACCTTCCCAAGCAATGTGTCGAAACCGGACTCGATCACCGGGCCGAGATAGCCTGTGAGAGGGATGCCACGGGCCTGCACCCACAGGGACGGCAGGGCTACGGCGAGGATCGCCGCGAGGCCCACGGCAATGCTGGTCTTGATCCGCAGGGGGTCTTGCCGGCGCAAGGCCTCGAGGCCCGCCAGCGCTCCGAAATAAATGGCGGCGAAGGCGGCCGAGAGGTGATGTGTGACCGCGAGGCTTGCCAACAGCAGGGCTATCAGCCCGAGCGACTTCCACCTCGGTCGCCCGACGAGATCCTTGGACGCTGCTTCGACCGCGAAGGTCAGCACGCAAAGGACGATGCCGAGGCTCTCGTAGGAGAACATCGAATCGAACAGGAAGAAGGTTGAGCAGCCCATATAGGCCAGACAGGCGATGGCCGAGATACGCGTCGATCCGGCGATGCTCTCGAGGAACAGAAACAGGGCACCGATGAACGTGCCCTTGAGGATGACCAACAAGAGCGTCCCCGCCACGAACAGGGGCAGTCCCGTCAGATCGACGATCGCCGTCGTCAGGATTTCCAGGGCGGGATATGTTGACCCGATCGGGAAAAGCGGGTTGGACAGGAACAGCCGGCGAGCCGTGATGAGATCCTCGGCGGCGATCCAATGCAAGACCTCGTCGTAACCGGTGAAGCTCGTCGGGGAATAGACTATCTTGCAGTAGAGCAAGGCTTCGGCAAGCAGGAAGAGCAGGAACAGGCGCTCACCTCGGGCCGTTGTCGGCCAAGAGATGCGAAGGCCGGTCGGAGCGACCAGGAGAACGACACCGGACCAGAAGAGCGGCGGCGCCACGTCATAGCCCCGGCGCCCGGCCGCGTGCCCGGCTACGACCAGGAGTAGAGCCGCGGCGATCGTCAGGCATAGAACCGCAATCCATCCGGAATTGGCGCGTTGCGATGCGGCATCGCCGCTGCCGTCGCGAAGGTCGGGACCGACAACGGCCGAGACGAATCGTATCCCGGCCTGAAGCGGGTTGATCCTGGTTCCCGCGCTGAAATGAGCCGGCATCATCAGCATCATGCCCTCCTCGCAGGAGGCCACGATGTCACGCCGCGGGGGCCCAAGCGGAGCATGGATCGGCTGCCGAGAACATCATAATAAACGTGGTTCAGCGCATGCGCGCAGGCATCCCAGTCCGGCAGGGCCAAATCCGGGACCTGCCGATGGGCGTCCAGTTCTTCGGCCATGGCGGCGGCCAGCTCTCCAGGACCGGCGTTGGGCGGAATCGCCCGGCACAGGCCATTGGCGGCGAGTTCCCGCAGACCGGACGTGTCGCTAACGAGGACCGGACGGCGTAGCGACAGGGCCTCCATCACAGCGATCGGATGGGCTTCGTATTCGCTGAACAGCACGAATAACGCGGCGTTCGCCAGGAGGTCAGCCATGTTCTGCCGGTCGGATCCGGGAATGCTCGCGATAATGACCCGCCTCTCGAGGCCGAGTGTCGCTACGAGGCGCCGCAATTCTCCCTCGTACGGGCCTGTTCCGACGATGTGCAATCGCACGTCCGGTACCCGGCGGATCAGTTCGGGCAAGGCCGCTATCGCCCGCTGATGGCCCTTGTAGCGCTCCAGCCTGCCGCCGGAGACGATCAGATGGGGATCGACCTCGATGCCGGGGCTCGGAGCCGGCATCGCGGCGCCGTTCGGGATGACGACAAACCGTTCGCGCGGCACACGCATCCTGGCGCTGAAGAAGCTGGCCTCGAATTCGGAGACGCCGATCAGCCGCGCAGCCCGGGCCACCAGCGGTCGAAGCACCGCGTGCTGTGTGCCGCGCACGGCATTGCGCAGCCGGGAGGAATGCCCGCCGCTGTGGAAGGTCAGGATAAACGGCAGGTCCCCGCGAAGCGTCGCGAGCAGCCCGATCGGCGCCACGAAGCTGTTGTAACCTTGGAAATGGATCAGATCCCATGCCCCTCGCCGGATCGCGGTATAAATGCGGGGCGCAACATAGAGATCCCGTCCCCTCGGCCAGGCCGGCACGCGCTGCACGTGCATGCCGCGCACCTCCTCCTCAACCGGCAACTCCCCCGAGGGATCGGTGGTGAGCACGTCGACGGCGTGGCCACGCGCCACCAAGCGGGGACCGACTTCCTGGATGTGAGTTTCGATGCCGCCTATGAGGGGGTAGCAGCGAGCGGCAACCATCAGGATTCGCATCAGGTCTGTCCACCGGCAACACAGGCTGTCGCGCTCCGCCTGCGCTGTTGGTGCACCCTCTCGCGTAGGATGGTTTTCAGGACGCGCCAGCCGTCCGGCATGGCGCGCAGATGGCTCACACCGCTGATGCGCGGAGCCTCGAAACTCGCCACCTCGACGATATTGAGGTGGTTCTTCAAGGCCCGCACGTTGATGAGGGTCTCGATCTCGAACCCATCGCAATCGCAGTCCAGCGTGGCGACGTGCTTGGCCCAGAAGGCTATGTATCCGTAGCATAGATCGGAGAACCAACCGCCATAGAGCAGCCGCACGACCAGGGTCAGCCCCTTATTGCCGAGCATCCGGAACAGCGACATGTCGTCGGTGCCGGCGCCCTGGATGAAGCGTGAACCCTTGACGAGATCCGCGCCGGCCATCAGCGCACTGACAAAGACGATCGCCTCCTCCGGCACCATGGAGCCGTCAGCGTCCAGCATGACGATGATTTCGCCTGTGGCGGCCAGGAATCCCGCTCGCAGCGCAGCACCCTTGCCCCGCCGGGGCTCCATCACAACCTTCACGTCCTCTCGCAGACGGCGCGCGACCGCGACCGTGTCGTCAGTCGAACGACCATCCACGATAATGATCTCATGCGCCCAATTGGGGATGCGCGGCAGAAGCCACGGCAGGTTCTCGGCTTCATTGAGCGTCGGGACGACGAAGCTGACTCGGGGCAGAGTCAGCGATCCCCGTATCGCGACATTTACCGGGTCAGGCGGCGATGCAACACCGACAGGGGCGAGAATGCTGGGGAGACGGGCGTTCATGGCAGCGCTTCGAGGTCGTACGTTGGGACCCATCCGGGGGGCATATTGTGCTTCCATGACTCCATGAGCTCGCCGAAAATCCGGCGCCCAACCTCGCGCGCACGCAAATGCGCGGCCAGCGACAAGCCGCAGCGGCCAGCTCCAATGACCGCCACATCCACGGATGTGCTTGATCCAACCATATGCGGACTCCCGGCCATTATGAAATGAAGATGAAATGGAAGAAGATCGGTACCCTTGTGGCCCCCTATTCTTAGTTCGTTATACGACGATTACTTATACAGATCTGAAATGGAAGGACTATATATGGTTAGGAAAAGAAAATAGATGATTAGCTATTTTTGGGTATCTCTTCGGGTTATTTTCAGCCATACGACCAGCGCGGATAGTACGGCAGCGGCACCGATCACCCTTCAGCAGCTGCGTTGGCAGCGTTGCCAAACCCGTTTAGACTGGGTCCACCTTCAGCCCTAGCGACGACATTCATCGACCCGCGGCTGGGACTAGCTCACAGCGACAATTTCTACGAGCGAGCCGCAGAAGGCAGCGAAGGTCGCCGGCGCGAAGAAATGAACGTCCAGCGCAACGCTGACTTGCCACAGGCCAGAAGCCGCGAAGTCCAGGTGGGCTCGCTCCTCGGCCGTGATTTTCCGAGCTTATTCTGTGCCCGGGAAGAGTCGAGCGCGCCCGGCCTTTCGCAGGCGGGGCACCTTGTGCTCGACCGCCTCGCGACGGGTAGCTAACCCGGGCGAAACTGGCCAAGAGAGGGACTGCCCACGCGGTCCCGAGACCCCACGCCGCCCCGAGACCGGCGCGTCGGGTACCAGCAAACGATACGAGGTCGTGACCTCTCGCAAACCCCGGACATGCCCGAACAGGTCGATCACCTCCAAGCCCGACCGGCGGTTGTAGGTGTGACACCCCAACGCTCCGGACCAAATGCGACCGACGGGGGTTTGGGCAAACTCCGACGCGCCGAGCGCATCGATCTGGCAGAACGTCACCGCTCCGCCATAACGGCGCGCGCAGTCTTGGACCGGGCGTAGGGTGCGTCCGCCGTGTCGGATGACGGCGCCTGCGGGGCGGCTGAGCCTTGCATCGAGCAGGACGGGGTTGGCGGCATGGGGCGTCCAAGACCCGGTCAGGCTCTCGGCATGGTACAGGCTGAGGACATCCCAGGATGTGGACCTCCAAAGCCTTGGGCTGACGAAAAACCAAAAGCCGCCCTCGTAGCGGAGCGGCGTGGTATCGTAGCCCTCAATACCTTCCATGAGGCAGGCCTCCCGCGTCCACCGGTAAGGGAATTCGACTGCCCTGTAGAGGCTGACATTCCTGGCCGCTCCCGACTCGGGGATCATCCAGATCTGCCCATCCTGCTCGAACACAAATGGGTACGAGAGGTGATGCGGTTCCTCTACGACGATCCGGGATGCGCCGGTTGTCCCGTTCCGGTTCACTGGCACGACCGCAATGCACCCTCGGTTCTTCGAGTAGAAGTACTGTTCGACAAAGATGAAATCCTGCCCCTGGTGCCGGAACGGGAACGGGTCGGCAAGGTAGCTGTCGGCATTTCCGGTGAGCACCCAGAAGGCTGCTTCGCCTTTGTCGAGTAGGCTCGCCGATTCATCGAAGCGCCAGCCGATCCCCCACATCCTGCCGCCCCTCGCCAGGACGTCCAAAAGCCCGATCGCTTTCGATGCAACCGTGCCGGTCGCCCTTGCAATCGCAGAAAGCACGCCAAACGAAGGCACTGCCGTGCGTGGACCGCGGGTGCCGGACGCAGTTGAACCGGTTTCCTCGCACAGGGCTTTGAGGATCAGCGGCACAGCGCAGGAAAGGGCGCTGTCGAGCCCCGCTGCCAACACTTCACGGTCTCCACTGGCCGGACGCGCCGTCCACGGCCGCAACGGGCGCGCCGTGTCATGCAGGTCGACGAGAAGATCCTGATGATTCACCCAGGCCGCCACGACTCCGATCTCGCCGGGTGCGCCGTTGAAGACCGGGGTGAGCACGCGCCGCCCCGCCGGGAGCGATTCTGCCCCGCTCAAATCGATCACCACATCCACTTGGTCGGCCGGAGGCGGCGGAAGGCACCGCAGCGCCGCCTCGACGGGGTCGATGGCGCCGTTCCCGCGAAAGCCATAGACCAGTTGTTCGAGTTCGAGCAGCAGACGGCAGGTTAACGGCAGTGGGCAGCGACCGGCCGCCAAAGCGCAGAAGACTTCGTTGCCGGGCACCTCAGCGAGCGCTTCTGCCAGCCAAAAGTGCCACCGTAGTAGCCGGGACTGATCGAGACTCAGGCAAATGCGCATTTTTGTTCCCACCGCGGATTTCAAAAGGACGCCAGCTTACAGCTTCCACGAGAACCACCTCAGGCGATCCGCCTCCCCTGGACTCCGCCGCGGGCCCGCGAGCCAAGCGCGGCAGATGAAAGCCGCAGCGCGAGGATGGTTTCCACTCTACTGGGGTTGCGGGGACTCGCCATGTGGGGGCCCAACACTTGATTGGGAGATGCCTGACAGCACGGGTCCATACTCGAGCGGCTGGAAGCGGCTAGGCAACACTATGCCCGAACGCCGCCCGGCTGTGTGAGGTCAGAGGAGGTAATCCTTAGGGGCCATTGCACCCTGTGGCCGGCGAGAGCCAAATGCCAGGATGATTCATCGACTGGCAACGGGTGAAAAATGGGCAGCGGAACGCCGGACTGCGGGTGCTGGTGTCCGCGGTGCTGTCCGTTCCAGCAGTCGTGAGCGCCGCGTACGATCCGTCGGCAACATCCTTCATCAAAACTTCCGGAACGAACTTTGCGTGGGACGGCAGGCCGTTCTTCGTGACCGGCGTAAACAACCACTATCTAACCTACGGGTCGCAGGGATGAGGTCACCCGCATTTTCCATGACGCGGTGGCGAGGGGCGCAATGTGGTCCGCACCCTCTTCCAGCCGGTGATCGGGTCGCTCGACGGAAGCAAACCTAACATGGCGCAAAACCCCGGCCCTACTTTGTGACTTTTTATGCTGAGGCTTCCGGGTAGGCCGAATCCCGCATGGAAGCCTGGCGCTTCAAAAAACCAAGACCATCGCACCGTCAATCGAAGAGTTTGGACAGACATTGGCAGCTCAAGTCGGGAGAATTCCTAGATGCGTATTCTGATGGTTGCGCAATCCTATGCGCCGATTGGCGTTGGCCAGAAGGGCCACGCCCGGAACCTAAGCATCGGTCTCGCCCGCCGCGGTCATAACGTTGCCGTTGCCACAACCGGTCAGCCTGGATCCAAAACCGGGCAGCCCGAGGATAGCGTCAGCAGCGAACGCCGGCAGGTCCCGCCCCCCCCTACGATCTCAGTGATTATCTGTGCCTACTCCGAGGACAGATGGGAGCTGTTGCTTCAGTCGGTGGCCTCGGTTCAGGAGCAGACCTTGCAACCCTGCGAGATTATCGTATCTGTCGACCAGCCCCTGTTCCACCGTTGTGCCGCGTACTGGGCTGACTTCGCAGCATCCACCCCTCCGATACGGGTGATCCAGAACAAGTATGACGGGCATCTAGGGGCGGCCCGAAACACGGCGGCCGAGACAGCCGCTGGAGAGATCCTGGCGTTCCTGGATGACGATGCGGCGGCCGACAAGAACTGGCTTGAAATTCTCATCGAACCGTACCGGGATAAGCGCATAGGCGCCGTCGGCGGGCGCCCCATGCCGGTTTTCGAGACGAGCCGCCCGGCCTGGTTTCCTGTGCAGTTCGACTGGGTGTTCGGATGCGCTTATGACGGCCTTCCGACCAGCCGAGGTCCTTTGGCTCACCTCATAGGAGCCAACATGTCGGTGCGGCGGACCCTCCTTGAGCAGGTGGGAGGCTTCCACTCCGACCGTCACGACGACATGGACATGTGTCATCGCGTGTCGCACCTCAGGGGCCGTGAGGCGGTCATCTACGAACCGGCGGCGACCGTCCGCCACTTCGTGCCTGCCTCACGGTCGACCTGGAGGTACTTCTGGCGCCGCTGCCTTTTCGTCAACAAGGGTAAGGTCGAGGCCTTTGCCCAGATGGGCGACGCCGCCACACTGGGTGCGGAGACCCGCTTCGTCTGGTACGCGCTAACCAAGGGCGTACCGCGGGAGATTTTGCAAGCGGTCAAGGGTGATGCCCACGGGCTGGCCCGGTCCGCGGCGATAATCGCTGGCGTGGGGCTGGCCGCGGCAGGTCACGTCGCCGGCCGGATCGAGCTGGTGCGCCGCTTGCGCCAGCGGCGCCAACAGGCAACCAAGCAGATACCGGACACAGCCGCGCAAGGCGGTGGGCGCGGGAAGTAGATGCCGTCTTCGATAATCATTGGTTCGGGTCCGGCTGCTGCCGCCGCCGTGTTGGCGCTATCCCAGAAACCGGACGAGAAGATAACCGTGTTCGATCCGGGCACCGTGCTTGACGTGGAGACGCAGGAGGTAATCGCCCGGCTGTCCAAGCTGCGTGTCGACAACTGGGACGAGGAGGACGTCCGCCGGGTCAGCCTGCAACCCAAGCGGCTCCAGGCCGATTCGCTGCCTGAAAAGAGAAGCTACGGATCTGATTTCCCGTTTGTCAACAAGGGCCAGCTCGACGGCGTCCACTCCGAGGGTAGAGTCAACTCAGCTGTCATATCAAGTGCCTACGGGGGGTTCAGCAATGTCTGGGGGGCCCAGATCATGCCCTTCAGCGCCGCCACGTTCAAGGGATGGCCGTTCGACTTCTCGGATATGGAAGAGCATTATCGGACGATCCTGGGGCACATTCCTTTCTCTGGAGAGCCCGACGATCTCGAGGAGTGGTTCCCGCTCATCGGATCCCCGGACCCGCTTCCGCCGCTGGCGCCGCGGACGCAAATGGTGCTGGCCAATTACGACCGGCACCGCGATCGAGTGCGCTCCACGGGAATAACGATAGGCCGCGCGCGGCTTGCCTTCTCAGCGCCCGAATGCCAGCCCTGCGGCCTGTGCATGACTGGGTGCCCACGATCGCTAATCTTTTCGGCCTCGCACAGTTTCGATCGCTTCAGGCGCAGCGGAAGGATCAACTACCACAGCGGGCTGCTCGCGGTGCGAGTCGACCAGGAGGCCGACACGGCCGTCGTGCAGGCCCGGGAGCTGTCCAGTGGCCGCATCCAGCGATTCACAGCCGACCGGGTCTTCGTGGGCTGCGGAGCAATCGGGACCACCCGGCTGATCCTGGGCTCGCTCGGATCGGGCCAGCCGGTACATCTTTCGGAATCGGGTCAATTCGTTCTTCCAATGATGTCCATGAAGGCGACCCCCGACCCACGTACAAGGCGCGAGTTCACACTCAACCAGTTCAACATGGTGATCGTCCGGGACGACGAGGCCTTCGATGTCTCACAGATTCACTTCTATCCGTTCAACCAGGCATACTGCGATGCGCTTCCCGGCTTCCTACAACACCGCGCCGCCGCCTTCGCGACAGATCGGCTCCTGAGCCGGTTGACGATAGGCCTGGGCTATTTGCCGTCCTGGGCATCACCCAAGGTCCGGGTCACCGCCCAGCTGTCCGCAGCTCCTGATGAGCTACCCCAGATCACCCTCACTTCGGAGGGCTTCAGCGAGGCCAAGGTCAGGGGCAAAGACGTGCCTGCGATGCTCCCTGACGTAATAAAGCGGATCCGCAGGGCAGCACCTTACCTTGACTTATGGCCAATCACGCCACGGATGCTATGGTCGGGCGGGGGCAAGAGCTACCATTTTGGCGGCAGCTTTCCCCACGCCAGTCAGCCGGCTCCCGGGAGTGCGACGACAGACCGCCTCGGGCGGCTGGCGCGCTGGGACCGTATCCATCTCATCGACGGGTCGGTTTTCCCAAATGTTCCAGCTACTACCTTTACCCTGACTGTGATGGCCAATTCTCATCGCATCGCCTGCGAAGCGATGCAGCTGACGGGTTGAGCGTTCAATGCGGGTCGGTATCACCGGAGCCAACGGATATGTCGGGACCATCCTGCGTGCCGCCTTCGCCGAACAAGGGCATGAGGTCATCGCGTTCGCCCGTTCGAACTGCCTGACCTTCGGCTCTGCCGCCGCAACGGTTGGCGTCGCCGAGTGGCGCCCATACGAGATCAAGCGCCCGCCATCGAGGGCCGCATTGAGCGACCTAGATGTGCTCATCCACGGTGCATGGGATCTGACTCTCGTCAGCGCCGGCGATGTGTGGGGTGTCAATGTGTCCGGCTCGCAGCACCTCCTGCGCAATGCCGCGGACGCAAGGGTTCGTCGGGTAATTTTTATCTCCTCGATGTCCGCCCGTAAGGGAACCAGACAGTTGTACGGTCAGGCGAAGCTGGCCTGCGAGCGCACCGCCAGCAGTCTGGGAGGTGTCTCCACCCGCCTCGGACTGGTGTACGGCCCCGGCTGGGGCGGGATGGCAGGCGCGCTCCGCAAGCTCACCAACCTGCCGGTTACACCTCTCATCGGAGCGCGCTCGCATCAGTTTACCGTGCATGAGGCGGACATGGCAGCCGCCATGGTGCGTATTGCCGAGTCGGACATGCCCCTGCCGGAAGCGGTAGGGCTGGCCAACCCCGAACCGGTACCGTTCCCACGGCTCATGAAGGAGATCGCCGCATCACAAGGCAGAACACTGCGCGCCGTCCCCGTGCCCTGGCAGCTTGTCAGTGGCGTCCTCAAGGCAGCTGAGGTCCTGCATGTCTCCCTACCCTTCCGATCCGACTCCATCCTTGGGCTCGTGCACCCGGCGGCAGAGGTTCCCGGCGTAGAGCCGCTCAGGCAACTCGGAATCGAGTTTCGAAGTTTCTCGCTGGACGGCGATCGGCCGCCCTAAACAGTATGGAAGATCCCGCGGCCTTGCCGGGTGACAGTAGCAGTTTGAGGTTTCCGGGAGTCGACCAAGGAGTGTCCAAACCCTCGCCCGGACCGCAGCACTTTTATGGCGTTCTCACGACGGCGCCGAAGGAGCCGATCCATCCCAAGGTCATGCCGTGATCACACCACGGATGAGGAGCACCATCGTTTGGATGTGCGTGCGACATGGGATGAGACGAAGCCGTTGCTGCGGCCGGATGCTGCGCTGAAGATTGTAATGCGCGGCGAGGACAAAGAGGGTCAGGCAGCAGCCTTAAACCGAAGGAGACCTCCATAACCTGGTGCCCCATGGTCGCATCGAGGCCCAGCTGCCGCGCCGCAGTATAGTCGGGGTAACCAGTCCTCGTCGTTTCGCTATGAGATTGGCTGTGCCATCAGTAAGCGGCGGTGACCATTGCAATCGCATCTTGGTCAAGCCCCCTCGTTACGAGGACTCCGATGTGAAAAGTATATTGAAGTACATTTCTTTCACAGCGCTCATGATCGTCATGTGCTGCACGAGTGGTGGAGGTGGTGGATCGTCGCTGCTACCGCCGGCTGGCTACACTACCAGCCAGCTGATATTCGAGGACACCTTCACCGGGCACACGCTCGACTCCACGAAGTGGATACCGGCGATCGGGGACCAGAACGGTATCTGGCAGCAGAGCGTGCCGTCGCCGTACTCCGCGATGAACGCAGGCGGATTCAATGCCGAGTACTTCGACCCGGGTCAGATCAGCACTGGCCCATCAGGCTTGAAGATCGTTGCGACGAGAAGCAACCGGTTCGCCGGGTACACTTGGAAGTCGGGCGCCATCTGCACGCACGGCAAGTTCACGTTTGCCGGTGGCTATGCCCAGATACGCATGAAGCAGCCCGACGTCAGCACTGGCGGATGGCCGGGATTCTGGCATCTCGAGGGTGGGGCCGAGATCGACACGCAGGAGGGCGGGTTCCTCAACGGCTCCGTGTCGAGCAACGAAGTGCTGGCAAATGCTTTATTGGCTGACACCAACGAGCAGCGGTTCTTCAATGCTGGTGTGGACCTGTCGGCCGACTACCACGTCTGGGGCATGGAGTACATACCGGGTGTGTCAATCAAGTTCTATTTCGATGGTGTGCTCAAGCGAACCGTCACTACGAACGTGCCGACCGGTGCCATGACCCTGCTCATTAATCTGAGTATCGCCAACAGGAGCGCGTCTGACTGGCACACGGCCTACGACAGTTCGACGCCGGCAACGCTCCAACTGGAGGTGACCGACGTTCAGGTCTACCACCTGAGCAAGACCGACAGCATCGATGGGTGACGACACGAAAGTGAGCGCTACGCACTGCTCGATAGAACGGAGCAGGAACCAAGGGGCAGTAGCGAGACGGGCCGGCGCAGCGGCCGCAAGCCGTCGAGGTGCGTCGGATCGGCGCCCCAAACGTAGTCCCCCGTCAGACCGACATGCTCCCGGTGACGGGGCCCATCCGGATCGACGCCGTGAGGCGCAGCAGTTCGTCCCAATGCGCCGCCACGTGGTCGATGTCGATGGTCCCGCCGATTACGGCCTTGAGGAGCGCCTGCGCCCCCTTTCCCGGGAACAGTAGGAGCGGCGGTCCTTGAGATCGCGGATGCGGCGCGAAGCGAAAGCCCAAGAGATGGCAGAGCCCGAACACTTGTCGGTCACCCCGCCGGTGTCAGTGTAGTGCTCGTCGATCGACATGCCGGTCTGGTAGAGCAAGCCATCCAGCACATGTGGCGCCTCGCTGGCCGTCGCGGCGATCACCTTGGTATCGAACGGTTCATACTGGTCGGAGACGTGGGTGTAGAAGGCCACGCGGGATTCGCTGCCGTGGTGGGCCTTGACGTCGCCGACCGCTTCGCCGTGGCCCCAGCTCGATAGAACTGCCCGTCCGAAGTCGATGTCGTGCCGTCGCCCCAGAAGTCAAGGCAAAGAAAATCTCTTTGTGTTCGGCGAGAGAGTCAAAGGCGCGCTTCACGCAGGTGAGTATGCTGATAGCGAGCACATTGAGCCGCTGCGATCGATCATGGCAGCGGTTCGATCGGCACGGGTTCGTCGACCCGCACCGCGTGCGCGCGGTTATCGACGCGGAGGCAAATGAAATTGATGCGGCGCGCGCCCGACGCCTCCAGCTGAAGCTCCTCGCAAGTTGGGCGGTGAGCTTGTGCGATGGTCTCCGCGGCGCCGATCGGTTCCGCGAAGGCGCGACCGACTTCGATCATTTCCTGCTGGGCGGATCGACTCGATTGGCTCGCGACATGGCCGGTCGCGAGGCCGACGAGCCAACCGGCTCACTGGACAGTGATACCAGCGACGAGATCCGTCACTGTTCGGGGGCCATGGCGACAGCCAAACCATCATCCGGTTCCGCATCCATCGAATTCGCCGATCCCGCGGGCCGACAGATCACGCTGCACGATGCTCGATCCTCGACGACGATGTGGTACCAGGCAACAATTCGCGCTGAAAGCCACGAGGTTGCTCCCAATGAGTCTTCTGGAGAGCCTGCGAATAGCCGCGCCCGCTTCGCGGGATCAAGAGCGCCTTGGGATCGCCGTTGGCGTCGCGGCACAGGCGAGCGCGGTCAATTCAGTCCGGATCAGCAAAATGGGGCTACCCCTGAGGAACGATCGCGGATCGGAGAAAACCATGCGATGAATTCAGAATGACGCATGAGACGCATGACCTTACGACGAGCGCAGAGCTTAACGCCAAGCCCGGTCGAACTCCCGCGGTCAAGGCTCGTAAATGGAAGTTGTCATTGCACAATCTCGAGGGGACTTGAGGCGCCAAAGCTTGCGCACACGATGATAAGGGCAAATCCGATTGGGTGAACCGCACGCTATTCTTGTATCGGGAGTTGCGGGCTTCGTAGGAAGCAAGCTCGCAAGGCTCTTTGTTGATCGGGGATATTCGGTCTTCGGCTTTGATGACCTGTCACGAGGTTCTCGGCAAAACCTAAGTGGCCTCCTTACGCATGAGAGGTTCATTTTTGAGAAGGTGGATCTCTCAGACGCCGGTGCAGTGAGAAGCCGCTTTATGAATTGTCACAGTCGCATTCCGATTTCCGAAGTTTGGCACATGGCCGCCAATTCGGACATTGCTGCCGGAATCGCCGATGCCTCTGTTGATCTACGCGATACCTTTCTATCCACGTTCAACGTGTTGAACGCGATGAAGGAGGCGGGGGTTCCGTTTCTAGCTTTCGCTTCCAGTTCAGCAGTATACGGCGATTTGGGGGAGGCTCCGATTAGAGAGGATGTCGGGCCGCTGCTGCCCGTTTCCAATTACGGTGCTATGAAGCTCGCATCGGAGGCGCTCATCAGCGCTGCCGTCGAGAACTGGCTAGCTCGGGCTTTGCTCTTTCGCTTTCCGAACGTGATCGGCGTTCCAGCAACACACGGTGTCATTCTAGATTTTGTGAGAAAGCTACGGATCACGCCAAACAAGCTGAATGTTTTGGGGTCGGGGCGACAGCAGAAAGCGTATCTTCACGTCAATGATCTGATTAATGCAATTGTATACTTGCGTGCGAACGCATCCGAGCGGCTTGGCTATTACAATATCGGACCCGGGGACAACGGGGTAACCGTTAGCTTTATAGCGGAGACGACCGTCGGGGCTGTCGCACCGGGCGCAAGCATCGAATATGGAGTTGAAGACCGCGGTTGGACGGGGGATGTGCCCCGATTTTCCTATGACATAGCAAAAATCAGTGCACTCGGTTGGCGGCCCCAGCTTGGTTCGGCTGATGCGGTTCGAAAAGCCGTCGTAGAAATCGCGCGACAGGAGGCACACCTGTGATGACAGGAGGCACACCTGTGATGCAGGCGGTTGTACTTGCGGGCGGTCGAGGAACGCGGCTCAGGAGCCGGACAGGTGACTTGCCTAAGTCGCTGGTCAACGTTGGTGGCAGGCCACTTCTTGAGCATCAGATCCTCCTCGCCAAGCAACATGGTATCGAGAGTATCTTAATTCTGGTGAACCACGCTGCCGAGCAAATCGTGGAGTTTTGCAATCAGCGCGAAAATTGGGGGATTGACGTCCTTTGCGTAAATGACGGTGTGCCTCGCGGGACTGCTGGAGCAGTTCTGTCCGTTTTGGATCTGCTCGACGACGACTTCCTTACGATCTATGGCGACACGATGCTCGACATCGACCTCACCCGCTTCAAGTGCTTCCATGAAAAACACAAGACAGCAGCCGCAACAGTTTTCACCCATCCGAACGATCACCCGCATGATTCAGATCTAATAGAAACGTCAGAAGACGGTATGGTTACTGCGTTCTATCCATATCCACACGATCCCGGTTGCTACTACCCCAACAAAGTCAGCGCGGCTCTTTATTACATTCGAAGACAAGCTTTATTCCGGTGGCGCGCCGCAGTAACTCCGCTCGACTTTGGCAAAGACCTTTTTCCTGAAATGCTTCGGGCCGGTATGAAAATTAGAAGCTACAACAGCCCTGAGTACATAAAGGACGCTGGGACCCCGGCGCGACTTGACAAGGTTTGCGCCGACTTTGAATCGGGCCGCATAGCTCGAGCTTCACTCACCTCTCCGCAGAAAGCAGTATTTTTGGACAGGGATGGGTGCATCAATGTTGACTCTGGACACATCGATCGTCCCGAACGCTTCGAATTGATTGAGGGCGCTGCGGGCGCGATCGCCTGTTTCAACCGAGCCGAATACCGGGCAATTGTCGTCACTAATCAACCCGTGGTGGCCAGAGGCAATTGCTCTGCACGAGACTTGCGGATGATCCATAACAAGATGGAAACTGAGCTTGGCCGTTGTGGGGCTTTTGTTGATGCCATCTATTTCTGCCCGCACCATCCAGATCGCGGCTTTATCGGTGAGGTGGAAGAGCTGAAGATCCGCTGTGAATGCCGCAAGCCTTCTACTGGGTTGATTAATGAGGCGGTCGAGGCGTTCAATATTGATCGTAGCCAATCCTGGATCATCGGCGATTCATCTACGGATATCGCTCTCGCAAAGCGGTCTGGCATCAGATCGATCCTAGTCGAGACGGGCGCGGGCGGGTTGGATAGCAAGTATCACGTCACGCCCGACTATACCGTCTCAGACTTGTTGGAGGCAGCTAAATTCATTCTCACCGTTCATCCACCTTTGATAAATTCAGCATCTGATCTGATCTCCCATGTGAAGCCAGGTGATGTTTGTTTCGTAGGGGGCCTTTCCCGGAGCGGAAAGAGTTTTCTTTCCAGCGCTATCGCGGAGGTTCTTCGCGGGCGCGGCTTTCAGACGGAAATCGTTGCTCTTGATCGCTGGATACGGTCCGTCGCGGATCGCGAACCAAAAGTGGTAGGTCGCTCCAATTTGGACGAGATCAGGGGCGTTCTGAGCCGCTTGGTGGGAGTCCGCTCTCGCGAGACGCACGAACTGCCATTTCACAAAAAGCTCAGCCGCATATCGCGTCCAAGATCGGAAAGGATCACCATTTCTCCGGAAACCGTCCTGGTCGTGGAAGGAACCGTCGCTCTTTGGCTGTCTGATGTGGTTTTGGGCGGTCGTGCACACACATTTTTCGTTGATATTGATGAGGAGGTGCGGATGTCCAGAGTAGCGCGAGAATACCTGCGGCAAGGTATGGATTGGGGCACTGCAGCGAGTATTTACAGATCGCGCCAACAGGACGAGACACCGATCGTGCTGGCATCGCGGGCGCATGCCAAGCATTGCGTCCAATTGCGGGCGATTGAGCTGACAGAGGCAGTTCAATGATCATTAGTCAGACGCCGTTTCGAGTCAGCTTTGTGGGAGGTGGTAGCGATCTTCCTGCCTTCTATCGGCAGGAAGGTGGCGCCGTCCTAAGCGTTGCTATCGACAAGTACGTCTACGTGAATGTGAACCGCAAGTTCGATAGTGGCACTCGAATCGCTTATTCCAAAACGGAAGAAGTAGATAGTGTTGAGCACATCCAGCATCCGATTGTAAGGGCGGCGATGGGATATCTTGGGATCCCGGGAGGAATTGAGATAACCACTATTGCCGATATTCCATCGAAGGGAACAGGACTTGGATCCTCAAGCACTTTTACCGTCGGCCTTCTGCATGCACTAAACGCGTTTCGTGGGCAGTATGTCTCCAAGGCAAGGCTCGGCGCTGATAGTTGTCGCATTGAGATCGAACTTTGTGGCGCTCCCATTGGAAAGCAAGACCAATACGCCGCCGCTTTCGGCGGGTTGAATCTTATCGAGTTTCACCCTGATGAAAGCGTCTCGGTGTCACCGCTCATATGCCCAGGTGATTTTATCGCTTCAATTGAGAAACAAGTTCTCATGTTTTACACCGGCATTACGCGCAGTGCTTCAGACATTCTCGTTCGGCAGTCAGAGGGCATCGCAAGAGCACCGGACAAGCGGAAAGCGCTCAGGCGGATGGTCGAACTCACGTATCACCTTCGTGATGAACTGCATCGATGCAACCTCGACGCCTTCGGCGAAATCCTCCATGAGAACTGGCTCTTAAAAAAGAGCCTCTCTGAAGAAATAACGAACGATGTAATCGATGGCTGGTACCGAACTGCGTTGCGGGCAGGTGCCACGGGCGGAAAGTTACTTGGAGCAGGTGCAGGAGGTTTTCTCATGTTCTTCGCGCCTCTCGATCGCCACGACGCAATCAAAGTAGCCCTCGGGGAGCTAAAGCATATCCCTGCGAAGTTCGACTTCCTCGGGAGTCGCATCGTTCATTATCAACCGACATGGGAGGTCACCCAATGAATGACTTCAGCGGCAGCGCTCAAGTATACTTCGAGAAGCTCGAGACCGTTCTGGCTTCATTAGACCATGAAAGCTTTGATAACGCAGTGGCTTTGGTCGCCCAGGCACAGGAAGACGGCAAGCAAATAATCACACTTGGAAATGGCGGCAGCTCACTGACAGCGCTACACTTTATCACGGACTGGAACAAGAGCATCTATCTCTCTACGAAGCGCCCGTTTCGTGGTCGGACTCTGATCGACAATGTGGGCCTTACATTTGCGTACGCGAACGATGTTTCTTTCGAGGATGTATTCGTCGAACAGCTGAAGAACATCCTGAACGACGGCGACTTGGTCATTGCCATTTCGGGCAGCGGGAACTCGGAAAACGTCTTGCGCGCTGTTCGATACGCTAATGATCATGGCGCAGTCACGTTGGGCCTTTGTGGATATAGTGGCGGAGCGCTCAAGCAGATCGTTCAACACGTGGTTTGGGCGAATGTGAATGACATGCAGCTAGCGGAAGATATACATTCTATGTTCGGGCATGTCGTTATGCAGCGTCTCTGTTTTGGAAGTTCACAAAAGTGGAGCGATTGGCGACAACGGCTCAGCGCTGCTGGAGGCCTCAATCCAAATCGAGCTGGCGCCGAGACGGCTTGGCAACCCTGATCGAGAACAAGCCATGCCGCCAATTGGACGAACGCGGCCAATTTTGCCTTGAATAGACGACGATGCGGCGGAAGAGCAGGCCGGGCGGTTCGCGGACGCCGCAAGGTGGAGCTTTGGCGCCTGGTTGCCCGTTCAAATTTGACAAGCCGCGGGACCGTCCCGCGGCTACGAAGCGCCCTCGCGCCCGACGGCTACGTTTCAGCCATTTCAAGAGCCACTTAAGCAACCATACCTCACTTGAGTCAGATCTTGAAAAATTCGATCCTGATGCAGGCCGCTGGCGTTGCGATCAAACGATCAAACGGCCTGTCCGGCGGCTGTAGGGGCCACGCTCGATAACGGTGCCAGCCTTCACCTTCGATCCGCGCAAACCCACGGTCGAACATCCGGGCCGGCGGTTCCAGCGTTCCAGCCACAGGCACGTCAGCCAGTCCGCCACGCAGCAACCGCAGATATTCCGGCCGCCCCCTCGATCACCTCATGGACACGGACGACCCGCTCGAGCCACGGGCGCCCAGACCAGCAACATTTCAGCCGACGGACACGGTTTTCGTAGGCCGTCCGGAAGGCTGTTTCGGTGCGGCCGTTCGACACACTACCTACATTAGAAGGTGTTAATAAGTTATCGCCTAGCCTCATTCTCGCCGCAAATGGCAGGTTGGGTTATGTACATCATCCTCGAATGATCAATTCACACAAGTACAAAGCTGTGTGTGAATAAGCTATTAATGGAAATACCGGAACTTTACTTTAGTTACGCGTGTCGAATGAAAACAAAAGAACGCAATGAGCTGATGGTCTACGGTGCTTATACTACAGGACAAGCTCGGCGGTACGTCCGCCGGACGAGTTGCGCTCACTTCAATCCGGCTGCGGCTGGGACCGTTGAACACCCTGCGGGCGTCGGCAGCGACACCGTATATGGTTTCAAGGAGGAGGGCCTGATGAGCATTCCCGTTGACAAAACTCACCTTCGATGGCGGGCTCAACGTTAAGCTCGTTCGACAATATGTCTGGGGCGAGGACTTCCAAATCTCCGCTACTTTGAAATCCGTTCGCGGTGCCTAGCTGCGAGCATGCTCATGTCGCGCGCCTCGGCGATGCGCGGCCGTAGAAATCCCTGTTTTCACCTCAAAGAGGATCACCGAATGGCACTTTCCACACCTGCAGGCTTTGCCTCTAGCGACTTGGTCTACGAGGAGGACTTCTCCGGTACGGCGCTCGACAGCAATTGGCACACCTACATCACCAGCAATGCCGCCAACGGTTGGCCATGGAATACCAACGGGTCGGGAGGAAGTACGCCGGGCGGCCCATATAATGCCGACTATGATATGCCGAGCCAAGTGTCCGTGAGCAACGGGACCTTGGATCTCACGGCGATCCAACAGCCCATCAGCGGCATGAATCAGGGGACGGAGCAAACATTCCCGATCACGTCGGGCGCTGTCAGCAGCTACGGCAACTTCGAATTCAACGGCGGTTACCTTCAGATCAGCATGCAGGCGCCGAGTGGCGACGGCGCATGGCCCGGCCTCTGGATGATGCCCGGCCAAGGCGCGGGCAGCAGCGGCGACAATTTCGAGATCGATATACAGGAGGGTGGATTTACCGGTTCGGGGCCCACAGACCACAATTTCGCCTGGCACCTCCACGGGCCGTCAGGGACGACCGGTGGCGTCGTGGACAGCGGCGTCGACCTCACAGCGGGCTTCCACACGTACGGCATCAACTGGGTGCCCGGTGAATCGATCACCTGGTATCTGGACGGGAAGCAGATGGCGCAAGTGACCAGCGCACAGGCAGTGATCCCGGATGAACCGATGGAATTGATGATGAACAATGGGGTCGCGAATTCGAACGCGACTGGATGGCATTCGGCTCTCGACAGCTCGACCCCATCGTCAATGCAGATGCAGATCGACGAGGTGCAGCTCTATCAAAAAACAGGTAGCGGCGACACTGTCACGGGCGCGAACGTCACTCCCCCAACCACTGGCACGACGGGGACCGAGACCGGGTCTATCCCAACTTCCGGCAGCACCAGCGATGGCACCTTGTACGGCACCAGCGGCGCCGATGTATTGCATGGAACCAGTGGCCACACGATGATCGGCTATGGCGGCAACGACACTTACTATGTCGACAATGCCAACGAGAAAGTGGTTGAGGCAGTGGGCGGCGGCAACGACAGTGTGATCGCCTCGGTGAGCTATGCGCTTTCGGCCGGCTCGGAGATCGAGCATCTCGCCACAAACAACCCGTCCGACACGAAGGCGATGACCCTCACCGGCAACGAGTTCGCCCAGACCATCCAGGGCAATGCCGGCAACAATGTCATCAACGGCGGGCTCGGCGCCGATGTCTTGACCGGTTACGGAGGCCACGATGCCTTCTCGTTCAATACTGCTCTTGGAGCCGGCAATGTCGATAAGATCACCGACTTCAAACGCTCCCAGGACACGTTCCATCTCAGCGATACCGTTTTTGCCGGGCTTCAGCCGGGCGGGCTTCCATCCAAAGCCTTCTTTGTTGGTGCAGCCGCGCATGACAGTTCCGATCATATCATCTACAACAGTGAAACTGGGGCGCTCTCGTTCGACAGTGACGGGGCCGGCGGCGCATCTCAAATACAGTTCGCCACCCTTTCCCCACATCTCTCGCTCGCCGCAGCCTCATTCTATGTGACCTGAGGGAGCGCGGGCTGCCCTGGCCAAACAAGGACTGGACAAACAGGACCTCGAAGCCATGATCCCGAACCGAAGTCGGCGGAGCAAAAGGCGGGAGCCCGGTTTCGGAGAAAATCCGCTCTGAAAGAGATGGGGTTCCATCCCGATACCATCGGGATGGAACAACAGACTCCAGTTGTGAGCTTTCTGTAGGTTGTCCATTCGGACCGAACCGAGGAGACTGGAGCTACCAAGCTTCGGCTCCGAATGAACATCCCAGACTGGCACGCGCAGCATCATCGGCTACTTTCCCTCGCCACTGATGCGATACAAGCAGGAAACACTGCGAGAGCGGTAAGAAGCCGGTTTGCAGCCGACGAAAGTTTGCCCTCCGGTTCAACTCGAGAGCGCCGCAATCTTGTTGAGGCGCAGCCGAAGCATGCGATACGTCAAAGGCGGAAAGCGGTCGGCTCGAAGCCGGGTGACCAAATCCGGTTGTGGAAGGTCGAACTGCAACAACTCGCTCGCGAGACAAACCTCGCGCTCCACATTGCATCACCATCCGACGGGTACGTCGACGTGGAGCAACATCGAACGCCCCTGTTCTGCCGCATCACGCAAACCTGCGCGGACGGCGCCCGCCTCGATCGCGTGGCCCCGGTCGAGCTGATCGCAGTCACGACAACCAACGGGCCCGAAGTTGGGCGCACGGTCTATTCCGTGACCGACGAAAAAAGCGATCAAGTGAACGATGCCGAGATGGAGGCGCTCGCCATCCAAGGCGACGCATTCATCCGTAATGGAACTACACCATCTGCTCGAGATCAGTGGCCAATCGGAGCAGTTGACGGGTCCTAGTCTAGCCCGAGCTCCCTCCCCTGCGCAATAAAGACCAATGCTTGCAGGTGACGCCGATTTGGGAAACTATTCACCCTGGGAAGCTCTCACGCGGTTGAGGGGGTTCAGGCTGCCGCAGCTGAATTCGTGGCGATCTCTAAGCCGATCTCGTTTTGCTGGGGAATACAAGTGCTGACGTCGCGGCGGTCATTCCTGAAGCTCTTTGGCGCCGTGTCCCTCGCGGCTTTCGGTCTGGCAAGTTATGCCATCGAGATTGAGCCTCGGTTTCGACTGCGTGTCACTCGCTACAAGCTCCTTCCGCCTCGCTGGCCGACGACTGCCAAGCCCCTGCGCATCGTCGTGGTCGCTGACATCCACGCCTGCGAGCCTTGGATGCCGGTTTCCAGGATCGACGAGATCGTCGGTGTTTCGAATAGCCTGCAGCCCGACATCATCCTTCTCCTTGGCGACTATGTGATGGGCGTGTCGCCGCGCTATGCCACTGGGATCGTCCCCGACACCGTTTGGGGCAATTCACTTTCGAAACTTACCGCGCCACTCGGCTGCCACGCCATTCTCGGCAACCACGACTGGTGGCACGGTGTCGATAGCGTCCGCGCAGCCCTGGTCGACAATGGCATTCCGGTCCTCGAGAACACCGCCACGCTTATCCGTCAGCAGGATGGCCCAGCATTCTGGCTCGCGGGTCTTGGCGACCAGTGGGCCATGCAGTTTTCTCGCGGCGTGTACAAGGGCGTCGACGATCTGCCTGGAACAATGGCCGCAATACCCGACGACGGCAATCCGATATTGCTCCTTGCGCATGAACCGGACATCTTCATTACTGTCCCTGACCGTGTCTGCCTGACGTTATGCGGCCATACACATGGCGGACAGGTGCGCTTGCCATTCATCGGCCCCCTCATCAGCAATTCAGCCTACGGACAGCGCTTCGCCTATGGGCATGTCGTCGAGGGTGGGCGGCACATGATCGTATCCGGGGGCTTGGGCGTATCGTGGCTGCCGGTGCGCTTCGGCGTGTCGCCGGAGATCATAGTCGTAGATATCGGCCCGAAAAACTCTCGTCCTGTCGACGAATGACACCTGCTGACCTGCCGTCCGCGGACCGTTCCGCGTGAGGGCGTTGATGGTCGTGTACATGCGGTCGGGGTTTCGCCGTGTTCCTATCGCCCTTCAATACGAACGCGGCACAGTCCATCATCCTTTCTCCGGACGGGCGGAGTTCGGCGAATAGCTCTCCACCAGAATGTCTTTAAAAAGCTGAGCCAGGCGGCCAAAGTCCAAACACCTTTCTTCGACATTGTCGGGAAGGGAAACCTGAATGCGGTCAGCGGCATCTTGCACCATCCTTGTTGTTGGCGCCCGAGCAGACGCATCTTGGCGAATGCAAATGGCATGCTTGCATTAGACCTTCTTTCGGCCTCGGCGGGCATACTCCTATTGGATCAGGCGGCGCCAACCAGCGTTTTAGGACTACTCCAATTCCTGAAGAGGCCTGCGCCGGGCTGCGTGCTAGAACTGTGCGCGCAATAGCGGATCAAAACCGTGCCTCTGGACATACTCGGCCAAGCTAGGCCGAACACATTCGTCTTTGAAAGCAGTGCTCTCATCAAAGCCACTGACTTTCGGGACTACAACGCGCGCAGGTGGTTCGGCCATCCAGACCGGGAGAAAAAGCCCGAACTCAACCTAGTGGGCGTGCATGCGATGGGCATGGAGCTTCGCACCTTGATCGGCCGAATAGGTGAAGTTTCCTACACCAGCACTGGTCACTACTTCCGTAGCCGCCATCAAGGGGCGCGTTGCCAAACTCGTCGATGCCATAGCTGGCTTCGACAAGTCGGGGCATTTCTCCCTCAAGCCGCCGATCGGGCGCGGCTAGGTCGACGGCTGTCCACGGCGATAGCCGTTTGCGAGATGCCCGACTGCAGCTTGGGCAAGACACTCGCGGACCTTTACCGCGATCTGCCGCGGACCTTCAGCATCCGGACAATGTCGCCCCACTCCCCAGACGAGGTAAAATACGGCGTTGTCGCGATAGTTGCCGAGGAATTCACGCAAGACGGGATCGAGTTCGCCGGCCAGGCGCCGGCCAATCTCGTCCCCGTGAATGGGGGCGTGTCGTTACCCAGACGGCACGTGGACTCTGGTCAGGGGCTTGTTGAACAAGCCGGAAATTGTCGTCGTGGGAGGCCAGTTTCGCCGGAAGCGACGTCGCGAGATGTTCGGGGCTCTCGATGCCGTGCGGCGCCGCAATCAGAGGTCGGAGCTTACAACCAGACATTTTGAGAGGACTGGACCATGCGGGGGCGGATCGTAAGTTTTGTCATGAGCGGGGGCATCGGGTCACGGCTGTGGCCGCTGTCGCGCGAAGACAATCCCAAGCAATTTCACGACCTTTCCGGCGACGGCTCCATGCTCGCGAAGACTGTCCGACGCCTCAAGGCGCGGTCGGACGGCGAGACGCCGATCTATCTGATAGCCTCCGAACGGCATGCCGACCGCGTTATCTCGGACATCGGTCCGCTCGGCCTGAACGGCGGCAGCCCGATTTTCGAACCCGTCGGCCGCAATACCGCCGCTGCGGTGGCCATAGCCACCTTGCACACGATCTCCGAATATGGCGGGGACGCGCTTGTGCTCGTGGTCCCCTCCGACCATCATATATCGACCGAAACGCAATTCTGGGAAACCGTCGAGGCGGGCATCCCTGCCGCCGATTCAGGAAGCACTGTCGTATTCGGCATCAAGCCGACCCATCCCGAAACCGGGTACGGTTACATCGAGATTGCGGCAACTGGTGACAGAGTGGCCACCGTTTCACACTTTGTCGAAAAGCCCAATGCCGAGACGGCCCGCGAATATGTGGCTTCGGGAAGATTCTACTGGAACGCCGGCATCTTCCTGTTTCGTGCCGACACGATGCGAAAGGCATTTCTCGACTTCCGGCCAGACATCTGGGACACCGCGAAACGGGCCTATAAGGCTGCACGGACCGACGTCTTGGGCATCTACCTGCCCCAGGGCTTCTATTCGGCTGTCCCGTCAACGTCGATCGACTACGCAGTCATGGAGCATGCACGCAATATTGCGATGGTTACGGCTTCCTTCCGCTGGAACGACCTTGGATCCTGGCAATCGCTGCTCGAAGCCAGCCCGACGGACCGCGACGGCAATGTCGTAGTGGGGGACGTTGTCGCCATGGATTGCGGCAACTCCTATCTCCGGAGCCAGGGCAGACTGCTGACAGTCATTGGAATGAAGCATGTGGCGGTGGTGACGACACCGGACGCGGTATTCGTCGCGCCTGTCAGCCACAGCCAGAACGTGAAGAAGGTCGTCGAACAACTCGAGAAGAGCGGACGCCTTGAAACGAAGTTCACGGGGTCGGACGACCGGGTCATCATCAGCGGATCATGGCGCAAGCGGGTCGAACATTGGCTCTTCAACGAAACCCTGCCGTTGTGGTCCACTGCAGGTGTCGACGATACGTATGGCGGCTTCCACGAGGCGCTCGGTTTCGATGCAAGGCCGCTGGGCAAACCCAAGCGCATGCGCACGATGGCTCGCCAGATTTACGCGTTCGCGGTGGCCAAAGAACGCGGCTGGGTTGGACCGGCCGACAAGCTCATCGACCATGGCATCGAGTTCATCGCAAGACACGGCCGCACCAATCGCGGTGGCTGGGTGCGCACCCTTAATTCCGACGGCAGCGTGGCTGACCCGACGGAGGACGCCTACGACCATTCCTGCGTGCTCCTGGCGCTTGCCCATGCTCACCGATGCGGCCATCAGGATGCCCTGCAGCTGGCACAAGAGACGTTCAATTTCATCGACACCCATCTCGAGGACGTCAGCCTGAACGGCTTCCTCGAGACCCCCGGCTGGAAGGGGGTGCGGTTCTCGAACCCGCACATGCACATGCTGGAATCCTTCCTTGCCTGGCATGGCGTCACCGGCGAGCGTGCATATCTCCGTCGGGCGGCACGCGTCGTCGATCTCTTCCGGTGCCATTTCTTCGACCAGGAGAGCTGGACGCTTGGGGAACATTTCGACGTCGACTGGCTACCGTTGCCGGGAGACGAGGGGCAGTGGACCGAACCAGGGCACCATTTCGAATGGGCTTCGCTCCTCGTCGAGTTCGCGCGGGCAAGCGGGCAGAAAGACTTGGCAGCCTACGCCAGGAAGCTCTATTCGTCGGCGATCGCCAGCGGATTGAACCGGGCCACAGGCTTGGCTTATGCAGCCGTGTCGCGGCAGGGAATTCCCTTCGACCGGCTCTCCCGCAGCTGGCCGCAATGCGAAGCCGTCAAAGCGGCCGTCGCCCTGGACGGCATCGGCGGGCCTGATCTGAAACCCGAGATCGAAGCTCGTGTCGCCCGCCTCTTCAAATGGCATATCGATCCCGCACCGCTTGGCTTGTGGATCGACCGGATTGACGAGCGCGGAAGGTCACTAGCAACGGAGGTTCCCGCGAGCATTTTCTACCACCTCGTGACGGCCCTGATGCAATATTTGGACAAGACCGCAGGGCACGTCGAACCTTTCCCGCTGCCAGCTTTGGATACGAGCAAGAGCGTTGCGATGCAGGGCTACGGCTGACCCAACTGTTGCCCCGTGTTGGTCAAACGATCAATAACGAAACCAGTACAAGATCGGGAGGAATACCCATGAAAGTGACGATCCTGGGAAACTATCCGCCCCATGCCTACAAGGGACTGATACAAGGCTCAGACCGAGAAGCTGCAATCAAGGCGGTTTTGGAAAGCGTTGGTGGCAAGGTGTCCCGTTTGATGTTTACTCGCGGCGCCTATGATATTGTCATCAATGCTGAGGTTCCGGACCAGGCCGATGGGATGGACCTAGCACTGGCGGTGCGGTCAAACGGCTGGATAAAGGACCTCGTTGTCCTCGAAGAACTCGACATGAATGCGGTGCTCGCAGCTGCCAAAAAGGCTGCCGGCGTTTACAAGCTCACCGGATGATTGGACTGGCTGCACATTGAAGGCAGCACGGTTGCGATTGAACGCGCCGTGCTGCCAAGTCTCAAGGAAAGTCAGGCTGGGGTTTCGGAAAGCCGAAGCAGGCGCGGCATTGGTTCTGCTTCAATACCGCGCGACAGCCAACGCGCCCGGCTCAGGGGCCAGAAACGGAGGTCATGCCGAGTTAATTTTGGAATGTACTCCCTAGAAGGTGCGCTTGACGGATCGGCGAGGTCCGGTTTTGGAGCGGTTTCTTGTCGGAGCGCTTCTTTATCTAATCGGAGCGCGACAAGGCAATCGAGATCACTTTGTCAGTATCTGTTTCAGGTAGCTCGAACAGCATTGGCAAAAATTGGCCGCTCGGGCGGCGTTCTCATGATCACCGTCCCTAAGCGAGCTCGGACTTTAAACGTTCCAGGATACCTATGGTCCTGACGCAGCGGGTGGAGCTAGCCGTCACTTGCCTACACACTGTGCGCCGCCACCAATCTCGCATAGAAGGGCCTGGCCGAACCCGGCCCTGCGACGCGAGAACTCCATGCGAATAGTGTTGCCTGTTCTGTTGCTCGGCGCCGCCCTCGCCAGCCTGTCGCCCGCCCGGGCAACGGCCGGCGATTGCGGCGATGCCGCCGCCCTAGTGCGGCAGGCCTATCCCAAGGCCCAAAAGAGCGCCGACGGCACCTCGTTCACGCTTGTACCCCATACGAGCATCGCCTCAACGCTCCCGGCCAGCGATGCGCCATTCGGCCTGGTCTGCAAGATCTGGCCGGCTCATGACGACCTGCTTTTGGTCGCGGTACCGCTGATCGACAGTGCTAACGGCGACCACCTGCATGTCGGCGACATCGAGCTACTGGTGGTCGATAGAAAGAGCCTGCGGGTGCGCCAGCGCCTGCTCCAGCCTGGACTGATGACCGATGACGCCATCGCGATCCGTAAGGTGGAATTCGACACCGGCCGCTATGCACTGGCCCCTGAGGTCACCGCCTTCGGCCTGCGCATCGAAATGGCAAACCATTCGCAGGCTACTCCCTTCACTGAAACCGACCTGCGGCTCTATGCCGTCGCCAGCGATGCGCTGCGCTTGGTGCTCGACGGCCTCGTGGTGGCCGGCTCTGGCGGCGATAGCGATGCCAGTTGCGCCGGATCCTTTCATTCCAGCCAGGTCAGCCTGGCGATGAGCCCGGCGCGCCACCACGGCTATCGAGACATCATTGCGGTCGAGCGGTCGACTACCGACAATCCCTCCCCCGACCAGAATGGCGAATGCCGGTCCCATCCCGGCAAGCCTGTGAAGCGGACCTACCGGCTGCGCTATGACGGCAGCCGCTACGCGGTTCCCGCGGCACTCAAGGTGATGGGCTTGTGACGCCGCCGCACACGTCCCTGCCTTGGTTCGTCAATGGGATCAATTCCAGTTGAAAGGGTATCGACCGTTAATTCTCTCGTGGTAGGAGGCGCTCAAGGGGGCTCTTCCAAAGGAGCTGATGATTTGTGGTGGTCAAGATTCAAAAGGGGTTTTGCAGGAACGTGGGACGACAGACTTGACGGGCTATTCTCCGCAAAGGTCGACTACGCCGGAAAATCCATTCTCGATGTTGGCTGCAATATGGGTGTTGTCGCCTATGAGATATCCAAGCTGAAACCCAGTTCGATCCATGGGATCGACATTGCCAAACCGCATATCGAGACTGCAAAGATGTTGTTGAGCGGCTCCCCGGTACATGCCCGGTTCGATCGCCTGAATCTTGGCAGCCGGCGCCTCGGCAATATCCTTCTACCGAAATACGATATCGTTCTGCTGCTGGCCGTCTATCAGCACATGCAGCGCAACATCGGCCCAGGCAAGGCGCGAAGGGTGCTTTCCAATATTGTGAGGCGCACCTCAAACGTCGTTGCCCGCGTTCCGCCTGGAACGGATGGCGAATTCATCGAAACGCTTTCTGACGAGGGGTTCCAGGTCAAGAGCACTCACACATCGCCCCTTGGTAGTCATGTGCTCGTGCTTGAGAAACCTGCCTTCGGAAATCCGCAGCCATAGAGATTTCGCATCGCGAGTGGCAATCTGCCCCACTAACATCCCATGTGTCAGCGGCGGCACAGACCCGCTGCTGGCTGCAACTCAGCGCGTTGGACGCCCGATTCGCCGGGAGAGCAGCTCGCGGCTGGACTTCGCGTCAATGCCGTTGACGTTTGAGGGTCGCGGCTGCGGTGTTATCTGCCACTGCCTTGACAGACAAAATGCCCCCGTTGGCGTAGGTGACTGGCCGCCATGGCGAGAACATCGCCGTCCCGCCTGGGGTCAGCGCGCCGCCGGTGTCGAAAAATTTCAGCCATGTGCGCTATCAGCTCGCAGGCGCCCGTCCAGCGCTCTGGCTCAGGGCGCCGGGCGAGTGAACAGGGTTCGGAATAGCTCCTCAGCACGCCGCAGTCCTTCATCCGTCAGAACCACTGACTTCGCCTTGTTTGCCGGATTCGCGATCAGCCCCTTCTGGTGCAAGCGATCCAGGGCATTCCAATCCAACCCCTTCCAGGCGCAATGCAGCGTCAGCCAAAGCAGGCCCATAACGGCATCGTCGATCTTGTCGGTGTCGATCTACATGCAAGCAGTTTAACACGCGAAAGCGCTGCCACGATCCACACCGCAGGGTTATTCCTCGCGCAACGGTTCGACCGAAAATAAATGTTTCACCTAGGCGTCGCATGCGCGACGGCGTGATTTGGGGAGACGAGCCGGGATGGGATCCGAGTTCATCATGGTGGCTAAGCGGCCGTGGCAGCCCTTGCCGCTGGCAATGAAATGCGGATTGGCGAAATCCTCGTCGTCGCTCCGGTTGCGCTGCAGGCGAGCGGCTGACCGTCCAGCGTATGCGCGACATCCCCTTCACTGATTCACTGCCGTCTAGCGCCAGAAAGCGAAATCCGCTGTGAGCGTCGGGGCTTAGCACCAACTCTCAAGGTCGGTCCGACGTTGCAGGGCTGACGTGTTTTCATCGAGCCAAGACTGACTCTGGTACCGTGCCGGGAATGAGCTATAGTTCACATACTAAGACGGCCGGGCGCTTGCACAATGGCTGGACTGGGTGAACAGATTGCGCGTCAGCAGCGCACCATGGGACCGCTCCTGGTGGCGGCAGTGGTCATCGGCCTTATCGGTCTGCCCGTTGCAGCCTGGCTCGACCTCCGAGACCTGTCGGAACGGATGCTGCGCAGGCAAGCCAGCGAAATCAGCCGGATCATCGACGAAATGCGCGGATTCTACGGCAGCGACGTCGTGGGACGCGTGTTGCAGGCAGACGGCGCCGTGACTGCGACGCACAACTACCGGGACGTGCCAGGTGCGATCCCTATTCCAGCAACCCTCTCGATCGAACTCGGCAAGCGCATCAGCGCTCACGACGGCTCGGTCAAATATCGGTTCGTCTCGGATCTGCCTTTCAAAGGTCGCGCGCCCCACCAGCTCGATGCGTTCGAGCGGGATGCAATCCTGGCTTTGCGCGCCAACCCGAAGGAGCCAATCATCGAAGTCTCGGGCTCACTGTTTGACCGGCAGGTCCGCGCCGCGGCCCCTGTCATAATGGGACAAGTCTGCGTGACCTGCCATAACTCACACCCGGATAGCCCCAAGACGGACTGGAAGGTCGGGGATGTCCGAGGGATCCAGGAGATATCAGTCAATCAGCCTATTGCTGCGAACGTGCTGACCTTCAAGTATCTGCTTCTATATTTCGGTTTCGCGGCGGCGGCGGGCCTGACGTTCATTCTCCTGCAGCGTCGGCAGTCCGCGTTGATTCAAGGCATGAACAAGGAGCTTTCGGAGGCAAACGACTTCCTGGCCGCGATCTCATTGAAGATCGCCAAATACCTTTCGCCTCAAATTTACAAAAGCATCTTCAGCGGCCAGAAGGACGTCACCATCGCGACCGAGCGCAAGAAGCTCACGATCTTTTTCTCCGACGTCAAGGATTTCACCGCGATCGTGGAACGTCTCCAGCCCGAGGACCTGACGCTTCTCCTCAACGAGTACTTCACCGAGATGTCAACGATCGCGCTCAAACACGGCGGCACCGTCGACAAGTTCATCGGCGACGCGCTTCTTGTGTTCTTCGGAGACCCCGAGACGCAAGGTGTCGAGGAAGACGCGAGAGCCTGCTTGCGCATGGCTGTCGACATGCAGCGTCGGCTGGAGCAGTTGAACAGAGTGTGGCATGACCGCGGAGTTGAACGGCCCTTCCGAGCTCGCATGGGCATCAACACAGGCTATTGCAATGTTGGGAACTTCGGTTCCGATGATCGGATGGACTACACGATCATTGGAGCTGAGGCGAACTTGGCGGCCCGTCTGCAGTCGATTGCCGAGCCCGGCGGCATCTGCCTCAGCTATGAGACTTACGCGCTCGTGCGCGACCTTGTCCGGGCGCGTCCATTAGCACCGATTGCCATGAAGGGGATCAGCCGGGAGGTTGTCCCCTACGAGGTCGAGGGCCTCCTGGGTGAACTCGCACAACGCCCTCAGGTCATCAGCGAGCACACGACTGGCCTCGACTTGTTCCTTGATGTTGAGGCAATCGACGAGAACGCGGTCGAGCGGGCGAAGAAACGACTTTCGGAGGCGCTCCTGGCCTTATCCATCCGAAGCAAGCCCGCCGCATTTTAGGTTCTTGAACCGTGATGCAATCTGGACCGTGGAACGGGCAACCTGGCATTGTTTCGTGACAGTCGGCTAAACCGTCGTACTAATGGGGAGCGCGACAAGCCGGTGAGCGACGCTTGCGCCCTGCGTCGCGAGACTGTGCCACTCACGCAGCCTCGATGTCGGTCTGCGGAAAGTCGGCGCCTTTGAACATTAATGGCTGGTCAAAATGCCGGGCACAAGCATAGGCGAAGCAGTCACCAAAATTCAGCCGCGCCGGGTGCCGGCCCTTGCCGAAGCGATCGAAAGCATCAATCGCGAGTCGAGCCGTGTCAGTGGCAACGCGACCATGTCAATCTCCATCAATGACAGATAGCGTCAATCTCCATCAATGACAGATAGCTTTCGACGGCCTCAGCCGCCTCGCTGATTGCCAAGTCCAAGACTCTCGCGACCGCGATTGCAGCCTCCCATACCGCAAGTGGCGACGTCAGCCGCTTTCTGGTCTGCTGCATGCGTGCAAGGAGTCCGCGCTCCTCTTGGTCATCAGCGCCGTCAGGACGAGGCGTCGATGAACATCAGTCATTCTCGTACAGGCTGTCGCGAAACGCCTTGTCGGCGGGCCTACCGTGATCAGGCTTGCCCCGGGCTCGCAGATCACGGCAGAACCTGAGGCCGATTTCCACCAGGGACGGTCTAGCCTGTTCGCGCTCAAGCTCATGCTTCAGCGCGGCGTGGACGGCGCCCGTCAGACCAGTCCTCTTAAGCGCGGCGACCTGGCGGGCCAGCGCGTCGGTCTTGGGATTCTTGATGTGGAACGCCATCACTCGCTCGTATAGCCGTTCAAGTGTATCGGTATAGAGCAATTTGGAGACACCGTGTGAAGGCCCCGCAGCATCGACCAGACACGAAGCGAATCGGCCACGCCAGGCTGAATAGGGATCGTCCCAGTGTGCTTACAGATCTCGAGCAATGTCTGAGGTGGCTTCCATAACTCACTTGTAACACTCGCACTTTCGTTCGGGTCTGGGAACTGCGCAGTCATCGTCTAGGCAGGCCCAGCAGCCTTGCCGCTGGCGATAAAATGCGGGTTGGCGAAATCCTCGTCGTCGCTCTGGTTGCGCTTGCCGTAGGCGAGCGGCGCACCATCCAGCGTGCGCGTCATGCCGCCGGCAGCGCGTAGCACCGCGTCACCCGCGGCAGTGTCCCATTCCATGGTGCGGCCGAAGCGCGGATAGACGTCCGCCTCGGCGCCGGCGAGGAGGCAGAATTTCAGCGATGAGCCGACTGAGACGATTTCGGCCGCGCCAAGCGCGCGGATATAGGCGTCGGTTTCCGGCGTGTTGTGGGACCGGCTGGCAACGACGGTCAGCGGCACCATACCGGCCCTCGCCGAAATCAACTGGCGATCGACGATCTCATAGTCATTGATCTCGATAGCTTCCGCTTTGCCCGGCCGGCCGGAAAAGAAGCGGCCGGTGCAAGGCGCGAAGACAACGCCGATCTCCGGCACGCCATGGCGAACCAGCGCGATGTTGACAGTGAAATCGGTCCTGCGGTTGACGAACTCCTTGGTGCCGTCGAGAGGATCGATCAGGAAGAAGGCGTCGCCGAGATCCGGTGCCATGATGCCGGCCGAAGCTTCTTCCTCGGCCACGCACGGAATCTCGGGAAATGCGGCGCGCAGCCCGGCAAGAATAATCTTCTCGCTCTCGCGGTCAGCCTCCGTCACCGGCGAACTGTCCAACTTGCTGTCGACCGCACAGCCGGCACGAAAGACGCGCATCACCTCGCGTCCCGCCGCCAAGGCAAGGTGCTCGAAGACGGCGAGCATTGCTTCGTCGTCAGATACCGCCGCCGCTGTCATATTGGTCTTCGGCAATGTCCCGCTCGTCCAGCCAGTGTTCCAGGGCGTCCACCATCTCCTCGGCCGATTTGCCGAGTGTCTTGAGATGAATTTCGGGTTTTTCCGGCACCTCATACGGTGAATCGACGCCGGTGAAATTCTTGATTTCGCCGTTCAACGCCCGCGCATAAAGGCCCTTCGGATCGCGCCTGGCACATTCCTCGAAGGGTGTGTCGACGAAGACCTCGATGAATTCGCCGTCGGCCATCAATTCGCGCGCCATGCGCCGCTCCGCGCTGAACGGCGATATGAACGAGACTATGACGATCAGTCCGGCGTCGGCCATCAGGCGCGCGACTTCTGCGACGCGGCGAATGTTTTCGACACGATCGGCATCGGTGAAACCGAGATCGCGGTTGAGGCCGTGACGTACGTTGTCGCCATCCAGAATGTAGGTGTGGCGCCCGGTGGCGAAGAGCTTCTTTTCGAACAGATTGGCGATGGTCGATTTGCCCGAACCCGAAAGCCCGGTGAACCAGAACACCGCCGGCCGCTGGTTCTTCATATCGGCACGCGCGCGCTTGCCGACATCGAGCGACTGCCAGTGGATGTTTTCGGCGCGGCGCAGCGAATGCAGGATCATGCCGGCACCGACCGTGGCATTGGTGATGCGGTCGATCAGGATGAAGGCGCCGGTGGTGCGGTTTTCGGCAAACGGATCGAAGGCGATCGGCGACCGCGTCGAGATGTTGCAGATCCCGACTTCGTTCATTTCAAGCGACTTGGCCGCTTCATGGGCAAAGTCGTTGACGTTGACGCGGTATTTCAGGTCGGTGACGGTGGCGCTGGTCTGGTCGGTCTCGGTGCGCAGGATGTAGGAGCGGCCGGGCAGCAGCGCGTGTTCATCGAACCAGACGATCTTGGCGGCGAACTGGTCGGCGACCTGCGGCCGCGCTGCCGGCGAAACCAGCATATTGCCGCGAGAGACCTCGACCTCGTCGTCGAGGACAAGGGTGATGGCCTGGCCGGCGACAGCCTGTTGAAGGTCGCCGCCATGCGAGACGATGCGCCTGACACGGGAGGATTTGCCGGATTTGGCGACGACCACCTCGTCGCCCGGCGCAACCGAGCCGGAGGCGATGGTGCCGGCGAAACCGCGGAAATCGAGATTGGGACGGTTCACATATTGGACGGGAAACCGGAACGGCAGTTCGACCGCGGCCTCGTCAACCGAGACGGTTTCGAGATGTTCGATCAGCGTCGGGCCGGAATACCAGTCCGTCCTGTCGGAACGGCCGGTAACGTTGTCGCCATAACGGGCCGACATCGGAATGGGCACGATCGTCTGGAAGCCGAGTTCACGTGAGAACTGCCCGTAATCAGCGACGATCCGTTCAAAAACTGCTTCGTCGAAGCCGACAAGATCGATCTTATTGACGGCGAGCACGATGTGGCGGATGCCAAGCAGCGAGGCAATGATCGAATGTCGGCGGGTCTGACGCAGTACGCCCTGGCGGGCATCGATCAGCACGATGGCGAGATCCGCCGTCGAGGCACCCGTCGCCATGTTACGCGTGTATTGTTCGTGGCCAGGCGTGTCGGCGACGATAAACTTGCGCTTTGGCGTGGCGAAGAAGCGATAGGCGACGTCGATAGTGATGCCTTGCTCGCGCTCGGCCTCGAGGCCGTCGACCAGCAGCGCGAAGTCGACGTCGTCGCCGGTGGTGCCGTGCTTGCGTGAATCGCGCTCGAGCGTGGCCAGCTGATCCTCGAAAATCTGCTTGGTGTCGGAAAGCAGGCGCCCGATCAGCGTCGACTTGCCGTCATCGACAGAGCCGCAGGTCAGGAACCGCAGCAGCGACTTTCGTTCCTGTGCCGCCAGATACTCGCGGACGCCGTCGGTTGGGGCGAGGCTCTTGGCCATGATGTGGCGCATACTCAGAAATACCCCTCGCGCTTCTTCTTTTCCATCGAGCCGGCTTCGTCGCGGTCGATCAGGCGACCTTGCCGCTCGGACGTGCGCGCAGTGAGCATTTCGCCGACTATCGCCTCCAGAGTGTCGGCGTCCGAGTCGATCGCGCCGGTCAGCGGATAGCAGCCGAGCGTGCGGAACCGCACCATCCGGTTCTCCACTGTTTCGCCGGGCCGCAGCTGCATGCGCTCATCATCCCTAAGGATAAGCATGCCATCACGTTCGACGACCGGCCGCTCCTTGGCCAGATACAGCGGCACGATCGGGATGGCTTCTTGGAGAATGTACTGCCAGATGTCGAGCTCGGTCCAGTTCGACAACGGGAACACCCGGATCGATTCACCGGCAGCGATGCGGGTGTTGAAAATCTTCCACATCTCCGGCCGCTGGTTCTTCGGATCCCAGGCATGCTGGGCGTTGCGGAACGAGAAGATGCGCTCCTTGGCCCGCGACTTCTCCTCGTCGCGGCGGGCACCGCCGAAAGCTGCATCGAACCCGTATTTGTCGAGCGCCTGCCGCAGCGCCACCGTCTTCATCACATGCGTGTGGGTGTTGGAGCCATGGTCGAACGGGTTGATGTTGTCGCGCACGCCGTCTTCATTGACATGGACCAGGAGGTCGAAGCCGAGCTTTTGCTGCATCTGGTCGCGAAAGGCGATCATCTCGCGGAATTTCCAGGTCGTGTCGACATGGAGAAACGGAAAGGGCGGCTTGGCCGGATAGAATGCCTTCATCGCCAGGTGCATGAGCACGGACGAATCCTTGCCGACCGAATAGAGCATGACCGGCTTGGCAAAGGCCGCGGCCACCTCGCGAAAAATATGGATGGATTCGGCCTCAAGCCGCTGAAGGTGCGTAAGTGCGATGTTCATGGACTGCGAGCGTTCTTTCGTACCCATCCACAGAAGGGCTGTAACGGGCGCGATCTTCAGTCACCCGGTTCAAGCTGCACTTCTGGATAATCTATTTTCGTGCAGGCCTTCTAGCAGATCGTTCCTGCCCAGAACAATGCAAGACAAGCCTGCCGCCGAATGGTTCGGGAATGACTTTTCCATACAGCCGGCAAAATCGGGAAATTTCTGCCCGGCGAGCGGCTGCCCCTGAAAGGGGGCGGGAAAACATTGCCTGGGCTGGGAAGCTGAGAGCCAGGAGACGGCTCGCCTGACCGCCGTCCGCTTCGTTCAGGCGACGTCAGCCGTGGCGACGACGTCGCTAGGACGAAGTTTCGATGGGGACAAGTAGCTTGTCACCGTTGTGATCGATCTCGATCATCTCGCTCTTGCGGCTCAAGCGTTCCGCAAACCCTTTGTGGAAGATGATGGCGTTCATATAGGCAAAGGTCATCGCTAACGCCGCGGTCCGCAGCGGATAGTCGACCAGAGAATGAATGAGAAGAAAAGAAACCGAAAGGAATGCTGCTTTCTGCAGTGGGTCACGGCGAACCCTAGCCAACGCAGCCAGAAGCAACACGAAATACCCTACCATCAGCAGGATAGCCGGAACTCCACCTTCGAAGGTAATTTCAAGGTATTCATTGTGGGCATGATTCACATACTCCCGGAAAATCATGCCCTCTCTTTCGTATATCTGATACGCCTTTTGGAAATTCCCGAATCCGACACCCGTCGCCCAATTATCCTTGATTCCCTCGATTGTGGTTCGGGCAAATTCACCTCGTCCGAAAGCCGGGTCGAGCGCCTGTGAATCCAGCTTGGTCCAGGCGCTCATCGTGTAGATCGAAAGCCCGACAAAAATCAGAAGAACGCTGAACCCGCTCACCCTCGAGCGGGCTGAGAGAAAGATCACGGACAATACGGTGATCGTCAACCCAATCAGAACACCGGCGCGGGAACCGGCGGCCAAAAGAAGCAGCAAGAGCGCAATCAAGCCGAACGATCCGGACAAGAGATGTCCGCGGAACAGACCAAAGTAGACGACGAACGGGATAGACACAAAAAGCAACGCCGAAAAATGATTCACGTTGGCGAAAAGCCCGGCATTGATCGTAAAAGGCAACAGCCCGACAATAGCGACATCGTCGGAGAGCGAATATTGAATTGCTCCCGCCAAACCGTTGCAGATGACACCGATAAAAAAAAAGGGGAGAAGCGCTGTCACCTGTTCAACTCGCAAACGCAAAACAGCCAAAAAAAACGCCATTATCGACAAGAGAAAAAGCAGACATTCGATCGTGCGGCCAATCCCAATGCTAATAAACCCAAAACGACTTTCTCCAAGCCAAGGATCACCAAGTAGCAACTCCGGCCGCAGGCCGTGGAATAACGCTGCCGGCAATGGGACGATTTGCAAAACCCCAAACACAACGGCGCCGATCAGCAGCCACAGAGCAGATCGAGGGCTCTTTTGCCCGGAAGTAAGCGAAAAGACGGCCGCCGCTGAAACGATTGCCGCGATCTCGATCAGCGTGTCCGTATACAGGCCATCCGCAGTGCCTCCGCCGATCAGTAGCGATAAAAACAACACTGACCCGAGAAGGTATTTATTCCATTCTGACCGCCGATCGCTCAAGATGGAATTCTCTCAATGCTCAGTTTGTGCATTATCAACGTACCTACATACCTAAAGCGCCAGCTCTCAGCAATTGCCGCAGTCTGAAGCCGTAGCAACTGCAGAGGGCATGCCGTTGGCCCGACTGAAAATTCCTGGCTAAGATTCTGACGATTATAGGTGCCTTCAGAGATATTGAATCGTGCGATTTCTCCCGCCGGATCAACACATCTGATCGACCAGAACAATTCCTTTGGAAGCTTCAAGTTTCGTGCAGAGGCAATCAGGGAAATCTTATATACGCCTGGCGGCAACGCGATGTACTGCTGAAGGGCTGCTTCCTTAACCGGCGTGTTCAAGAAACGCACCGTCGCCCCGCCCTCACCCTCTACTGCATGGCCAGACGATGCAAATATAACTTCTAAGCCTGACTGATCGCGGACTTGCCAATTGAAGGGCCTGCTGCCGGGTCCGGGTTCGAAGGTGCCGTTGAAAATATACCCGCCCAATTTTCGTTCCTCGTCAGAAAGACTGAAGAGAAACAGCCGATATGCCGGCTCATATTCTCGCTGACGGATATAGCCCGCAATCACGGTGGCCAGTTCCCCCGCTTTCGGCGGTGCGCTTGAACCAGTCAAATCGAGCAGAAGCCGATTTGCTGAATTGAGCCCTTCGCGGGTCTTGCCAAGCGCGGCGAACAGGGTGGATCTCCAGGGGGCTTCCGCAACAATGGCTGCCAATACAGCCTTATACCCGCCGGGGTCTGAGAGGATTGTCGGCATACCGTCGGCAACCGTCGAAAATTGATCTGGCCATCGGCGCAGCAGAATGTCGATCTCACCGACGGCCTTCGACAAGTCACCTGCTTCGACATTACGGCCGATCGATTTCTGCAGCGAGTGGATCTCCGTCTTCGAAAGTTTTTGGGCGTGATCGAAGAGCTGGTAGGCTTCGTGTTTTTCGCCTTGCCGGCTCTTAATCTCTCCGATCAAACTGTAGAGACGTGCGTCCCCCAGATTGAAAAGAAGCGCGCCTTGGGCCCCGACAAGCAACTTGTCCAGATCGGGAGCATTGTTCGTATCGTTCAGATCGCTGGTGAGTTCACTTATCAGGGCATCAACGTTCATCGGATCGAGGGCAAGAGAAACGGCAGGCGTTTCGGTTTCAAGAAATCGACTTAGCCCGATCGAGGAAGCCGCCAACACTAGAACGGATGCGACGAACCAGACGACTGAGCGCCGGAGACTTTCCATACGCGGGCTGGCTTGCTCGATCATCGACTTTGCCCTCGATCTTTGGCGTATTCGCATCCGTGCCGTAGCTGTAGTACTGATAGTTCATGTACTTGTATGCATAGTTATAATCGAACTTATTCACCGCAAATTTGGACATTGCAGCTCCGACCACGTTTGCGCCAGCAGCTCGTAGGCGCTTCAGCGCTGTCTTAGCTGATTTGCGCGTCACCTGATTAGTAGAGATGACCATCAATGTACCCTCGGCAAGCCGACTCAGGATCGGGGCATCCGAGAGGCCAACGACAGGCGGCGCATCGATGATGACCAGATCGAACCGTTTGCCAAGATTAGTCAAAATCAGAGCCATCTTCGGGGATGAGAGCAGGTCAGCGGGATTTGGGGGGATCGTTCCGGAAGTGAGAACGGTCATATTGGGGTACTTTGTCGCCCTGAAAATGGTTCCCAGATCCTCCCTGCGCACTGTGTTTGTCAAGAGATTGCTGAGGCCGATCGTGTTATCGAGCCCACACAGGCGATGAAGGTTCGGCTTTCGCAGATCGCTATCGACAATGAGGACTCTTGCGCCGAGCGCGGCAAAATCCTGGCCAAGCTTGAACGAGGTAGTCGACTTGCCTTCCGATGGCTCTGAGCTCGTAACGAGCAACGACCGCGGTGCGCCCTCCGCACCGGAGAATTGTAGTGACGTCCGAAGCGAACGATAAGCCTCCGACAGTCCAGATTTCTGATCGGCGATGCTGGCTACAAACTCCCGGTCATCTACGTTCGGCAAAATGCCCAGAATCGGCAGTCCTAATTCCTTTTCGATTTGTTCCGGATTGGTGAACGTATTATTCAACAGCTCGATGACATAAATAACAGAGGCCCCTAAAGCCAGAAAAAGAGCCAACGCAACTGAAACATTAATGCTCAGACGCGGGGAATAGGGGGCAGTCGGTTGCGCCGCAAAATCGACGATTGCTGCACTCTGAGTTTTTAGCTCCGAGCTAACTCCAACTTCATTCAGCTTGGCGATCAGACTATCATATTGTGACCGGTTCGAATCTACTTCTCGCTTTAGGATAGTGTACTTGATGTTTTTGTCATTGAACACCACCTGCTGATTTTCCATCTCGGCAAGCTTGGCCTTAAGGTCAGCTTCTTTGTTTAGCGCCTCTTGGTACTTCAACCGAAGTGAATCCGTTATGGCCAAGATGCCGTTGTTATAGAGCCGCTGCAGTTCCTTAATCTGTGATTGAAGCTGCTGCATTTCCGGAAAGCCGGGCTTCAGTATGCCCAGCTTCTGCTGATATTGGCTGGTTAAATCGGCTAGCTTATCGCTGAGCTTCTGCAGCCCTTCGCTTTCCAACACCGGACCCAGACTTGCGCCACGACCCTTCTCTATCTGATCCACTACCCGTCCAGCGTCTAGCCTTTCCTGGATCGCCGTCGCAAGCGCAGTGTTCAGAGCCTCGATGTTGGACCCGATCAACGATTTGTCGTCGCCCGTTACCGTAATGCCGGCGTCCTTGGCGTAAGCGACTAGCGCCTCTTCAGACTTTTGAAGCTTTTCCTTAACCTGCAGAACCTGCTCTTGGATAAATTGTCGCGCCAAGTCCGAGGTCTCGCTAGTTTGGTCGAGGCGTTGGTCAATAAAGCTCTGTGCAACCTGGTTGGCGACGTCACTCGCGTATCTCGGTTTCTGATCGGTAAAGGTGATGGATAACAGGCTTGTATTCGGCACCAGATTGACACTGAGGTCATTTAGAACGCGCCCGATTGCAATCGCCTCTCGTTGTTCGGGAGTTTTCTCCTGAATGGAGGGCGATTTAGAAATTTTGAATGCGCGATAGAAAATGTTGCTAATTGAAAAGTCCGACGTCGGGAACAGGAAGTCCGGCTTTTCGCTCAGACCCAACTGAAATACAACGCGCTGCGCCAATGCGCGGCTTTTGAGCTTCTCCCGCGCTGTTAGAAAGGCTCGTACGTCGCTGTCTTCGGAAACCACCTCAATATCCTGAAAGACCTTAGCCGAGGGCACCAAAACTTCCAATTGCGTTGTGGCTTGGTATTTTGGCGTTTGCATCATCGTTACGACGACGCCAGCGACAAGTCCCGCCGCGGCCATAATGGCAATTAGCCAACGGTACTGGACGATGTAAAAGAGCAGCTTGAGCGGGCTAAAGCCCTCTCGCTGGTCGGAAGCATCGTGGCCGTAAGGGCTATAGCTTTGCGCGCCATCGTAAAACAGGTCCGCGGACAACGCTTGACTCTGTCCGGGTGCCACAATTTGATGCTGCCTGTTGCGATCGAGCATAGCTCTAGATAATCCTAGGTTTGACTGAACGAAAGCATTTATGGGACCAGGACGCCAATTCGAGCTGCACTTGAAGCAACACCGAGAGCATCTTTGAGATTGTTCATAGCGATTTTCGATTTCGAAGCGAAGACCACAATCTTGTCGCCCCCATAGATGCGTGGATTGCGGCTCTTGCCAGCTCGAATCTCCTCAACGTTGTAATTAGCAACCAGCGTATTTGAGCCGATATTGCGATAGACATAAACTTTTTTTGCGTCCCCAACCGTATTGAACCCTCCAGCAAGCGCGATCGCGTCGATGAGAGAAGAATTGCTCGCAACTGGATAAATGCCGGCCTTGTTGACTTCGCCGTCGACGGTTATGCGCTGTCCGATAGATTCCTTGACGAAGACCGTGACGTCGGGAGATTGCAGGTACTTGGCGCCATAGGCGGTCTCTATCTCCTGCTCCAACTGACGGACGGTTTTCCCCCCTGCGGTAACAGTGCCTATAAGCGGAAGAGAAATCTGACCGCTCGAGTCGACTTGAACCGTTCTGTTCAAATTATCGACCTGAAACACATTTACATCGAGCACATCGTTTGGAGATAAAGGCTGCTCGCTGCCGTTCTGTGTGTTTTGCGGCGCAGGCAGGTCCTTCACCACCCGCAGAGCGCCGCCGCCCGAAAGTGGCGAAGACGATGATGTCAATTGAAGTGCATCCACGGAAGTCGATGAAGAAGGGGCCATCGACGAGGTGCTCGTGCATGCCGACGTCGCCAGCGACGCGACCAATACGAAAATCGCACCTACATGATTTCTTGCCAAACAAAAAAGGCCCATCATGCTGTCCCACCTTTGAACAAGCGGCCGAACCCTCCAAAACGGCCGGCGTTGCCCGTATTTGGTTTCTTCGGACGTGTTTTTCCGACCGGTTCGATGGGCCGGTTCGCCAATATCTCACCTGGACGTTTCAATACCATATTGCGGGCCTCGTCTTCCCCACATCGCTTGGAAGCAGCGGCAACCGCCTGCGAAAGCCCAGGACGACGGCGCGTAGCGCTATGAGTATCCGATGCGATAATATCCACCCTGCCCTCGTCAATCAGCTTTTCCGAATAATAAAGGGCTGTGCGTCCGAAAGCACCAATAATCGAATCTGCCGTAAGCTGAATAAGGCAGCCCACCGCATTCAGCCTCTCGATAACGTCATAATTCGTTTTGATCCAGGTCAAACGCTCAGGATGGGTAAGAATAGGAATAAAACCGGCGTTTATGAGGCGCAGTGCAAGCTCCTCCATCCGCGGCGGTAACACATGATGCGGCGGCTCAAACAAAAAATACCGAGATTGGTTCAAGGTCGGCACGCTGCCGGCAGCCAGTTGTTCTGGAAGATCCGGCGCTACGTGGACATCGGCACCGACGTAAAGGGCAAGCGGTATAGCGGCGCGGCGCAGTGCCTGGTCCAAGCCTTGAACGGCTCGAACAATATTTGACGTCCCGTTTTCGTATACGCCCGGGGTGACATGTGGCGTGCACGCCATGTGGGTCGTTCCATCGGCCACCGCGAGACGAGCCATTTCCAGCGATTCAGCAAGGCTGGGCGAGCCGTCGTCGAGGCCAGGTAAAATATGAGAATGCAGATCGATCATTGGCGTTTGTCGTTGCAACAAAGCAATGTAGCGAAATGAGTCCCAATACACGCAAACGCACCGTCCGCACGACGGCGAATGACGAATTTGTCAAGTTCATGTGCTGCGATAAATGCCATGTTCCAGCCAGTGGTTGACCGAGCAGTGGTCATTTATGAAGTCCGACGCTCAGCGCCGCGTCACCAGTGCAGCGCCGCCCGACAGGATCAGCGCAAAGGCAAGTGCCGCACGGCCAAGGCCGATCATCACGCCATAAGTATCCAGCGCTACCCACCGATTCCGCCTTCTACCGGGGGTGACGATTTCGATTGTTGCGCTTGCAAGCACGCGAGGCCTGTAACACACGCCGGCATCGGTGAAGCAATAGTCTTGGATCTTGGCGTGATACAAGTACCGAGGTGGGTCCCGCGGACTTCACAGTGATTATCCCGACCTGCCTCGGACATCTACACATTACCCACGGCTTGAGAACCAGACCGAACAGCCTGCGTGTTGTGGGCACTGCGATAATATAAGAAGAAACAGTAGCTACCCGACCGAATCTGCCGGAAAATCATGCCCTCAATCATTGGCTCGTTTAATGTCAGCCACGGCATCGGCACGACAGACAGATGAAGGCATACGTGTTAACAGCAAAAACATCCAACAGGCGCCCTAACGCGCCTGTTGCTGCTCTTTACCAAACAGCCTACCTGCTCACGCCGTTGTCGTCATCCTGCGTTGCAGCAAGAATTGCAGCCGCACCAGCCATACCACCAAAGATGTAGAGGGGCGTTTTGTCATTGTTATCGTTATTGGTGTTACCCGTTTGGGCCGTCTGCTCAGAACCGAGAACGTTGAGGCAAATCTTATTCTCGACGCGAGATATATCGAGGGTCGAATTGGCCGGCACGCTCAAATTGCAACCACCGACATGAACCGAAGCTGCCCCCTTCGGGCCAACCACAACGCGACTGCCAAAATCCAGCGCACCCCCAGCTTGTGCCGGGCCGTAGCCAGCCACCTGCGAGATCATCACATCACCCTTGACGTTCCCGATCGATCCAATTGGACTTGCGCCCTGATAGGCGGTTGCACAGGTGCACGACCCATCCTGCGCGAAAGACGACACCGGGGCGAAGCCGGCCAACACAACAACTCCGGCCAACGCACTTTTCACAACTAGGTTCATCCGCATCAATCCTTCTGTCCCACGTTACCTGGCGGCCCGACCAACCGCCAAGCTACCGGATCAGCGCCTAACAGCTTTTTGCGCCAATTCCAACCCGTATCGCAAATGCGAGATAATTTTTGGTTTCGGTGTGGTTGATTCAACACACCATAGCGAGCGCCAATGCGTCATTCTACAGACCCTTACAGCGGGCTTCAATAGCGGGCGCCAGATTCCTGATCCGGAGTTCTTTGCAGCAACTGACAAAAGCAGGCACCCCAACCAGGTGCGGGCGCGGCCACCATGTCCTGACATCGTCTAGGGCGGCAGAGCCCGTTTCTAGCCTCGACGGGACCAGTCGCCCGACTTTGTCCAGCCCATTCTCCACCCGCCATGCCACGGCCGGCAAGAGTCAGCGAGTGGTGCGACCGACTAATCCGGTCCTTGCGGCTCGGGAGAGCCCTCCGGTTTCCCGCTAGTCCGCCCCGATCAGTGTAGATTTTGCGCGCGTTCCGAATTAAGAACACCGCGACAAGGGATGAGGAACATATGATCGTCGGATTGCCCGCTCTACATTCGCACCGCTGTTGCGGGGTCCCGCTTCCGAAAGTGGGGGCTGATTGAAGTGGAGCCAATTGTCGAATGGCGGCTCCGAAAGGCCCTGCAAATCCAGACGGAAGCGACGTTTCGACCGTATTCCAGTGGAACTATGATCGCAGCTTTTGCAAGCTTGGCGACAGCTGGATTCCTAGTATTTGGATTAGATAAGGTTTTCCTAAACGAATGCAAAGAGTGAGCCTCGACATGCAGCTTAGTAAGGTGAGAAAACTAGCTTTTCAGTTCGATCGGCCGGGGTGGAGGTGGGTGCTCGCATCTTTGATGCCTATTTTGGCCAAATCGTCTCCTGACGGCGTCCTCCGGCTCTCGTACAATAATGGTGGTTGGGAACATCACTTCGAGGGCGTGTCATCCGTTGAGCCAACGCCGCGCCTACGCGGCTATCACCTTCGCGAGGCGGCGAACCTGCCCGTGTGGGGTTTTCTTTATACGCCGAAGCCTGGAGACACTATCGTAGATGTTGGAGCGGGACTTGGTGACGAAACAGTTTATTTTGCCAAGCAAGTTGGGTCCTCGGGTCGAGTCGTGTCCATAGAAGCTCACCCCTTAATCTGCGGCTTTCTAAGACGAACTGTTGAATTGAACGATTTTAGACACGCTGTGGTTCTTAACGTGGCTGTCACTGACAAACGCCAGATTGTTTCGATTGAGAATGATTTAGCTCATCATTTAGGGAACTCGATCCTTCAGAATGGAGGCATTCCTGTGCAAGGTCTGACGTTGGACCAGATTTGTGATGAACATGCACTCCACCATATCGACTTGCTGAAAATGAATATCGAGGGAGCCGAGCGCTTGGCCATTGCAGGTATGTCGACAACAGTGCGTCAAACAGCAGTCGTAGCAATCAGTTGTCATGATTTCAAATGGGCCAGAACTGGTAACGAGTTTTTTCGTACAAAGGCCATTGTGGAAGAATTTTTTCGTGATAGCGGTTTTATCATGGTGCCTCGCGCCAGCTCCCGAGCTGAATTGGCTGATCAAGTTAATGCCTATAACCCGAACCTGATCAATATTGATGCGTTAAATCGCGATGCCTTTCAGCAGCACAACTAGGCTCCTCCCCCGAGCGTCGAACCGGACATTGAACCGACTTAGGGCGTACATTCGCGCTGATTTTCGAATGCGGAAGATCGCCCCGTCTGCGAGAGCGTTTGCACTTAATCCGATTGTAAGATTTACGGTCTTGCTCCGTCTGAACGAGTATCTCGAAAATCGGGGAGTGTCTTTTTTTTTGCGAGCTCTGCCATATATTTGGTATAGGCGATTGGCTATACGCTTAGGGTTCACTGTACCGCTAAACGTATTTGGGCCAGGCCTGGCAATTGTCCACTACGGGCTGCTGGTTGTTACAGACAAGGCGACTGTTGGGCGGAATTGCCGTATTCACATGGGGGCCCATATTGGAGGGACCAAGACTGGATATCCTGTGATCGGCCATAATTGTTACATAGCCCCAGGGGCAAAAATTTTCGGCGGGATCAAGATTGGCGATTGTTGCAGAATTGGGGCCAACGCAGTGGTAAACAAATCATTTCCATCAAACGTCACAATTGTAGGAGTGCCCGCAAAAATATCTTCTGGGGCTGGGAACGTCATGGACCAATCGGGTGTCGAATAGATCCCATCGATGCAGGCGGCCTAATTTCATCCGAAGTGCAAATAGTTCAGACCTGTTTAAGGTGTCCGAACCAGGGGTGACGGCACCACCGTTGCAGTGAATTTTTCCGCGCGAGCTCTAAGCGACCCCTGCATTTTGCCTTGAGCCCCGTGGCCTGTGGCTGTGCAATTGGCGTCTCTGGGGGGGGCCAGTACGGTGGTCTGCAGGATCTGCGTAAAGGACGATGTCGGCGCGTTTGCTTCCGTTCCCAGTGTAGATGCTGGCCCGGATGCTCCGCTTCTGAGGATCCAGGCCGAGGGCGGCGCCGGCCCGAATGACCACACCGCCCAAACAGATCTCCACTGTCGAAGGAGCGGCGTGGGTGACCTCGACAAAGCCAAGCCGATCCGCATCTCGTTGCGGCGTGACCGCACCGCTCTTGATCGCGTTCTCCGCCAGCCGAACAGCTGGGCTGGCACCATCCCCCCTTGTCTGGCGATGGCCGATACATTCGCGCCCGGCTTCAGTGTCGCCTCGATCAGCCGCGACTTCGCTTCCGCCGACCAGCGCTGCCGCGGACGCCGCGGGCTTGCCTCCAGCCGGTTCGGGACCGCCTCAAGGACATGGAACCTTGTACTATCAGGCACAGGTTCAGACATAGAAATTGACACTGCAAGCTCCTCAGCTCTCAGCGAAATGATCCCAACTACAGCAGAATGGGCAACACGGGAATTCCTATTTGCCGGCACCCATACCTGCGTCATAGAGCCTCCCTAATGCGACCAAAACATATTTCGATCCGTCATAAACAACCTCACACCAAGAATTGCGGGACAGCTCTACCAAACCTCCAACACTTAGAGCAAATTGCCCCGCGCCTAATCTACTGATCTTAAAACGCGTTCTGCCGGCTACAGCGTTCAAATCTGAGAGTGTTAATACCCGATCAGCTGACAATATCGCCGTTTGGAGAACGGTCTCCGACGTTACCCAGGGAGAAAGCGTGCTGTTGGTATCCTCAGAAAGCTCCGTTACTGAGGGAGACAGCTCCCGGCCGGCTGCCAAACTCACCTGGATATTTGAGTCCGAAAAATGATATTTTACCAAAAAAGTTACAGGGCCGGAGAATCCCGAAAACGCGGCCGACTTGTCTCCGTTTACCTTCCATCCTAACGGGGGTTTGAAAACAAAAGTTCCAGTGGGGCGTTGATTGGCTCCAGAGCCAATGAAAAAAATTGGAAATGCGTCGTATCCAAACAACCTGTTCACATCGACGTTAACCGAAAGGTAAATTGTCCAGCCATCGCGCAAATATATATTGCTAATGTCCGGCCCCATATTCGCACTTTTGTAATTGTCCGCAGCATTCCCCCCTCCCTTCTCGCCAAAATAGTGCTTACCATTTAGTACACCTAGGGACGCAAAGCCGTTTTCTTTAAGAAAATTGTTTTTCATCCGCGGCGAAGACATGTTAATGCATTTTTTAAGGTCGGTTTCATACGTGCAATTGATTGTAGTGTTTACGTCAGAGTTAGTGAGCTGCACGACGTCGAGTGTATTACCCTCACAGTAGAACCCATCAACGCTTGAGCTCTTGTGAGACCCTGTCCGCGTTCTACCAATCACAAGTCCGATCCCACAGGATTGTGTGACGACGCCTCTAGCGACGACGCCGTATAGCCCTGCATCCCATAGCCCCACAGCGCAGCCATAGGCATCAAGTTGCCCGATATCTATGACGTTGTTGTCGTTCCCCACCGTGGCCAGAGCTCCACCAAAAACATAGTAGAAGTCACCAGAAGTTCCGTCGGACCTCTCTAGCCACGGAAAGATGCTAATCTGACTGTCAGAGTCGCTAAAATCTGTTGACGCAATATGATAAAGACGGTTGTCTATCACCAGATAACACAGCTGGCGTACTTCAAAGTCAGACGGGGGCAGCGTATCCACGGTCAGTGTTGTTCTCTGTGCCGAGCTGCCAGGCTTGCCTTGATCGTTCGCGTTCCTGAAGCGACCGCTCAGGGGAAATCGTTTGAAAGAGCCGCAGTTTATGCAGCTGACGCTCTCAAATCTCGCCAGAGAGTTATTGCTTCCGGTTTTGGTTTGCCCAAATTGAAATACGCCCCACTGGGTAAAATAACGAGCGTAAAGATCTCCAAAGTGTGCGCGACCACAATTAAATATGTATATTCCTATTCGACAAGTGCTATCTTCATATCTCGTAGATCGTTGTCCGTACACTGCGATACGTCCACCAAATCGCATCCTGATTCCATTTGTTATCTTTAACATAATGTCGATTGGGGCAGAAGCACGCAAATTCACAGAAAATTCATAATTTGTTGTCTTGTTAGCATCTAAGTGAAGGCCTTTGGAAATAGAAAAGTTTCCAAATAGCTTTGCCTTGCCACAACTGACCAAAGACGTATATTTCAAGAAACTTTGGATGTGCTTGTGAGCGTCCTCCGCATTTTCGACGGCGCCAAACATTTGCGCGGTCACCTCATTGCAGTTGAGCTCCCACCAGGCTCCGTCGCAAGATTGAAATTTCCCGTCGTGCTCCGGTTCACGCACTGCTCTCGTGTAGGTCGCGCCGCCACCGTCACCGGCGGCCCAATAGCCAGTCAGTTCCACCACGTTCACCAAAGTGGGCACCACTTCCAAAGACATCCCGACGAAAGTTTCGAAATAGCCAATGCTGCCCGCCTTAGTTCGTCCCGATGACCTTTCTGAATCACTGCATACAGCCGCAGAACGCTGGTTGCCGTTGTGCGCGAGATACGAGGGACTGTCGAGTTTAGACTGAGCCGGAAGGCCCGATATGGCGGCCACCACTTGCAGCAGCGCGCGGCGCGTGATTTCAAGGATAACGGGCATTTAGACCTCCAAGGGCGTGCGTTAACTCTGCTTCGATCAATCGGCAGCCTGCTGCCTGGCGGTAAGCGGGTAGCTGATGCCGTTTAGCGCTGGTAGTTCCAAGGCATGAGCGCCTCGATATCGCTGTTTGGCCAGCCATTGGCGAACGGGTGGCGCGCAACGGCGGCCGCCTCAAGAAGGCGATGATCGTCGCGCTCGCCCGCAAGCTGCTGGTGGCGCGGTGGAAATACGCGACCGCCGGCGTCATCATCGAGGGAGCGCTCATGAGAACCGCATGACCGCTTCCACCACCCTTTTCCTCCCATTCCGCAAAGGCCTGATCAGCCTTTCGGATCCAGGTGGGCGAACCGAAAACATGCATGGCCTCAACAGAGCCGATCGGCAGAATGGTTTCGTCTTCCTGAGCCAACGCCCGCCGCAAGCGGGATATATTGGTGCTGTCGCCAGGAGCGGCGACCGCATGTGAGGTGGATGAAGCCCGGCGACCGGGCCGTGTCACGTGATCGGGCTCAAACCTTGGACCGAAACTGCGAAGGAGGAAAATCACACTTGACCATGTAACCCCCATGTGAGGCATATTTGGGCCGGCGCACGACGATCACACGCAGTTGCGCCGGAACGATGTCGAGCCGCTCGCTCACATCACCGATCCATGCAGGCCGTTGCGGCAGCACGGGCAGGCATGGTCCTCGATGTCGACGACCATCTCGACACGAGGAAGATTCGCCGGCAGTACACCCCGGTTGGCCCGGCGTTTGGCAGTCTTTGCCTGTCGCTGGTCCGGAGGCCCCTCGGCCTCTTCCTCGCCGGCCGCCTCGATCTGCTCGGCCTCTTCGAGCCCCAGCAGCAACTGATCCTCGGGAAGCGTCTCGGCGCGGCGACCGAAGCGGTGGCGCTGCAATCCTTGATGATCTGGATCAGGCGAGCATTCTCGACGTCGCGTGCCAGGACCATCGCCTTCAGCGCGTCCGCATCGTCGGGAAGCTGGTCAGCGTCATCGCCATGAGCGGATCAGACCATATTCGCCGACAGCCCGCGACAGCGGAATCCAGACTGATTCACTTCGTCGCGGGTCAGCCCGCCTGAACCGGAACGCGGGTCCGGCGCGCCTCATGCACCCGCCGCCAGTCGAGACCTTCGAGCAGCGCCGAGAGCTGCGCGGCCGTCAGCCGCCCATGCCGTCATGCACTTTCGGCCAGCGGAACTCGCCGTCCTCCAAACGCTTGGCATAGAGGCAGACGCCAGTCCGTCCCAGACGATCAGCTTGATCCGGTCCGTCCGCTTCGCCCGGAAGACGTAGACGGCCCCGCTGAACGGATCGGCGCCCATCGTCTCGCGCACCAGCGCCGCCAATCCCTCCGCGCCCTTTCGGAAGTCTACCGGCTTCGTCGCCACCATGACCTTGACCGCGCCCGTCGGGCCAATCACGCTGTTGCCTTCAGCGCGCGAATTACAGCAGCCACCGTCTTGGCATCGGCCCACGGCCAACGCGCATGGCGACACCGTCGACCTCAAGCTCGATCACGCCGGCGTCGCGGACCGTCTTCTGCTTCCGTGGTCGTGCTGGGCGCTGCCCTGTGGGTTCGGTTGTCGGCGCCGCCACAACCGCCGGCACAAAGGCAGGAGAATCTTGCTGCACCGAAGCGGCCTGTTTGCGCGCTTCCCGACGCCAGGCGAACACCTGCTGCGGCCTCAGGCCATAACGGCGGGCGACCTCGGAAATGATTGCGTTCGGCTCCAGCGTCTCCGCGATGATCCGCGCTTCGTCATCCACCGACCACTGACGCCGGCCGCCAGCACCGTTGATCACCTCGAAACGTCGAGGCTGCCGCTCCAGGTCAAGCGTAAGGTCAAGTCCAGAGACACAAGTCGATCTCCGATCCTATTACAGAACCGGCAACCTCACAGATCGAGACCACTCCCGAAAGGTGGTCCGGAAACACCGCTTGCGGCGCAGACATAAAATTGACACTGTAAGCTCCTCGGCTCCTTGCTTCAGTGTCACAATCTCTCGCTCATCACCTCAAGCCGCGCCAGATGGGGTCAGCTTGGCGCTTACGCCTGGTGGGTCGGTTCTCCAGTGAATGTAATTGTCTATGAGAATCCGTATTGGTAGGAGGGCCCTAGTGCGTGAGAGACCGGGCACTTGCATGGCTGGCGACGCGATCCAAATGATGGCATGAGCAGGAAGCGCCATTCTGCAGTTCCGATTTAAGCGGTGCCGGTCCGGCGATTTAAGACGGCCTTGACAACGGACAAGGCATCCTCCCGCTACGATCGGTTCCGCCTCAGCGCACTCACCAGCTTGGTGACAACGGTCTGGAACGGAAGCTGGCTGGCGGCTCAAGGTGCGGCTGTTAACTGATTTCCAATCGCTTTCGATGAGCGAAGGCGGGAGAGAAAGTCATTGCAATGCTTTTCCACGCAATAGTACAGGATCCAGCATGCCAGTAGGATCGGCGGGATAGCAGCAAGCCAAGCGAAATAGTTGTGAATGTCAGATTTTTCGATGCCATAACTAGTGCTTAGGACAAACGAGATTGCGACAATAAATATGTAATGAAATATGTAAATCGAATAGCTGAAAAATCCCCAATTTAGAATTTTCATTGAAGCGAGAGATGGAGGGATATTGCGAACGCAGTTTATTGCAAACATGATCATGACAAGACTTGAGAACGCATTCGAACCACCTACCATCTTTTTCAGGCAAAATACGGCTGCGAGGGCGGTTACCGAGACTAAGTAGAACGTGTACGGCGAAAGAGGCGGCACCCTGTCTATGAAATGGTATGCTGCGGCTCCACACATAAACCAGAACAGGGCGCAGACCAAAAAGTTGACAAAAATGGATGAGCTTGGGTTCAGTCCAATTCCGAAGACCAAGCCTCCGACGATGCTAAAAATTCCAGACAACACTAGAACCGTGGCAACTCGTCTTCTCGTAAGGAGAATAATTGGGCAAAATGCGTAAAATATTACTTCGTATGGCAAGGACCAGAATTGGGGCGTTAGATTAGTCGATGTCTTGGCGTAAATCAGCATTTCTCCAATTGCTCTAGCCGAGCAAAACGTTGCTATACAATTCTTGCTGAACGTATTAGTTGGCGATATTGCGGTGAATACCCAACAGGCAATGCCGGCTAGCACAACGGCCGCCGCGTAGGACGGCCAGATTCTTATGATGCGCTTAGCGTAAAACTGAGTTACGTTTGTAGACTTGCTGATAGAGTGGGCCATCGAGACACCGCTGACGCAAAAAAATAGAATTACGAATTCGGTGCCAAGACTTGTTAATTGAAGCAAGGACAGGGCCACGTAGTCATAGATTCCCAGATGCGCCGTTGTCGCCTCAGCGATCACCTTCTCGCCGCCCCTGAAGAACGCACCTCGCGTATGATTAACGACAACGTACACAGCTGCGATGCCGCGCAAAAAATCAAGTGAGGTGGTGGATATTCGGTATTGTTTCATGGAGTTTTGCCTAGCGCATCTGCCTGTTCGAACCGGTCAGTCGGAAAAGGCAAAAGCAAGCGCGAGTAGGGAAGCCTATACCCGAGGCGCCAACCTTGGGTGGGCGAGATAAGCTTGTTCGATTTCGATCACCCTGCCGTCATCGACTAACAGGGTCAACAAAAATCAGTGGCCTAAGTGAACGAAAGTTGCCAGATATCGAGGATTTCCCTCACCTGTCACGGCCCAGTGGTCCAGCCAGCGCACAAAGTAGGCCCGCATTCCCCTGCCGCTGGGTCATGAGGTTCAGTCAATACCCCGCTCTATGGGAGCGTAAGCGATGTTCCGACGGCACCTTTCGGGGATCGGCGTGAAGGACGATGTTCGGAGCCTTTGAGGGCTTCGACATATGACGATTTCAGAGTTTACGCTTAAGTCGAACGATTTGGAGCCGGTGCGCCGGTTCGAGGTGTTCACGGGCTCCGGCCGGCGACGCGAGTGGCCTCCGGAGGAGAAGGCGCGGATCGTTGCGGAGAGCTACGAGGCTGGTGAGACGGTTTGTGCTGTAGCTCGCCGATATGCGCTTTCCCCGCAGCAACTGTTTGCCTGGCGCCGAGCTGCGCGTCAGCCCTCGGCAGAGGCGACGGCATCAGAATCTCTGTTCGTTCCTGCGGTGGTTGCAGCGTCCTTGCCGGAACCGGTGGCGCAGCGCCCAGCACGACCACGGAAGCAGAAGACGGTCCGCGACGCCGGCGTGATCGAGCTTGAGATCGACGGTGTCGCCATGCGCGTTGGCCGTGGCGCCGATACCAAGACGGTGGCTGCGGTAATCCGCGCGCTTAAGGCAACGACGTGATCGGGCCGACGGGTGCGGTCAAGGTCATGGTGGCGACAAAGCCAGTCGACTTCCGCAAGGGTGCGGAGGGGCTGGCGGCGCTGGTGCGCGAGACGATGGGCGCCGATCCGTTCAGTGGGGCGGTTTACGTCTTCCGCGCCAAGCGGACGGACCGGATCAAGCTGATCTTCTGGGACGGCACTGGCGTCTGCCTCTATGCCAAGCGTTTGGAGGATGGGGAGTTCCGCTGGCCGAAGGTGCATGACGGCATGATGCGGCTGACGGCCGCGCAGCTCTCGGCGCTGCTCGAAGGTCTCGACTGGCGGCGCGTCCATGAGGCGCGCCGGACCCGTGTTCCAGCCCAGGCCGGCTGACCCGCGACGAAGTGAATCAGCCTGGATTCCGCTGTCGCGGGCTGTCGGCGAATATGGTCTGATCCGGTCATGGCGATGACGGCGGACCAGCTTCCCGACGATCCGGATGCGCTCAAGGCGATGGTCCTGGCGCGCGACGTCGAGAACGCCCGGCTGATCCAGATCATCAAGGAATTGCAGCGCCACCGCTTCGGCCGTCGTGCTGAGACGCTCCCCGAGGATCAATTGCTGCTGGGGCTCGAAGAGGCCGAGCAGATCGAGGCCGCCGGTGACGAAGAGCAGGCACAGACCGCTCATGGCGAACGTCAGGCGCGCGTCGCCAAGCGCCGAGCGAACCGGGGCGTGCTGCCATCCCATCTGCCGCGCGTGGAGATGGTGGTCGACATCGAGGACCATGCCTGCCCGTGCTGCCGCAATGACCTGCACCGGATCGGCGAAGACGTGAGCGAGCGGCTCGATATCGTTCCGGCGCAGTTGCGTGTGATCGTCGTGCGCCGGCCCAAATATGCCTGCCGCGCCTGTGAGGATGTGGTCATTCAGGCTCCCGCGCCGGCCCGGCTGATCGAGGGTGGTCTTCCGACCGAGGCAACGGTCGCCCAGGTGCTGGTCTCCAAATACGCCGATCACTTGCCGCTCTATCGTCAGGCGCAGATCTATGCCCGGCAAGGCATCAATCTCGATCGCTCCACGCTCGCCGACTGGGTCGGCCGCGCCGCCTGCGTCCGGTGCATGAGCGGCTGCTTGGCAAGCTGAAGACCTCACCAAAACTCTTCGCTGACGAGACCACGGCGCCGGTGCTCGATCCCGGCCGCGGCAAGACCAAGACTGGGCAGCTCTGGGCCTATGCCCGCGATGACCGACCATGGGAGGGGAGCGACCCGCCGGGCGTCGCCTATGTCTATGCGCCGGACCGAAAGGCCGAGCGGCCGATCGCTCATCTCGCAGGATTTGGCGGAATCTTGAGGTCGACGGTTATGGCGGCTATCGCGTGCTGGCCGAGAAGAGCGGCGTGACGCTCGCCTTCTGCTGGGCACATGTGCGCCGGCGCTTCTATGAACTGGCGGCAGCCGGTCCCGCGCCGATCGCCAGCGAGATGCTCAGACGGATCGCTGAACTCTACAAAATCGAGGACAGCATCCGTGGCCGATCGGCCGACGAGCGCCGCGCTGCGCGTCAGGAAAAGAGTACTCCAATCATCGCGGTACTCGACCCATGGCTGCGTGAGAAGCTCGGCCTGATCAGTCAGAAGACCAAGCTCGCAGAGGCAATCCGCTATACGCTCTCACGCTGGGAAGGCCTCTCGCGCTTCCTCGAAGACGGCCGCATCGAGATCGACAGCAACACCGTCGAGCGCTCCGTTTGGAATCGGAGAGGTTCATCCCGCCATAATTCGCCCTTCAGTTATACCGCGTCGCCTCGGAGATCCCACGCTTGCGGGCCAGGTCGCTCGCCTTTGTCCCCATCTCGTGCTCACGCAGATGATCTGCTCTTCTGCTCGTCTGTAAACGTTCTCTTCATGAGTCCGTCGTTCATCGCTTCAGATGGCGGAAATTACCGGGCGGGTCACTGGGCCCAATGTTTTCGAGAATGGGACAATATGCCGACATTCATCGCGTCAGCTTTCTGGTCGTAAGGATTTCTGCCCTCCAGGTTCGTGCCAGAGCTGCGCTGCGTGGAAGTCGTAAGGCGCGGCTACTAGCGCCGCAATGACCAGCGAAATCCACGATCGCACAAGAGAAAACTGCACGGTGACGATGGTGACGATCGAGCTTGGCAGCTTAGACGGTATGCGTTCCGGACCGTCTTCCACCCGCGCCGGCGTTCACAAGCCGCCTCGATGGCAGATCACGCTCTGGAAAGCGAAGCATACATCAGCGAACGAGCGACCGGTGCGCAAGTACGTCGGCAACACTATTCCACCGTTACCGATTTCGCCAGGTTGCGAGGCTGGTCGACGTCCGTACCCATGAACACGGCGGTGAAGTAGGCGAGCATCTGGATCGGCAGCGCGTAGATGATCGGCGAGATGATTTCCGGCACGTCCGGCAAAACGATCGTCACCATCGTCTTCACCGTAGCGTGCGCCGCGCCCTTGCCGTCAGTGATCAGGATGATCTTGCCGCCGCGCGCGGCCACCTCCTGCATGTTCGACACGGTCTTTTCGAAGATGCGGTCATGCGGTGCGATGACGATGACGGGCATGTTCTCGTCGATCAGCGCGATCGGCCCGTGCTTCAGCTCACCGGCGGCGTAGCCCTCGGCATGGATATAGGAGATTTCCTTGAGCTTCAGCGCGCCTTCCATGGCCAGCGGGAAATTGGTGTCGCGGCCGAGATAGAGCACATTCTTATAGTGAGCGAGGTCGCGTGCGACCTTTTCGATCTGCCCGTCGAGCTTCAAGACCTGGTTGGCATAGCGCGGCGCTTCCGACAGTTGACGTACCAGCGTCGTTTCCTGCTCCCGCGAGATCGTTCCGCGCGCCACGCCGGCCCGCACGGCAAGCGAGGCCAGCACCGACAATTGACAGGTGAAGGCCTTGGTCGAGGCGACACCGATCTCCGGCCCGGCCAGCGTCGGCAGGATGACGTCGGACTCGCGCGCCATGGTCGATTCGCGGACATTGACGACCGCGCCGATCTTCATGCCCGCCTTGCGGCAATAGCGCAGCGAGGCCAACGTGTCGGCGGTCTCGCCCGATTGCGAGATGAAGAAGGCGGCGTCTGTCTTCGACAGCGGCATCTCGCGGTAGCGGAATTCCGAAGCGACATCGATGTCGACCGGCAGCCGCGCATAGCGCTCGAACCAGTATTTGCTGATCAGGCCGGCGAGATAGGCAGTGCCGCAGGCCGAGATCGCCAGCCGGTCGATCTTGGCGAAATCGAACGGCAGAGCGAGCGGCTTCGAGGCGCCACCGACGAAATCGACATAATGCGCCAGCGTGTGCGAGATCACTT
>NZ_JAMYRR010000013.1:0-190941 GCF_040321535.1 Mesorhizobium sp. M0340 | reverse complement strand
CGGTAACTTAGGGCCACCCCCACCCCGTCCCAATCCCCCCCCACCCCCCCCGACCGTGTGCGCAAACAGAGTACTTCCGGCCCCCCGGCCCCGCCCCTAAAATGGCGGGCCCCGGCGACGCAGACCCGGACGAAGGCTTTGAACTGGAAACCGGCCGTTGCGGCCGGCATTCAACGCGTCGGTCGCGGGCGGCTTTCGGGGTTGCCAACAGTTTTGCATTGATATCTTTTCTCGCCGTCAAATCAGCGGAACCCACAATGTCCTTTCAAAAACTCGACGACCTCGGCCACAAGCTCGAAGCACTGGAACACGCCCTCGCCATCCTCGGCGCCGATGAAGCGACCCATATGGCGGTCGGCGGCGGCGAGAAGCGCGCGGAGGCAATGTCGGCGCTTGCCGGCATGCACCATGCCCGGGCGACTGCACCGGAGATTGCCGATTGGATCGCGGCGGCCGAGCAGGAAGCGCTGAATGAAGAGCAGCAAGCCGCGGTCAGGGAATTCCGCCGGCAATACACCAACCTGACCTGCCTGCCGGTCGAGTTCGTCGAGCGCCAGACGACCGCGCGCATGCGCTCCGAGCAGCTCTGGCGCGATCTGCGCGCCAAGAACGACTGGGCCGGCTTCCTGCCGGCGCTGGAAGGCGTCGTGGCGCTGGTCCGCGAGGAGGCGGCACTTCGCGCCGAGGTGCTCGGGCTCGAGCCTTACGACGCGCTGATGGAGCAATATGACCCGGGCAATCGCACCGCCGACATCACGCCTGTGTTTGCCGAGTTGAAGGCCTTCCTGAAAGGCTTCGTACCGGAGGCACTGGCCGTGCAGGAAGAGCGGCTGGCGAAACATCCGCTGAAGCCACTTTCCGGCAGCTACCCCTTGGACAAGCAGCGCGAGCTCGGCCTCGCCATGATGGCGGCAGTCGGCTTCGACCTCACCCACGGCTCGCTGTCGGTTTCGCACCATCCGTTCTGCGGCGGGGTGCCGAGCGACGTGCGCATCACCACGCGCTACAAGACCTCGGATTTCCTGTCGGCGCTGATGGGCGTGCTGCACGAGACCGGCCATGCGCTGTACGAGCAGAACCTGCCGAAGGCATGGGCGCACTGGCCGCTCGGCAAAGCGCGCGGCATGGCGGTGCATGAAAGCCAGAGCCTGTTCGTCGAAAAGCAGATCGGCCGCAATCCAGAATTCTGGCGCTGGGCGCTGCCGGTGGTCGAAAGACACCTTGGCGAGAGGTGGACGATCGACGACATCCTGCTGCATGTGCACCGGGTCGAGCGCGGCCTGATCCGTGTCGATGCCGACGAGGTCACCTATCCGCTGCACGTCATCCTGCGCTACGAGCTGGAGCAGGAGCTTGTCTCGGGACGGCTGGAATCAGCCGACCTGCCCGAGGCCTGGGATGCCAAGATGCGCGATTATCTCGGGCTGTCGACATCAGACAATCCGGCTGATGGTCCGATGCAGGACGTCCACTGGCCGGGTGCCGCCTTCGGCTATTTCCCCTCCTACACGCTCGGCGCCATGATGGCGGCGCAGCAATGGGCGGCGCTGACCAGAGATCATCCTTCAGCCGACGAAGACCTCGCCAAGGGCGATTTCGCCGCGATCAACGACTGGCGCCGCAAAAGGATCTGGTCGCAAGGCTCGCGCTGGTCGACGCCGGAACTGCTCGAACGCGCCACCGGCGAAAAGCTCAATGCCGCGCATTTCACCGATCACCTGAAGAAGCGGTACGGGAAGTGAGCCGCTCCGTCTATTCCCGGCTCTTGCCGCGGTGACCGCAGAAATCCGCGAAACTGGCCTTTACTTTGGTGGGAAAGCCTCTGAAAAAGGAGTTCTTCCAAGTTGGGCGAGCGTAGATGTCTGCCTGTTACAGTTTTCATAGGGTGAAGTCTTTCTGGCCCCGCTTGGTATTTTTCATCTTATTGATCGGTCTGAGTTCTCCGGCCATGTCCGACGACATGGTTTTCAAGGGTCCGGCAGAAAGCTGGGTAAAGCAGCTTGATATTCCGGCTGCCGATCCCGCCCGATCGGATCAAATCAAGAATGGCGTTTCATGGCTGCTCTCGGACGACCAGATCAAGCATCGCGCCGGCGGCTATGTCGAATACTCGCGCACCGTCTATAAAATCGTCGACCGTCCCGGCCTGGATCGTGGCGCGAGTATCGATCTGCAGTTCGATCCGTCCCGGCACAAGGTCACGCTCAACCATCTTCACATCATCCGCGATGGTGCCGTTTTGGACCGGCTGGAAGGCGTCGAATTCGACATCTTCCGCAGGGAAAGAGACGCCGAGAAAGGCGTCTTCGACGGCTGGCTGACAGCACATGTCAACATCGATGACGTGCGTGCCGGCGACATCGTCGATTACGGGTCGACCTACGAAGTAACACCGCTGGTCGGCAAGGACCTTTTCTTCAAGAATTTCTCCACCGAATGGGAAGAGCCGGTAGCGCTTCTCCGCACAAGCATCATTTGGCCTTCGGGCCAGCCGCTCCAGATCAAGACAAGGGGAACCCGACTTAAGCCCTCAATCTCCCCGACTGGGCCGGACACCACCTATCTATGGGAGATTCCAAACCCGAAACCGGTCAATGTCGAGGATAACCTGCCCGTGACCTATCCAGGCTGGGGCTCCATCGATGTCGCGTCTACCGCGAATTGGCAAAGCGTGGTCGATGCTGTTGCGCCCTATTACAAGCCAGCGACCGTTTTTCCCCCGGCTTTTGCCGCAAAGCTCGACGACATCGCTCTGCGGCATCCGGCGCCGGAGGACCGAATGGTCGAGGCAATGCGGTTGGTGCAGGACCAGATCCGTTATGTAAGCCTGTCGATGGGTGCCGGTTCCTACGTTCCGCGTGATCCCGCGACGGTCATCCTGAGCGGGTTCGGTGACTGCAAGGACAAGGCCCTGCTGCTGGTTTCGTCGCTTGTGCGACTTGGCATTGCTGCCGAGGTCGCCTTGGCCGATCTCGACGAGGGACGGGCCCTGGACCAGCATCTGCCGGCGCTCCGCGATTTCGACCATGCCATAGTCAAGGCAAGGATCGGAGCAAAGACATATTGGCTGGACGCCACGAACTATCTTCAGGGCGGCAGGGCGCACAATCTCGCACAGCCGGACTACGGTTTCGCGCTGCCGCTTTCCAGCACCGGCGGGTTGGAGAAGATGCCGAGCCCTGTGCTCACCAGCCCATCGATCCAGATCGCCGAGGAATTCGACTTTCCGCGCAAACCGGGCGATCCTCTGGTACTGACGGTCTTCTCGACATATGAGGACGCTGATGCCGATTGGATGCGCGGCAATTTCGCCAGCCGGTCGCTGAGCGAGGTGTCGGACGCCTACCTGAAATACTACAACAAGCAATATCCGGGCATCCAAACCATCGCCAAGCCGGAAATCGTGGATCGCCGCGACGGCAACATAGTGAGCGTGAAGGAAAGTTATCGCTTGCCGGCGGAGGCGCTGGCGGCCAACGATCTGGCAAAAGATTTCCCGATCCGCGCGGCCGATCTCGGCAACAACTCTCTTCCAACCCCGACAATCGTCGACCGAACCGGGCCGGTCTCCCTCGGCTCCCAGTTCTACCGCCGCCACAAGGTGGCCGTGCGCAACCTCAAGGCGAGGTTTTCCGGCGAATCGATGAAAAACGTCGTGACGCCCTATCTGTCTCTCAAGACGTCCTGGTCCAACACGCCCACCGAATTTCAAGTTGAATGGAACTTTCAGACGCTGGCAAGCGAAGTGCCGGCCAAGGCGATTGCCGACTATCTGAAAACCGTCGATGACGTCGCAGACCAAATTCGCTGGCAGTACGATTTTACCTATGAAGAGCCGCCTGCGGATGTGCAGCTCAGCGATCCGGCAAAGGAGCAGCGACAGACCGTCGCCAGCATGCTTTTGTTGTCGTTGCTTGTCGGCGTTCCCCTGTTCATCGCCTATCGACGCGGCAAACGCCGAGCTTTTGGTAGCTGAAGAATCCCGGCGGCCGCGGGCGGACCATGATGCCGAAAAGCGGATGCCGGATTTGGAAAAAATCCCGGTCAAACAAGAAAGATGAAGCCCGACCCTGATGAGATCGGGATGGAACAGGCTCCGACTCGGTAGCGATGCTACTCGGCCGCGCCCCTGAAAGCATTCGCACCGGTATCGAACTGCAGCTTGGCCAGCCGCGCATAGATGCCGCCCTTGGCGACCAGGCTCTGATGCGTGCCTTCCTCGACGATGCGGCCGCCATCCATGACCAGGATGCGATCGGCCTTCAGCACGGTTGCCAGCCGATGGGCGATGACGATCGTGGTGCGGCCCTGCATCAGCCGGTCAAGCGCCGTCTGCACCAGCGTCTCGCTTTCGGCATCGAGTGCCGAGGTCGCCTCGTCGAGCAGAAGGATCGGCGCATCGCGCAGAATCGCGCGGGCGATCGCCACGCGCTGGCGCTGGCCGCCCGACAGCGTCACGCCGCGCTCGCCGACCTGGCTGTCATAGCCTTTTTCGAGCTTCAGGATGAACTCGTCGGCAAGCGCGTCCTTCGCCGCCGCCTCGATCTCGGCCTGGCTGGCACCGGGCCGGCCAAAGCCGATATTGTCGCGCGCGCTCGCCGCAAAAATGGTGACGTCCTGCGGCACGATGGCGATGCGCGCGCGGATCGCGGCCGGATCGGCCTCGCGCAGATCGATCCCGTCGATGACGATCCTGCCGGCCTCCGGATCGTAGAAGCGCAGAAGCAGCGAAAACACCGTGCTCTTGCCGGCGCCGGATGGCCCGACGATCGCCACCGTCTCACCGGGTTTGACCTGAAAACTCAGGCCATGGACGGCGGCGCGGTCGGGCCGGGCCGGATAGGAGAAGGAGACATCGTCGAAGCTGACCGCGCCTCTCGCCTTTGCCGGCAGCGGCTTCGGATCGGCGGGCGCCTGGATCGCGGGTTTCTCGGCCAGGATCTCGGTCAGCCGTTCGGCGGCGCCCGCTGCCTGGGACAGTTCGCCCCAGACTTCCGACAGGGCGCCGAGCGCGCCGGCGGCGAACACCGAATAGAGCAGGAATTGGCCAAGCGTGCCCGGCGACAGCGTGCCGTCGAGCACGTCGCGCGAACCGAACCATAGCACCGCCACGACCGACGAAAAGATCATGAAGATGGCGAAGAAGGTGAGAAAGGAGCGCGCAAAGATCGAGGCCCGCGCCGCTTCGAACGCTGCTTCGACGGCGGATGAAAAATACCCGGTTACAAGCTTCTCGTTGGTGAAGGCCTGCAGGGTGCGCACCGCGCCGATCTGCTCGCTGGCGTAGGCGGTGGCATTGGCCAGAGTATCCTGCGCCAGCCGTGACTTGCGCCGCACCGAGCGGCCGAAGGCGACCAGCGGCAGCACGATTAGCGGAATGGCCGCGATGACCAGGCCGGACAGTTTTGGGCTGGTGAAGACCATCATCGCCACGGCGCCGAGGCCAAGGATGACGTTGCGCAAAGCCACCGAGGCGGTAGCACCGACGGCTGATTTGACCTGCGTCGTGTCGGCGGCGAGCCGCGAGACGATCTCGCCCGACTGGGCGGTATCGAAGAAGGATGGAGACAACGTGGTGACATAGGCAAAGACATCGCGGCGGATATCGGCAACGACGCGCTCGCCGAGCGTGATGACGAAATAGTAGCGGCTGGCGGACGCCGCCGCCAGCACGGCGGCCATCACCACCAGCATCGCGAAATATTCGGCAATGAAGCTGGAATCGGAAGCGGAAAAGCCGTGATCTATCATTCGCCGCACGGCCAGCGGCAGCGCCAGCGTCGTCGCCGCCGCCACGGCCAGCGAGACGATCGCGCCGATGACCATTTTGCGGTAGTGCATGATATAGGGAAACAGGCGCTGCAGCGGCCTCAGCGAGCGCTTGCGCTCGTCTGCATCGCCGCTGATGTTCGCCATGACCCGTTTCCTTTGGCCCTTTGAGGTTTGCGCCATCAATATGCGCTTGCCGCGGCCTTGTGATTCAATTCCGGCTGATGTATAGGCTCGCCGACCGTTTTAGAAGCCGTGGCTCCTCAATAGCTGCGGCTTCGAGTTTTAAAAAGGGGCGCATCGACGCAGGCTTCAGCCCGTCGGCAGCCTCCGGCAGCCAGGAACAGAACCATGAAGACCGACATTCATCCCGACTACCACACCATCAAGGTCGTCATGACCGACGGCACCGAATACATGACCCGTTCGACCTGGGGCAAGGAAGGCGATACGATGAACCTCGATATCGACCCTACCACTCATCCGGCCTGGACCGGCGGCCAGCAGACCCTGCTCGACCGCGGTGGCCGCCTATCGAAGTTCAAGAAGCGTTTCGAAGGTTTCGGCCTCTAGGCACTGGCGTTTCGCTGATCGAGAAACCCGCCCTCGTGGCGGGTTTTTTATTGATTGGGCCTCAGCGGCAATCATCTCAGGTTTGGCGCTGCCCCTCACCCTTACCCTCTCCCCGTGAAGAACGCGGAGAGGGTCGCCGGCGCTGTGCCGGCAGGCAGATGAAGGGGCAGCGCCCCGCTTCCGCAGTTGATCGCCACCACCTAACGGCCTGTCCCTACGAGCACGGCGGCCTACCCGTCCACCAGCTCGCGCAGCGCCATTCGCTTGTAAGCGGCAACCAGCCTGTCGCCTTCTTCTCGCCCGACCGAGATCGCCAGCCGCATGGCCGCTTCGCCCATCTGCCAGATGAGAAACGCCGTCGCTTCCAGCGCCGCCGGATCGGCAGACGGCCGCAGCCTTTTCAGCACGGCAGTGAGGAATTCGGCGTTGGCCCGGCTGTCGGCGAGCTCGAGGTCGCGCAGCGCCTTGTCGGCCTGCGTGCCCGACCAGATATCGCGCATCACCGGCTCCGCCAGGAACATTCCGTAGTAGGTATCCACCAGTTCCGAAAACGCCTTCCACAGGCCTTCGGCGTCATTGACCTCCGCCAGTGCCGCGGCAATGCAGGCCTGGCTTTCCGCGGTGTAGCGCTCGGCCAGCGCCCAGATGATCGCCCGCTTGTCCGGGAAGAACTGGTAGAGCGAGCCGATCGACACGCCTGCCCTCTCGGCCACCTCTCCCATGCGCATGGCGTCGCTGCCTTGCTCGGCGATCAGCGCCGAGGCGGCGGTCAGCATCCGCTCGACCCGCTCGCGGCTGCGCTGCTGGCTCGGTGCCCGGCGCGGCGATGCGATCTGGCCGTCCTGTGAATCCGATACGGCAGAGCCTTCCATCACTGTCTCCCGACGGACAATCAACAAATTGGCTTGACTCGCAAAATACGAGGGTTTATCACGTTTTGCAAATGTGAGGATTACTCACATTTCAAACTGAGGAAAATGGGCATGAACCCTACTGTAACGAGACCAACTTTGATCCTCGGCGGCACCGGCAAGACCGGCCGTCGCCTCGCCGAGCGCTGACGGCGCGGGGCCTTCAGGTACGGATAGGCTCGCGCTCGGGCACGCCACCCATGAGTTGCCGGCCGAGTTCGCGTGGCTGCTCAAAGAACTGTTCACCGAAGTCCTCGACGGCCGCAACGAGTCGCTGACAGACGGCATCGAGCGCGTGCTCGGCCGCGCCCCAAAGGACTTTTCCGCCTACGCAACCGAAACCGCCTCGACCGGCATCTGGAGCAACTGACATGATCATGAAACTGCTTCCCACCCTCACTTTCGTCGCTGCCATTGGCTCAGGCGTTGTCGGCGGCGTTTTCTTCGCCTTCTCCAACTTTATCATGCCGGCGCTCGCCCGCTTGCCTGCCGGAGGCGGCATCGCCGCCATGAATTCGATCAACATTACCGTGATTACGCCGGCATTCATGACCGCGCTTTTCGGCACCGGGCTGGTCTGTCTTGTCCTTGCCGCCGGCGCTCTTATCGGCTGGAGCCAACCGGGTGCATTCTGGCTCCTCGCCGGCGCCCTGATCTACCTCGTCGGCAACCCGATCGTGACGATGATGTTCAACGTGCCGCTCAACAACGCCCTGGCCGCCGTCGATCCGGCAAGCGCCAACGGCGCCGCGGTATGGGCCACTTATCTCAGGGACTGGGTGATGTGGAACCATGTCCGAACCACCACCGCCATCGTGGCGCTGGGCTGCTTCATCTTCGCATGGCGGTGAATGCAGGACGGAAGTATAAAAGCCTTCAGACAGGGTCTTTTGACTTATCGCCCTTGCGATCGGCATGGCCCAGATCGCGATCCGGATCGATGACGTCGCGAACCAGTTGCTTGAGCTTTGCGGCGTCGGGGAAACCGCCGTCCCGCTTGCGGTCCCAGACCAGCGTGTCATTGCAGGAAATGGTGAAGATGCCGCCGGTGCCGGGCACCAGCGTCACTTCGCCCAGATCGGTGCCGAAGGTCGACAGCAGCTCCTGCGCCATCCAGCCGGCCCTGAGCAGCCATTGGCACTGGGTGCAATAGGTGATGCGGACGCGGGCTCTGTCTGACACGTTCATGTCTCGGTCTCATCTGCGCGAACTGTGGTTACGGCAAATCGATCGTGTATCGGGTCGTTGCCAAGAGCTATGGATATTGCGATCCAGATCGGCCAGACCATAACCAAGACCAACGCGGCGTATGCACCGACAATCTCCAGCCGGGAGAAGTCCTGCGCGACCCAGGAGCGCTGCCCCAAGCCTGAACAGTGTACCACCCTCCCATGACCATTATGGGCAAAGCGCCGAGAAATTTCATTCCCTGCCGCCGAACAGCCTTTCGTACGGGCAGTCCGATTCTATTTTTGTCATCCTGGTCATGCACTATGAGCGCCGCGAACCGCTTGCCGATTGGCTGGCCAGAGGTCAACTCCATGACAAGGAGATAAGACGCGAGAACGACCAGTTCGAGGAAACCCAGATCCAATGCTGCCGGTCGGAAATTGCCCTGCGAATCCAAATCAAATGAAATGGAGGGATTTCCTTCAGACTGTGAGCCCGAAGCCGTTCCCAGGGCCCATTCGGCGACCGTCAAACCGAACAGCGACGTTCTGCATATCTGCCAATCGTAACGGGCAAATGATGGATCACTTGCTCCGTTTAACGTAGCCGCCTGACATAGTCTCCAGTTCAACCAAAAGCTGCCTTTGACTCCGCCGTCAGTCAGCAGAAACAAACCCGCTACCAGTGCGTAAAGAGGTATCAGGACGATAAGATAGTCGATGATCGAAGCGAACAGCCGGCGCCATATGCCACCCCGGCGAGGCCAGGACATCGCGTCAGCAAAACGAGCCTCGTCAGTGTCAGTCATCCGTCCCCCATTAGTAACTGACAGCTCTAGAAGAAAGATACGTGATCGATGCGCGGCGTTCTCAACTTACGCCGCGCTGAGCTTCGCCAAAGTCTCCTCGTCGACCTCGAAATTGGCGTAGACGCTCTGTACGTCGTCGTCGTCTTCGAGCGTCGCGACCAGCTTCATCAGCGATTGTGCCCGCTCCTCGTCGACCGCGATATTGGTCTGCGGCCTCCAGATCGGCTTCACTGATTCAGCCTCGCCGAGTGCGCCTTCCAGCGCCTTCGACACTTCGCCGAGATTCTCGAAGGCGCAATAGATCGTGTGGCCTTCCTCGTCCGACTGGACATCGTCGGCGCCGGCCTCGATCGCTGCGTCCATCACCTTCTCGGCGCTGCCGGCCGATGCCGGATAGTAGATCTCGCCGACGCGGTCCCACATGAACGAAACCGAGCCGGTCTCGCCCATCGCCCCGCCGGCTTTGGTGAAGGCAGCGCGCACATTCGACGCCGAGCGGTTGCGGTTGTCGGTCAGCACCTCGACGATCAGCGCGACGCCGCCTGGCCCGTAACCCTCGTAGCGAACGGCTTCGTAGGTCTCGGCATCGCCCATCGACGCCTTGTTGATGGCGCGCTGGATGTTGTCCTTCGGCATCGACACCGCCTTGGCGTTCTGCACCGCAAGGCGCAGGCGCGGGTTCATCGATGGATCAGGCGTGCCGCTCTTGGCGGCGACGGTGATTTCGCGCGCCAGCTTGGAAAACATTTTCGATCGCACCGCATCCTGGCGGCCCTTGCGATGCATGATGTTCTTGAACTGTGAATGGCCAGCCATGGCACCCCTGTCGTTTTCTCGGCTAGAGCATCTGCGGCCTGGTGAACCACCCGGCGCCTTGCAAAATGCTCGAATTCAAAACTTCAGAACGTCCTGCTGCGTCCGGACGGACGTACGGCGCTCTCTGTCGGAATGGCCGGCTTATAGATAAATCGGCTCAATTCGTCCAGCCGCGCCATTGCGTCGGACACGCAAGGGTCTCAAGGCCCGAAAGTGGCAGGCTTCGGCAACCTTTCATCCCTCAAGATCGGATTTCAGCCGGTCGAGGATGCTGATCGCGTGCGTGGCATATTGACTGATCCAGCGGTCGTGGATGTGCTTGATCGGCAGCGCGTTGAGATGGTTCCAGCGTTCGCGCCCCTCGCGGCGCACCACGACTAGGTCGGCCTCCTCCAGCACCTTCAGATGCAGCATGACCGTGCAGCGGTCCATGTCTGGGAAGGCATCGCACAGCATGCCGGTGGTCTGCGGCGCATCCTTCAGCCGGTCCAGCAACGCACGCCGGCGCGGATGCGCCAGCGCCTTGAAAACATTGTCGTCCTGCGCCGTGCTTGACATGTTATGTTTTTATAACATAATGCCGTTGCATTCAAGGAAGGAGCTGTGGATATGTCTCTTGGATTCAGGGTTTCTGGCCGCATCGGCAAACCCGTCGCCGAAGTCTTCGATGCGGTCGTCAATCCGAAGAAGCTCAGCGGCTACTTCACCACGATCGGCGGCGCCAGCGCACCGCTGCTGGCGGGCGCCACCGTCATCTGGTGGGGCAAGGTTCCCGTGGAGGTCGACAAGGTGGAGAAAGACAGCCGCATCGTGCTGCGCTGGGATGCGACCGACGCCGACGGCGAGCCCGCCTACAAGACCCGCATCGAGATGAATTTCGAGCCGCTCGACGACGGCGGCACCTTCGTCACCATCGCCGAAACCGGCTGGCACGAGGACGCGGTTGGCCTAAAGAAATCCTACCTCAATTGCGAGGGCTGGTCGCAGATGCTGGCCTGCATGAAGGCCTATGTCGAATACGGCATCAATCTGCGCGACGGCTATTACCGCAGCGAGATGAAGGGCGAGCCGGCCAATGAGAACAACATCTGAGAGCAAATGGAGTAAGAATGACCGCGAAGATCACCGGCGGCATCAACATCGCGATGAAAGTCCCGCCGCATCAATACCAGGCAACGATCGCCTTCTATCGCGACGTCATCGGCCTGAAGCCATTCACGGCCAAACCGCCGGCCGTCGGCTTCGAACTCGGTCCCAATCGACTGTGGATCGACGAGGCGCCGATGATGAGCCAGGCCGAGATCTGGCTGGAACTGTTCACCGATGATTTTCCGGCCGCAGCGGAGCATCTCGCCAAGGCCGGTGTCGTGCGCTGCGACGCCATCGAGGCACTGGGTGAAGGCTTTCGCGGCGGCTGGATCACCAACCCGGCCGACATCATTCACCTGGTGCGCGAACCCGATGCCTGGTGAACAGGCGGCACCGTGGAAAGGAGGACGATATGGAAATCCGCGAAACACCGACCGCCGAAGCCGGCATGCTGATAAGGCGGCCGGTCGCCGACGTATTTGAAGCCTTCATCGATCCGGCGATCACGACGAAGTTCTGGTTCACCCATGGCAGCGACAGGTTGGACAGCGGCAAGGAAATCCATTGGGAATGGCGCATGTATGGCGTCTCGACGACGGTCAATATCAGTGAGATCGTCGAAAACAAGAAGATCGTCATGCAATGGAGCGATCCGCCGACCACGGTGGTGTGGGCCTTTACCGAGATGCCGGGCGCCACGACCTTTGTCGAGGTCCGCAATTTTGGCTTTGTCGGCAGCCGCGATGAGCAGGTCACGCAGGCGATCGACTCGGCCGGCGGTTTTGCGCTGGTGCTCGCCGGCGCCAAGGCGTGGCTGGAGCAAGGCGTGATGCTAGGCCTGATCGGCGACCGCCATCCGAAAGGCGTGCCGGAGCATTAGGTCAGCCGCGATGGGTCATCCTCAGTGCCCGCCGCCCTTTGCCTTCTTCCGCCGCCGCGCCAGCATGTTGAGCCCTTCGACCAGGGCCGAAAAACCCATGGCGGCGTAGATATAGCCTTTCGGCACATGGTAACCCATGCCGTCGGCGATCAGCGTCATGCCGATCATCAGCAGGAAACCCAGCGCCAGCATGACGATGCTGGGGTTCTTGGCGATGAAATCGGCCAGCGGCCCGGCCGCCAGCATCATCACGCTCACCGCCACGATCACCGCGATGTACATGATCGCGATTTCGTCGGTCATGCCGACGGCGGTGATGATCGAGTCGATCGAGAAGACGAGGTCGAGCAGCAATATCTGGAAAATCGCGCCGGCCAGCGAAAGCTGCAGCGTCTCGCCCATCATGGTGTCCTGGTGATCATCGAGATCGACCGTGTGGTGGATCTCCTTGGTCGCCTTCCAGACGAGAAACAGGCCGCCGGCGATCAGGATCAGGTCGCGCCATGAAAACCCGTGGCCGAAGGCGGTGAATATAGGCGTCGTCAGTTGGACGATGATCGAGATGGTGGCCAGCAGGATCAGCCGCATCACCAGCGCGGCGGAGATGCCGAGCCGCCGGGCGCGGGCCCGCTGCGCTACCGGCAATTTGTTGGTCAGGATCGAGATGAAGATCAGATTGTCGATGCCAAGCACGACCTCCAGCACGATCAGCGTCAGCAGCGCGACCCACGCAGTCGGGTCGGAGACAAAGGCGAAATGCGGCGCCAGGAATTCGACTAGCTGCATGGAGGTCGTCCCCTCTACGATCTAGAGCAGTTTCGCCGGCAATTGGGTATTGCAAGCGTCTATATCAATGTCACGACCAGAAGGATGGAGCCGTTTCCTCGAGCCGCGGGCCGCGGCGAAACGGCGCGATCCGTTCGGTCAGGCCGCTACGGTCGGAAATGTCGACGCCGACGCCGCACAATGTCGCAGGTCCCGTCGACGCCTCGAAGCGGCCCTTCGGCACCTTGGACAAGAACCGGTTGAGCGGCTCCTCCTTGTCCATGCCGAGCGAGGAATCGTAATCGCCGCACATGCCGGCATCGGAAATATAACCGGTGCCGCCATTGAGAATCTGGTGATCGCCGGTCGGCTGATGCGTGTGGGTGCCGACAACAAGACTGGCACGGCCGTCGACGAAATGAGCGAAGCACATTTTTTCCGAGGTCGCCTCGGCATGGAAATCGATGACGATTGCATCGGCCTGCTCGCCAAGCGGACAAGCGGCAAGTTCGCGCTCGCCGGCCTGGAACGGATCGTCGAGCTCGGGATGCATGAACACCCGACCCATGATGTTGGCGACCAGCACGCGCGCGCCGTTCCTGGCGATATAGACGCCTGAGCCGCGCCCCGGCGTACCCTTGGGGAAATTGGACGGGCGCAGGAAGCGCTCTTCGCGCGGCGCGAAAATCAGCGCATCGCGCTGGTCCCAGACATGGTTGCCGGTGGTGACGACATCGGCGCCGGCCGAGATCGTCTCGCGAAAAATCTCCTCGGTGATGCCGAAGCCTCCGGCGGCGTTCTCGCCATTGACGATGACGAAGTCGAGTTTGAAATCCGAGATCAGGCCGGGCAGTTGTTCCCACACCGCCGTACGTCCTGTCTTGCCGACCATGTCGCCGAGGAAGAGAAGTCTCATATAAGCGCGATCCCGAACCGAAGGTCAGCGAAGCAAAAAGCTGCATGACTTTCGGAAAAGACCATGCGTCCAGGAACTTATCTACAATTTCGGCGCGAACCGGCGCAACCCGCTCTCGGTGAGTATTTCGGGAATGATCACGTCATGCGGCTCGTCCGGCACCAGGGCCACCTCCTGGCAGTCGAAGGCAATGCCGATCAGCCGCGGCTGCTGGCCCTTGTCGGCCAGCCGCCCGATCGCCCGATCGTAATAGCCTGCGCCGTACCCGATTCGGTGCCCGCGCGCATCGAAGGCGGCAAGCGGCACCAGCATAAGCTGCGGATCGAGCACCTCGGCTTCCTCATGCGGCCCGACTGTGCCGAAACCCATGTCGATCATCGGCGCGCCGCGCACCAGTTCGCGAAAAACGATGGTGGTCTTGTCGAGGATGGCCGGCAGGCAGAGCCTTGCCCCTTTCTCGCGCAGGGCAAACATCAGCGGCCGGACGTCGACTTCCGAGCGCATCGGCCAGAAACCGGAGACGATCTGGCCCGGCTCGACCGTGATCCGGTCGCGCGCCGTCTCGGCCATTTCGAGTGCTGCCTCCACACGCCAGAAAGGGTCGAGCGCATCGCGGCGCCCGAGGGCTTGGTTGCGGAGATTTTTTTTCAGGTCTTTTGGGGATGTCATGCGCCGACGGTAGAAAGGGTCAGATTTGGATGGAATTTTACGAGCGACGTTTTGGAGGAGCGGGGCGAACTTGTCGTTCGTGAGCACCGCACAAAGCGGCGCGACGATAAGATGCGCCAGATGGCCTTTTCGATAGGTGACGATCCACACAACCGGTGGAGAGAGCGATCCCGGGAACCTACAAAGTAGGTGGGCGCCGTATGAGAAAACCCACGGGTCTTCCCAGGGACAGCTCCCTAGGGATCATTAAGGCCCCGGGGAAAATGTTCTCCTGCCGGGAAGCGCAGACCGTCATCCCCAATATAGGCTGACGCCAGACCAAGCGCCAGAGAGGCGACATGTTTCGAGGCGTAATTCGACGCAGAACCCCTCGGCGAGGGCCGCGCCGGTAGATCCCCGCTTCGCCAGCGACGCCTTGCACAGCGAAGGCCGCGTCCTTAGGGTCGCGCGATGAACTCGGGAGCAAAAATGCGTTTCGAAGGCACGGCGGCCTATGTTGCCGACAAGGATCTGATGGTGGCGGTCAACGCGGCGATCGCGCTTGAGCGGCCATTGCTGGTCAAGGGCGAGCCCGGCACCGGCAAGACCGAACTTGCCCGTCAGGTGGCGGCAGCGCTCGGCCTGGATTTGATCGAATGGCACGTCAAATCGACCACCCGGGCGCAGCAGGGCCTCTATGAATATGATGCCGTCTCGCGGCTGCGCGACAGTCAGCTCGGCGACGAGCGCTTCAACGACATCCGCAATTACATCAAGCGCGGCAAGCTGTGGGACGCCTTCGCCGCCGGCAAGAAGGTGGTGCTTCTGATCGACGAGATCGACAAGGCCGATATCGAATTCCCCAACGATCTGTTGCAGGAACTGGATAGGATGGAGTTCTTTGTCTACGAGACCGGCCAGACCATCCGCGCCACCGTCCGGCCGATCGTCATCATCACCTCCAACAACGAAAAAGAGCTGCCGGACGCCTTCCTGCGCCGCTGCTTCTTCCACTACATCCGCTTTCCCGACGTCGAGACGCTGCACAAAATTGTCGACGTGCACTATCCCGGCATCAAGCAGAACCTGGTGCGCGCCGCACTCACGCAATTCTATGAAATCCGCGATGTGCCGGGCCTCAAGAAGAAGCCGTCGACCTCCGAGGCACTCGACTGGATCCGCCTGCTGGTTGCCGACGACATCGCGCCCGAGGATCTGCGCGCCGACGCGAAGAACGCGCTGCCCAAGCTGCACGGCGCCTTGTTGAAGAACGAACAGGACGTGCATCTGTTCGAGCGCCTGGCCTTCATGGCGAGACGGCAAGGGTGAGGGGCGGTCGACGAAAGCCGCCGGACAGCGCTTTCCCGTCGCTGGACCGTTGCCGCCAGCGAGGCGTGAAGGCAGCTTCGTGTTGCCGAGTTCAGAGGGAAATGAAATGACCGAGATCACCGTCCGCCCGCTTGCGCAATCCGACCATGCCGACTGGCGGCGTCTGTGGACCGCCTATCTCACCTTCTACGAAACCAAGCTGCCGGAAGACGTTTACGCCGTCACCTGGAAGCGGCTGTTCACGGCGGGCGAGTTCGAGCCAAAGGGTTTTGTCGCCACCCTCGACGGCAAGGCCGTCGGCCTGACGCACTATCTCTACCATCGCTCCTGCTGGTCGCAGATAAATAACTGTTATCTGCAGGACCTGTTCGCCGACCCCGATGTGCGCGGCAAGGGCGTCGGCGCCGCCCTGATCGAAGCGGTCAAGCAGGAAGCCGGCAAGATCGGCGTCAAGAACGTCTACTGGATGACGCACGAAACCAACACCACCGCACGCAAGCTCTACGACCACGTGGCGCGCAGGACCGGCTTTATCGAATATGATCTGCTCTGATGAAGCCAACGATTGAAATAATCACCTGTGCGCAATATATTGCGCACGATCAGGGGCGACAGTGCCGCGGATCGAGACCAACACGCGCAAGATTGTCACGAGGCTTTTACGTGACGGCTGGGTGAACGTAGGCGGCGGCAAACACGAGAAGTACGAGCATCCGGAAAGGCCGGAGATCATGATTATCGTGCCGCGGCATCGCGAACAATCTCTAGGTGTTGCGCGGTCGATCGCCCGGCTTGCTGGATGGATTTAAGGACGAATCATGACGCACTATGTCGGAATTCTTGACGGCGCAGATGAAGTCTGGGGAGTGCGGGTGCCTGATCTTCCCGGATGTCACGGCGGTGGCGCAAGTCCCGAAGAGGCGATAGCCGATGCGACTTCTGCCGTTCGCGAATGGGCAGAGACACGAATGGCGAAGAACTTGCCCTTGCCCGCCGCGCGCACTGTGGCAGATCTGCTCCGACTGGGCGAAGTCGACAGCGCTGCCGGTGAATCCGCCGTGATGATCCCTGTGCTGATCGATTCCGGACGGCCTGTCCGGGCCAATCTGTCGCTCGACGCAGGTCTTTTGGCGGCAATCGACGAAGAAGCGCGTCGGCGTGGTCTGACGCGTTCCGCCTTTATCGCCAGCGCCGCACGGGAGAAGATCGAGGGACACAGATAAAATCGGACCATGTTCATCCCCTTCTTCCTCGAACTGAAGGCAGCGCGGGTTCCGGTCTCGCTCCGCGAATATCTGTCGCTGCTGGAGGGGTTGGAAGCCGGGCTGGTCGACTATGACGTCGAGGGCTTTTACTACCTCGCCCGCGCCGCGCTGGTGAAGGACGAGCGCCACATCGACCGCTTCGACCAGGTCTTTTCGCACATCTTCAAAGGTGTCGAGACGCTGGCTGGCGAAAACGTGGTCGACGTCGAAAACATCCCGGAGGAATGGCTGCGGAGGCTCGCTGAAAAGCACCTGTCGGACGAGGAGAAAAAACTGGTCGTGGCGCTGGGTGGCTTCGAAAAGCTGATGGAGACGCTGAAGAAACGACTGGAGGAGCAAAAGGGCCGGCATCAGGGCGGTTCGAAATGGATCGGCACCGGCGGCACCTCGCCCTTCGGCGCCTATGGCTACAATCCCGAAGGCGTGCGCATCGGCCAGCATGAAAGTCGCAACCGCCGTGCGGCAAAAGTCTGGGACAGGCGCGAGTTCAGGAATTTCGATGACGCCGTCGAACTCGGCACCCGCAACATCAAGGTCGCGCTGAAGCGCTTGCGCCGCTGGGTGCGCGAAGGCGCCGAAGAGGAATTCGACCTGCCTGGCACCATCCACGCCACCGCCGAGCACGGTTATCTTGACGTCAAGACACAACCCGAACGTCGCAATGCCGTGAAGCTGCTGATGTTCTTCGATGTCGGCGGCTCGATGGACGACCATATCAGGAGTGTCGAGGAGCTGTTTTCGGCCGCCCGCGCCGAATTCCGCCAGCTCGAATATTTCTACTTCCACAACTGCCTCTACGAAGGCGTGTGGAAGGATAATCGCCGCCGCCATGCCGAGGTGATTCCGACCTTCGACCTCCTCCATAAATATGGCCCCGACTACAAGGTGATCGTCGTCGGCGACGCCTCGATGAGCCCCTATGAGATCGCCCATCCCGGCGGCTCGGTCGAGCATTGGAACAAGGAGGCCGGCGCCGTCTGGCTCGGCAGGCTGCTGCAGCAATGGCCGAACGCCATTTGGCTCAATCCGGAAGACGCGAAGAACTGGGGCTATACCCATTCCATTGCCATGATCCGCGATATCTTTGGCGGCCGCATGTTTCCGCTGACGCTCGCCGGCCTCGAAGCCGCGACGAAGCAACTTTCAAGGAAGCACTGAATGGATCCACGCAAAACAGGACGGTCGACCTGTTTCCTTTGCCTGCAATGCGGTGTCCAGTTCGCGGCGACGGCGACGCCGCCGCAACATTGCCCGATCTGCGAAGACGAGCGGCAATATGTGCGCTGGGAGGGCCAGGCCTGGATCACGCCGGAAGAGCTCGCAGGCGGGCATCGGGTCGTGATCAAGGATGATGCCGGCGTGCTCGCCTTCGGCATAGAGCCGCGCTTCGCCATCGGCCAGCGGGCGTTGCTGGCGCAAACGCCGCACGGCAATGTGCTGTGGGACTGCATCTCGATGGTCAGCGACGAGGCGGTGGCCGAGATCAACCGCCGGGGCGGCCTGGCCGCCATCGCCATTTCGCATTGCCATTATTATTCGGCAATGGTCGAGTGGAGCGAGGCGTTTGGCGGCGTGCCGATTTATCTGCACGCCGATGATCGTCAGTGGATCATGCGGCCGCATCCGGCGATCATCAGTTGGGAAGGCGAAACGCGCGCCATCAACCCGTCGCTGACGCTCATCCGCTGCGGCGGCCACTTTGCCGGTGGCCAGGTGCTGCACTGGAAGCGCGACGGCGGCAATGCCATGCTGGCCGGCGACATCCTGCAGGTGACGCCTACGCGCCGTCATGTCAGCTTTATGTACAGCTATCCGAACTATATCCCGCTCAACGCGACGAAAGTGCTCGGCATCAAGGCCGCGCTGGAGCCTTTCACGTTCGACCATATCTACGGCGCATGGTGGAACCAGAATGTCATCGGAGACGCAAAGGCGGCATTTTCAGCATCGGTTGCACGCTATCTCGCGGCCATCGCCTGAGGAATTCGTCGCAGCAGGATAGGAAATACGAGCGAACGCCGTAACAAATGCCTATTTCAGGCGAAGTTGGGAAGGCAACCCAAATAGCGACATAAGCTAAGAGGAAAAAATGGACAGCCACACCTACCCCGTTACCCGCACCGATGCCGAATGGCGCGCCCGGCTGACGCCCGAGCAATATGCGGTGATGCGCAACCATGGCACCGAGCGGCCGGGAAGCTGCGCCCTGCTGCACGAGAAGCGCGCCGGCACCTTCTCCTGCGTCGGCTGCGACCAGCCCTTGTTTGAATCCAAGCTGAAATTCGAGAGCGGCACCGGCTGGCCGAGCTTCAACGATCCCGTGCCGGGCTCGGTCGAGACCACCGTCGACCGCAGCTACGGCATGGTCCGTACCGAGTGCCATTGCGCCCGCTGCGGCAGCCATCTCGGCCACGTCTTCGAGGACGGCCCGCCGCCGACTGGCCTGCGCTATTGCATCAACGGCGTGGCGCTCAAATTCGAGCCGGCCGCCTGATCGTCAGGCCACAACCACCAGGATCAGCCACAACGTGGCGCCAAGCGTCATCAGCGAGGCCTTGGCGCCAAGCGTCATCAGCGAGGCCTTGGCGCCACTCGATTTTCCGGCAGTTCGCCAAACGGCAAAGGTCAGGAAGATATTATAGGGCACCGGCGCGAAATGCACCGCCAGGACTAGCGCAAGCGGCAGCTTCAGCCCAAGCAGAATGAGCGCCGCCACCGACAACGCGATGTTGATCGCTGTGCCGACAACGACCATGTCGCGCCAGAACAGCCGATCGAGCGGCACGCCGCCCAGCCAGCGTGAGCGGAAGAAGGCGGCAACGCGCGACATGATCGTCATCGATCGACCGGCTCCCTCGCTCTGCTCACCAGAGCGGTTCTAAGGATTGCGTCTGGAAATCCTGCTTTATTCCTGACCCAGAACTTCGGCAATCGCGCGCTCGAAACGTGAGGCTTCCGTAACCAGCCAGTCGGTCATCGCCGGCCAATTGTCTTGGGCAAAACAATTCACCCGCCACATCGAATTGATGCCTAGGCCGTCGCAACTTTGTTCTGGCCTGAGCTTCAGCCTGTCTTCGATGGCCGGCTGAAACGGCTTCAACCGCGACCAGGCTTGCGTGGCACCGAGCTTCTCGTTGCGGCCGAAGAAGACGCCGACATGATTGTGCGCAGGCGCGACATACATGGAAATGACCAATGCGAAGTCGGGCAGCCCACGCTGCCAGAACCACGGTCCGCGCCTCGCCAGCAGAGCCCTTTCATCCGGATGCCGTTCCGCGAACAGCGTCCAGAAGCTGCGTTGGCGGAATTCAGAGGCGCGGCGGGCGCCAAAATCGAATTCGCTCATCGTTCGATGCTCGCTCCAGCATCAGGCCGAGACTGTTGCCGAGACTGTTTCGAAATTCGCTCTGGCGGGTCGTATGGTGGTGGTTTCGAGAACCGGAGCGCAGCGGACTTTTAGGTCCGTGAACATCGGAAGCGCCGAAAACACCATCGGATTGCCGCCGGAGTAGAATTTCCAGACAGTCTCTACACCATTCCAAGCGCGGCCTTGTAGAGGTCGAGAATGGATTCCTCTTCCTGCCGCTCGGCCTGGTCTTTCTTGCGCAGCCGGATGATCGACCGCATCGCCTTGGTGTCGAAGCCGGTGCCCTTGGCCTCTGCAAACACTTCCTTGATGTCGTCGGCAATCGTCTTCTTCTCTTCCTCGAGCCGCTCGATGCGTTCGATGAAGGCGCGCAGCTGGCCGGCGGCAACAGTCTGGCTGGTCTCGGTGATGTCGTCGGCCATATTCTTCTCTCCGCGTCGTTTCTCGCCGCGACTCGGGGTAACCCGAGCGGCGAATTGCAGCGGTTCGATGCCCGACCGGGCGCGGCGGGTCAAGGTGCTATCGATGCGGCATGAAGGGGTTGGGCACGCCTTAAGGTGTGTTGAGATTCAGGTCAGGCCGAGCCGAAAACGATGGCTGCCGAGAACCGGAGCGGAGCGTACCTGAGTGCGTGAGCACCGGAAGCGCAGGAAGCCGGCGTTTACAGGCCGGCATCACCTGAAACTCAACACACCTTACCCGAATGCGATCAGCAGATCCTTTGCATCGATCTGGTCGCCGGCCTTGACCAGCACCTCGGCTATGGTGCCGTCGCGTTCGGCATGCAACGCCGTTTCCATTTTCATCGCTTCGATCGACAGCAGCACGTCACCGGCCTTTACCGCCTGGCCGGCAGCGACCGCAAGCGCCGAGACGACGCCCGGCATCGGCGCGCCGACATGCGCCTCATTGCCCGGCTCCGCCTTGCGCCGTACCTTGGCGGCGGAGGCGCCATGCGCCCGGTCCGGCACCTTCACCCGGCGCGGCTGCCCGTTGAGTTCGAAGAACACGGTGACCATGCCCTTTTCGTCGACATCGCCCATGGCAAGGCAGCGCACCACCAGCGTTTTGCCTTTTTCGATATCGACGAAAATCTCGTCTTCCGGCTTCATGCCGTAGAAATAGGTCGGCGTTGGCAGCACGCTGACCGGCCCGTAGGTCTCCTGCGCGGCGGCAAAATCGGAAAACACCTTCGGATACATCAGCCACGACGCGAACTCGAACTCACTGAGCTTGCGCTCGAGTTTTTCCTCGACCTCCGTGCGACTCGCCTTGAGGTCCGCCGGTTTGAGCAGCGAACCTGGCCGCACCGTGATCGGCTTTTCGCTCTTCAGCACCTTCTTCTGCAATGACTTTGGCCAGCCGCCCGGTGACTGGCCGAGATCGCCGCGCAACATCGACACCACCGAATCCGGGAAGGCGATGTCCCGCGCCGGATTCTCGACATCGGCGACGGTCAGGTCCTGGCTGACCATCATCAGCGCCATGTCGCCGACGACCTTGGACGACGGCGTCACCTTGACGATGTCGCCGAACATCAGATTGACGTCGTGATAGGTCTGCGCCACTTCATGCCAGCGTGTCTCCAGCCCGAGCGAGCGCGCCTGTTCCTTGAGGTTGGTGAACTGACCGCCCGGCATTTCGTGCAGATAGACCTCCGATGCCGGCCCCTTCAGGTCGCTTTCGAAGGCTGCATATTGGTTGCGCACCGCCTCCCAGTAGAACGAGATGTGCCTGATCCATTGCGGGTCGAGACCCGGGTCGCGCTCGGTGCCTTTCAGCGCCTCGACGATCGAACCCAGGCATGGCTGCGAGGTGTTGCCCGATAGCGAATCCATCGCCGCGTCGATGGCGTCGACGCCGCTCTCCACCGCCGCCAGCACGGTTGCCGCCGACAGGCCGGATGTATCGTGGGTGTGGAAGTGGATCGGCAGGTCCGTCGCCTCGCGCAGCGCCTTGAACAGCACGCGGGCCGCCGCCGGTTTCAAAAGCCCGGCCATATCCTTGACGGCGATGATATGGGCGCCCGCCGCGTGCAATTCCCTGGCCAGGCCGACATAGTATTTCAGATCGTATTTGGCCCGCGCCGGATCGAGTATGTCGCCGGTATAACAGATCGCCGCTTCGATCAGCTTGCCCTCGGCGCCGACCGCATCCATGGCGACGCGCATGTTCTCGACCCAGTTCAGGCAGTCGAAGACGCGAAACAGGTCGATGCCGCCGGCAGCGGCCTGGCGGACGAAATGCTGGACGACGTTGTCGGGATAGTTGGTATAGCCAACGCCATTGGCGCCGCGCAGAAGCATCTGCAGAAGAAGGTTGGGTGCCGCCTCGCGCACTTTGCTCAGCCGCTCCCATGGGTCCTCGGTGAGAAAGCGCATGGCGACGTCGAATGTGGCGCCGCCCCAGCATTCGAGCGACAAAAGCTGCGGCAGAGCACGCGCATAGGTGCCGGCAATTCCGGCGATGTCATAGGTGCGCACACGCGTCGCGAGCAAGGATTGGTGCCCGTCGCGCATTGTCGTGTCGGTGACCAGCACCTCTTTTTGCTCGCGCATCCAGGCGGCGAATTTCTCCGGCCCGAGCACGTCGAACTTCTGCTTGCTGCCTTGAGGCACATTGCCGTTGAGATATGGCACCACCGGCGGCGCCGCATCGGCCTTTGGCTGCGGCCGGCCGCGCGTCTCGGGATGGCCATTGACCGAAACATCGGCAAGATAGTTGAGCAGCTTGGTCGCGCGGTCCTGCCGTTTCACGCTGGCGAACAGTTCCGGCGTCGTGTCGATGAACTTGGTGGTGTAGGAATTGTCGGCGAAGCTCCGGTGATTGATGATCGCCTCGAGGAAGGTGAGATTGGTCGCCACGCCGCGGATGCGGAATTCGCGCAGGGCCCGGTTCATGCGGGCGATGGTCTCGGCCGGCGTCGGCGCCCACGCTGTTACCTTTTCCAGCAGCGGATCGTAGAAGCGGGTGATCACCGCGCCCGAATAGGCGGTGCCCCCATCAAGGCGGATGCCGAAGCCGGTGGCACCGCGATAGGCGGTGATGCGGCCATAATCGGGGATGAAATTATGTTCGGGATCTTCCGTGGTGATGCGGCACTGCAGGGCGTGACCGTTGAGCCTGATGTCCTTTTGCGCCGGCACGCCCGATTCCGCCGTGCCGATGGCAAAGCCGTCGAGAATATGGATCTGCGCCTTGACGATGTCGATGCCGGTCACCTGTTCGGTGACGGTGTGCTCGACCTGGATGCGCGGATTGACCTCGATGAAATAGAATTTTCCGGTGTCGGCATCCTGCAGGAACTCGACCGTGCCGGCGCCGATATAGCCGGTTTGGCGCGCAATTCTCAGCGCGTAGCCGCAAAGCTCTTCGCGTTGTGACATTTCGAGATACGGCGCCGGCGCCCGCTCGACGACCTTCTGGTTGCGGCGCTGGATCGAACAATCGCGCTCGAACAGGTGCACGGCGTTGCCTTGGCGGTCGCCCAGCACCTGCACCTCGACATGGCGGGCGCGCTCGATCAGCTTCTCGAGATAGACCTCGTCCTTGCCGAAAGCCGCCTTCGCCTCACGCTTGCCCTCCATGACCTCGCGGGCGAGATCGGCCTCGGAGCGGATGGCGCGCATGCCGCGGCCGCCGCCGCCCCAGGATGCCTTGAGCATCACCGGGTAGCCGATCGTCCTGGCGAGTTCCCTTACCGCCGCCATGTCGTCCGGCAAGGGATCGGTAGCGGGAATTACCGGCACGCCGACTTCGATCGCGAGATTGCGCGCGGCGACCTTGTTGCCCAGCCTGCGCATCGTGTCGGGCTTTGGCCCGATGAAGATGATGCCGGCCTTGGCGCAGGCCTCGGCGAATTCCGGGCTCTCCGAGAGCAGCCCGTAACCCGGATGGATGGCGTCGGCGCCCGAAAGCCTGGCGACGCGGATAACCTCCTCGATCGACAGATAGCTTTCGATCGGCCCCATATCCCTGGCCAGATGCGGCCCGCGCCCGACCTGGTAACTTTCGTCGGCCTTGAAGCGATGCAGGGAGTATTTGTCCTCCTCTGCCCAGATCGCCACGGTTTTAAGGCCGAGCTCATTGGCCGCGCGGAAGACGCGGATGGCTATTTCGGAGCGGTTGGCGACAAGGATCTTCGAGATTGCCAAGGACAGGGCTCCGGACGCCGGGAAGGGAACTGCCGGACATGATTAGCGCGAAAATGCTGCAGTGCAAACAAAATCGAAAAGAGCATTAAACCGATTTAGTTTGATCTATCGCGTTGACGCATTGCGTGTCGATCCGGACAACGCCTGGGCAGTTCCGATCCAGGCTTTCGGGAACTCTCATAAAAAATGCCCGGCGCGAGGCGCCGGGCATTCTCATGTAGCAACGTCCGGTTATTTGCCGGGTTCGTTCTCGACATAGGTGTACTTGCCGTCGTCACCCTTCTTCCAGGTGTACATGACGTAGTCCGGACGGGTGATATCGCCCTTTGCGTCGTAGCCGATCTCGCCGATCGCAGTCTTCCAGGGGCCGGCCGACTTGATGGTCTCGGCTACCTTCTGAGCGTCATCGGCTGAGCCGGTCTTGGTGATGGCGGCCGCGATGATTTCCATCGCTGCGTAGGAGTAGAGCGTATAAGCCTCAGGCTCGAAGCCGGCCGCACGGAACTTCTCGACGAGTTCCTTGGCGTTCGGATTCTTGCGCGGATCCGGAGCGAACGTCATCAGCGTGCCCTCGACGGCGTCGCCGGCGATCGAGGCCAATTCGTTCGAGACGATGCCGTCGCCGGACATGAAGGTTGCCTTGAGGCCCTGGTCGGCGAGCTGGCGTATGATCAGGCCGGCTTCGGTGTGCAGGCCACCATAGTAGACGACCGAGACGCCCGCATCCTTCATCTTGGCGATGAGGGCCGAGAAATCCTTGTCGCCGACATTGATGCCTTCATACATGGCCTCAGTCACGCCGTTGGCTGCGAGCGCCTTCTTGGTTTCGTCGGCGAGGCCCTGGCCATAAGGCGTCTTGTCATGGATGACAGCGATCTTGGCATCCTTGAAGTTCGCGGCGAGATAGTCGCCAGCGACCTTGCCCTGCTGATCGTCGCGTCCGCAGGTGCGGAAGGTGTTCCACATGCCACGTTCGGTGAACTTCGGATTGGTCGCGGCCGGCGTGATCTCGAGGATGCCGTTCTCGGCGTAGACTTCCGATGCCGGGATGGAGACGCCGGAGTTGAAGTGGCCATCGACGTACTTGACGCCGTCGGCGACGAACTTGTTGGCGACCGAGATGCCTTGCTTGGGATCGGAGACGTCGTCGCCGACTTCAAGCTTGAGCTGCTGGCCAAGAACGCCGCCCGCCGCATTGATATCGGCGACCGCCTGTTCGGCACCCTTCTGAAGCTGGGCACCGAACGCTGCATTCGGACCGGTGATCGGACCGGCAACGCCGATTAGGATGTCAGCCCACGCGTTGCCGCTGAACGCGACAAGCGCGGTCAGTGCGACGGCGGACAAAAGTGACTTTTTCATTGAAACGCTCCCATTTACCGAGTGGGCGTGGATGTTGCTTTCATGCGATGCCCACTCTTGCTCGCAGAAAGAGTACTTTGCCGATTTTCAGGCACTTGTCACGCCGATTCATCCCTGAAACGCCGTTAATGATAAATGTCAACCTTTCGGTTTCCAGCTCAAAAGAGAGGCTCTTTCGTAAAGCCAATTATACTGCGTTACCATCTGGTTCGTGCGCGTGTATTGGTAGCCAATGAAGCCCAATATCATCAGCACGATGGTATCGACCACGTAGTAATGCAGCGAAAACATCGTTCCGCCGAACAGCGCATGATGGATGAATCTTACGCCGATGCCGAGCCCCAGCATATAGGCGAATAGCTGGGCGAAGCTGCGCCATGTCTGGGCACACGCCTTGCCCGTCATCCAGGCCGCCCAGCCGCCGAGCAGGCAGGTGACGAAAAAGAACTGCCAAATCGAGGGTTCCTCATAAAGAATGCCCTGCATGATGAAGACTCCTGAAACTCAGTGATGGCCGCCCTCGAGATAGGCGGCGCGCACTTCCGGATTGGCGAGCAGTTCCTTGCCGGTGCCGCTCATCGTCACATTGCCGTTGACCATGACATAGCCGCGCGTGGCGAGCTTCAGTGCGCCGAAGGCGTTCTGCTCGACCAGGAACACGGTCAGTCCCTGCGTGCGGTTCAGCTCGCGAATGGCGTCGAATATCTGCTTGACGATCAGCGGCGCCAGGCCTAGCGACGGCTCATCCAGCAAGAGCAGCTTCGGCCTTGCCATCAGCGCGCGGCCGATCGATAGCATCTGCTGCTCGCCGCCCGAAAGCGTGCCGCCACGTTGGCTGACGCGTTCCTTGAGCCGCGGGAACAGCGTAAAGACCCTTTCGACATCCTCGTCGTAATGCTTGAGACCGTCGAGGCTGGCGCCCATCTGCAGGTTTTCCATCACCGTCATGCGCGGAAAGATGCGCCGGCCCTCCGGCGACTGCGCGATACGCATGCGCGCGATCTCGTGGGTTGGCATCTGGGTGATATCGGTGCCGGCGAAGGTGATGGTGCCGGCACGAGCGCGCGGAGCACCGAAGATAGTCATCATCAGTGTCGATTTGCCGGCGCCGTTGGCGCCGATCAGCGCCACGATCTCGCCCTGTTTGACGGTGACGTCGACGCCGTTCAGCGCCCTGATGTTGCCGTAGTAGGTCTGGACGCCCTTGATATCGAGCAGCGTTGTGCCGGCCATTATTTCCGCCCCCCACGCCGATTAGAGGTGCCGGGAGTTTTCGACTTCGCCGGAGCCTTGCCCGGCTCTGCCGTGGAAGATTTCGCGGCCGATTTGGCTTTGGCCGGCGATCCGGACTTTGCAGCAGCAGCGCTCGACCTTGCATCGATCTGCCCGGCCTTCGAAGCGCCCTTTGACACTGTGACGCGTTCGCCCTCGCTATGGCCGACCGTATCGGCCACCGGTCCGGCAAGATAGGAAGACGATGTGCCCGGTCCATGCGCAGCATCCGGACCCGTATCCAGTTGCTCGATGACGTCCTCGTCGCCGACTTCAGTCAGTACCGTCTCGACGTCCTCGTCTTCGACGCCGAGATAGGCGGCGATGACGCGCGGGTCGGTTCGTACCGATTGCGGGTTGCCGTCGGAGATCTTGCGCCCGTATTCGAGCACGACGACATGGTCTGAAATCTGCATGACCACCGCCATGTCGTGCTCGATCAGAAGGATCGAGGTGCCGGTGTTGTCCTTGATGTCCATCAGCAGCGCATTGAGCGCCGCCGATTCCTTCGGATTAAGGCCGGCGGCCGGCTCGTCGAGGCAGAGAAGCTCAGGGCCGGTGCACATGGCGCGAGCAATTTCGAGCCGTCGCTGCGCGCCATATGGCAGATCGCCGGCAGGATCGTCAGCGCGGTCGACGAGATCGGCCTTCTCCAGCCAGTGCTCGGCGAGTTCAACCGATTCCGCCGAAGCCTGTCTGTATCCGCTATAACCGAACAGGCCGAGAATGGTATAGCCGGACGCCTTCATCAGCTTGTTGTGCTGGGCCACCAGCAGGTTCTCCAGCAGCGTCATGCCCGAGAACAGGCGGATGTTCTGGAAGGTGCGCGCCACCTTGGCACGCGCCGGGATCTCATGGTTCGGCAGGCGTTCAAGCAGGAAGGTCGAGCCGTCGCGCCGGTTGAGCGTGATCATGCCTTCCGACGGTTTGTAGAAACCGGTGATGCAATTGAACACGGTGGTCTTGCCGGCGCCGTTGGGACCGATCAGCGCGGTGATCTCGCCACGTTTGGCCTGGAACGACAAATCGCCGATGGCGACGAGACCGCCGAACTTCATCGACAGATGCTCGACCTGCAGGATGGCATCATTCACGGAGGGGCTCGCGTTCATCAGCCGTGTCCCTCCTTGGTGAAGGACCCGGACACCGCCCTGCGCACCTTGAGGAAGGCTGTCGGCTCGCGGCTGCCGACGAAGCCACGCGGCTTCCACAGCATGACGATGACCATGGCCATGCCGAACAACAGCATGCGATAAAGCTCCGGCGTGAAGTCGGGGCCGAACCCGGGTATGACCTTGATGTTGCCCCAACTCAGGCCGGTCTTGAGGAAATCCAGTTCGCGCAGGATTTCGGTGCCGCCGATCATCACCATGGCGGCGACGGCAATGCCGACCAGCGAGCCCATGCCACCAAGCACGACGATGGCAAGGATGATCGCCGATTCCAGGAAGACGAAGGATTCCGGGCTGACGAAGCCTTGCCGCGCCGCGAAGAACGAGCCGGCGAAGCCGCCGAACATCGCACCCGTGGCAAAGGCCGTGAGCTTGGTGGTGGTGGTGTTGATGCCGAGCGAGCGGCAGGCGATCTCGTCCTCGCGCAGCGCTTCCCAGGCGCGGCCGACCGGCAGGCGCCTGAGCCTCACCGTGACGAACGCGGTCAGCAGGCAGAGTCCAAGGATCAGGTAGTAGAGGAAGATCTTGTAGTAGGCACCGGACTGCGCGATGCCGAGCACCTTGGAGATGTAGTTCGGGTCGGAGACGTTGAACGACATCAGGCCGAAGAACGAGACCTTCGGGATGCCGGAAATCCCGGCCGAGCCGTTGGTCACTTCGCGCCAGTTGATGATCACCAGCCTTATGATCTCGCCGAAAGCGAGCGTCACGATCGCCAGATAGTCACCGCGCAGGCGCAACACAGGGAAGCCCAGCATCACGCCCCAGAATGCAGCCATCAGGCCGGCGGCGGGCAGCAGGATCCAGAAGGAAAGGCCGTAATGCGTGCCGAGCAGCGCATAGGCATAGGCACCGACGGCGTAGAAGGCGACATAGCCTAGGTCCAGCAGGCCGGCCAAGCCAATAACAATATTCAACCCCCAGGCCAGCATCACGTAGATCAGGATCTGGATGCCGAAATTGTCGACATACTTCAGCGAACCCTGGAAACCGGCCGCCATGGACCCGGCATATAGCGCCAGCACCAACACCACGATAATCGGGTACAGCGCCAGTGCGGTTATGCCCAATGCCGAGAAATGAGAATGAATGAAGGCCCGGAAACGATATATCAGCCAGGCTAGCGCATAGATGATTGCAAGTGCCCGCAGGAACCGCACAAAATCGGAAAGTTCCGGCCCTAAAGCCTCGGTCAGGAAGCCGCTGAGCGCGAGCAGAAGAACGGCGACGGCGAGCGCCACGATAAACGCGGGAAGGCGGAAGAATCGCGAAGCCAGGCTGACCGGCAGCAGGCCGGTGGCGACGTCGACGATCTTCTGGTTCGCCAGGAAGGGCTGGCCATAGGCGACATAAAGGAAGCGTCCGGCCATGGTGGCGATCACGACGCCGGCGAGCAAGCCCCAGCGCTGCACCAAGATCAGTTCGTTGGAGATGTTCTGGTCGGTCTTCAGGCCGATGAACAGCACGAACAGGCCAAGCGAGATGGCGCCGGCATAGAGCGCTTCGCGAAAAGCGCGCTGGACCGGGGTGGCGACGACGGTGCTTTCCGGAGACACGGTAACCGCCATGATCTCAGACCTTTTCGACTTCTGGCCGGCCGAGAATGCCGGAAGGCAGGAAGATCAGCACGATCGCCAGGATGGAGAAGGCGGCGACGTCCTTGTAGTCGATCGAGAAGTAAGCCGACCACATGCTTTCGATGAAGCCAATCATCAGCCCGCCGAGCACGGCGCCGGGCAGTGAGCCGATGCCGCCGAGCACCGCGGCAGTAAACGCCTTCACACCGGGCGTAAAGCCGTCGGAAAACACCACCACGCCGTAATACATCAGGAACAACGTGCCGGCGACGGCGGCGAGGGCGGCGCCCATGATGAAGGTGATCGAGATGGTGCGATCGACGTCGACGCCGAGCAGTGCGGCCATCTTGCGATCCTGCTCGCAGGCGCGCTGCGCCCGGCCGAGCGAGGTCTTGTTGACCAGGTACCAGAACACCGCGAGCAGGACTATGGTGACCAGGACGATGATGATCTGCTTCAGCGAGACGCTGATGCCTTCGATGTTGTAGACCGTGGACACCATTGGCGGGACCGGCTTGTTGCGCGGCCCTTGCGTCACCTGGACGAAATTGGACAGCGCAATCGACATGCCGATCGCAGTGATCAGCGGCGCCAGCCGGAATGAACCACGCAAAGGCCGGTAGGCCACCTTCTCGATCGTCCAATTATACAGGCTGGTCAGCAGCATCGCGACGATCATCATGATCAGCAGCGCAACGACGATCGGCAGCGAATAGAACAACGCACCGAGGATAAGGAAAACGATGAGTGCGGTGAAAGCGCCGATCATGAAAATGTCGCCATGGGCGAAATTGATCATGCCGATGATGCCGTAGACCATCGTATAGCCGATCGCTATCAGCCCATAGATCGATCCCAGCGTCAGCCCGTTGATAAGCTGCTGGACAAAATATTGCATGCTGTCGTGGCTCCCCTGGAATGTCGCCCATGCAGACGCATTCCTTTTCGTATTTTCCCTAGTCGTAAAGTTTCGAGCCCGGATTGCAACGTGATTTTTCGATCATTACGCGTGTTTTCGCCGCACGTCGTCCGATTGCCCGTTTTGTTCCCGTCCGCCCCCTGGACCATCGCGGACCCTACCATTGGCCTAACGCAATGTCTTTGACGATTCAATCGCAGCATGCGCCCCATGTCGAAGAAATCGCCGTCAAAATAAGTTGATGAGCGGGATCGTTGCGCCGTCGAAGGCAATCCGTTTGCGCTCTCTTTCTTTCCCTTGCGTCAGCGTTTTCTCTATTTGACGACGAAGCCGTGTGCAAACGGGTCGCGGTCGTCGATGAAGATCGTGTTCAATCCAGTCATCCGCGCCCACCCGCCGATCGACGGAATGATTGCCGGCTTGCCGGCGACGGTGACCTCTTTCTCCACCCTGCCCTTGAACAGCGACCCGATGATCGATTCATGGACGAAGTCGTTGCCGACCCCAAGCTTGCCCTTGGCGTGAAGCTGCGCCATCCGCGCCGAGGTGCCGGTGCCGCAGGGCGAGCGGTCGATTGCCTTGTCGCCGTAGAAGACGGCGTTGCGGGCATCGGCTTGCGGGTTGGCCGGCGCGCCGGTCCACAATATGTGCGACAGCTTGTCGATGCCCGGATTCTCCGGGTGGACGAAGGAATATTTCTCGTTGAGCCGCTGCCGCACCACCGGGCTCCAGGCGATCAGCTCGCCGGCCGAATGGTCGGCCATGTCGCGATAGTTCTTTTGCGGTTCGACGATGGCGTAGAAATTGCCGCCGTAGGCGACATCGACGCTGACCTCGCCGAGCCCGGGGCATTCGACCGTCAGTCCCTCGGCATAGAGGAAGGACGGCACATTGGTGATGCGCACCTCCTCGACATAATCGCCGACTTGGCTGTACTCGGCGACGACCACGCCCGCCGGCGTATCCAACCTGAGCACGCCCGGCGTCTTCGGTTTGATCAATCCATTTTCGACGGCAAAGGTCACCGTGCCGATGGTGCCGTGGCCGCACATCGGCAGGCAGCCCGAGGTTTCGATGAACAGGATGGCGATGTCGCAATCCTCGCGCGTCGGCGGATAGAGGATCGAGCCGGACATCATGTCATGGCCGCGTGGCTCGAACATCAGGCCGGTGCGGATCCAGTCGTATTCGGCCAGGAAATGCGCTCGCCGCTCCATCATCGTCGAGCCGTTGAGCAGCGGTCCGCCGCCGGCAACCAGCCGCACCGGATTGCCGCAGGTGTGGCCGTCTATGCAGAAGAAGGAATGCTTGGCCATGCCGGCTCCCAACTGAATGTCTTCGATCTCAAAACCGTTGCGGGCTGAACGGACCGAGATCGAGCGATGGACTCTGCCCGAGAACGAGCTCGCGGATCAAGCGTCCGGTCGCCGCGGCCTGGGTCAGGCCGAGGTGACCATGGCCGAAACCGTACACCACCGACGGCGTTTTTTGCGACTGCCCGATCACCGGCAGCGAATCCGGCAGCGACGGCCGGAACCCCATCCATTCGCGCCCATTGGCCGGATCCAGTCCCGGCAGGAATTTCTGCGCCTTTTCGAGCAGCGCTTTCGAGCGCGCATAATTGGGCGGCCTTTCAAGCCCGCCGAGTTCGACCGCACCACCGACGCGCAGGCCCGTCTCGAGCGGCGTGATGACGAAGCCATGCCCGGAAAAGATCAATTGCCGCCTTACGTCGAAGGCAGTCTTCGGCAGCGTCGTGTTGTAGCCACGCTCGGTCTCCAGCGGGATTCCGTCGCCGAGATGTCTCGCCAGCAGGTGCGACCAGGCCCCGGCAGCGATGACGAGATGCTTCGCCCGTCGCCTCGTGCCGCCGGCCATGGTCAGGATCGCGCCGTCCTGTCCCGCCTCGACACGCTCGATCCGGGCCCTTTCGAACCCGGCGCCCAACCTCTCGGCATAGGCCCATAACGCCTTTCCAAGCCGCTTGGGGTCGGCGACGGTTTTCCACCCCGGCACGAACGTTCCCTTGACGAAGCGCGGCGACAGACCGGGCTGCAAGGCGGCGAGAGCGCTCCCCTCGACATGGCTGAAGCCGATGCCGAAGCGCTGCCTTGCCGCCCAGCCGGGCAGTGAGGCTTTGAACTCGGCTTCGCTTTCGTAGAGTTCGAGCGAGCCGTCCTCGTGCAGCATCGGCCGTGTGCCGGAACGGTCGAGCAAACCCATCCATTCCGCCTCCGCGAGCTTCATCATCCCGGCCTGTGCGGCAAGGCCGGCTTCATAGCGGTCGCTTCGGCCGGCGCGCCAGAAGCGGACCAGCCAGGGCAGCAGCTTCAGCAGATAGGCGGGTGGGATGCTGAGCGGGCCGAGCGGGTCGGCGAGCCATTTCGGCAGCTGCCTGATCATCCCCTTGTGGGCGAGCGGCAGCACGTCGGAGAAGGCAAAGGCGGCGGCATTGCCGGAACTGGTCTCCTCGCAGATCCCCGTCCGATCGAAGATCGTGACGTTTCGCCCCGCCTCGGCCAGAAATGCGGCAGCGCAGATGCCGATAATGCCGCCACCAATGATGGCGACATCGAGCGTAGCATTGTCATTCATTGCCATGCGCCGCGCTGCACATCTGCAAACACCCTCGAAGGCACTGGATCAGAATGCCGGCAGTTGCGGCCGCACGGCCAGCGCATCCCTGACGACCTTTTCGACTGCCTTGCGCCGCTCGCCCGACAATGGCTGGCGCGGCATGCGCACGCGGTCGTTGGTGTTGATCGCCAAAACTTCGGCGAGCTTGATGTTCTGCACCAGATAGGTCGAGACGTCGAGGTCGAGCAGCGGCCGGAACCAGCGGTAGATCTTCAACGCCTCCTCGCGGCGGCCCTGTCTCATCAGCTGGTAGATGGCGACGGTCTCGCGCGGGAACGCGGTGACCAAGCCCGCCACCCAGCCGATGGCGCCGACCGACAGCGCCTCAAAGGCGAGATTGTCGACGCCGGTGAACAGGTCGTAGCGGTCGCCGAGGCGGTTGATGATCTCGGTCGAGCGGCGGATGTCGTCCGAGGACTCTTTTATGGCGACGAAGCGCTGGTCCTTGGCCAACTCCTCCATCTGGTCAACGGTGACGTCGACGCGATAGGCAAGCCGGTTGGAGTAGATCATCACCGGCAGGTCGCCGGCCGCGGCGACGGCGCTGAGTGCCGCGACCGTCTCCTCGGCATTGGTATGGTAGATCGGGCTCGGCACCACCATCAAACCGTTGGCGCCTTCCTTGGCGGCGCGGCGTGCGATCGCCGCCGCCTCGCGTGTACCGGCCTCGTTGACCGTCAACAGCACCGGTTTTTTGCCGGCGATCTTCTGGGCGGTCTTCAGCACCGCGATCTTCTCGTCATGCGACAGCATCGGGCCTTCGCCGAGCGACCCGCAGACGATGATGCCGTCACAGCCGGCCTCCATCTGCAGCGCAAAGCAGCGCTCCATCTCGGCATGGTCGAGGCCGTCGTCCTCGGTGAATTTGGTCGTAACGGCGGGGAAGACTCCGGCCCACATGTCGATCGCTCCATCTGATATATCAGTCGTATATTTCTTAAGAAGCCGGCTGTCAACGTTGAATCCGATATGATATATCAACAATATATCAGGAGAAGCCGCATTGGTATATGACAGCCCGGGCTCCGAGTCGGCAACTGCGAAGGCCTACCGCAGGCTCGAGCACATGATCGTAACTCTCGAGCTGGCGCCGGCGAGCTTCATCACCGAGGGGGCGCTGATCGACAGGCTCGGCCTCGGCCGCACCCCGGTTCGCGAAGCGATCCAGCGGCTGGCTTGGGAGGGGCTGCTCGAGGTCCGGCCGCGCGCCGGCATTGCCATTGCCCCGCTGCACCCCGGCGACTGGCTGCGTGTCCTCGACGCCCGCCGTGGCGTCGAGGTGGTGCTTGCCCGCTCGGCCGCTCGCTTCGTCACCCGCGAGGCCGCCGACCTGTTCCATGACGCTGCCCTTGCCATGCAAAAGGCGGTGATTTCGGAAAATGTGTTTTACTTCATCCAGGCCGACAAGGCGCTCGACGAGGCGCTGGCGCTGGCTGCCGACAACCCGTTCGCCGCGCGCCTGGCGGCGCCCTTGCAAACCCACAGCCGCCGTTTCTGGTTCCGCTACAAGGCCGATACCGGCTTGGCCGAATCCGCCGAGCATCATGTCGCGCTGATCCGCTCGATTCTAGCCGGCGACGAGGAGGCCGCGGCCAAGGACGCCAAGCGCCTGATGGCACTATTGCGCGGCCATGCCGAGGCAGCTGCCACACGCTGAGCCTGTCATTTCGTCATGCGCCCTGGCCGGGCAGGGCCATCACGTTTTCCCAATTGTCGCCGGCCGCGACGATGCAGCTTCTGCCGGCGACATCGGTGACGACGATACTCCAGGTTCCGGTCTCGGCGACAAAGACTTCCATGACCGCCTCATGACCGATCAGCCCCAAAGCAAACTGCCTTTCCTGGAACTTCTCGCTCAAATGGGCGACGAGCTCGCCATGTTCAACGCAGTATTGATATTGCGCGCTTGCGGTGTTCGTACCCACCGCCAATGCGCCAGCAAGAACCAGGGTTTTCACCCATCCCAACAGCGATTTGTGTGCCATAGGCACCTCCTTTGCCATCACGTTCCGGCAAAGGAGGGGTTTGACAGCCTCACTTTGCCGGAGCGATCCAGGCCGGTTCCGACGTCATCATCATCGCGTCGTTCCTTTCTGTGTTCCGGTCTGCCATCGGTGGGAACGATTCCAGATGTTCCCATTATGTTCCAGATATATGGTATCGGCAATGGAAAAGCGCAAGCAGGCGCCCAAGCGGGCGCCTGCAGATCCGTTTTACGGTTCTCGCCGAAAGAATGGGCAGGCTGCGCGGCCATGCGAGGCCGCTGCTACGCGCGAGCGTGGAACCTCATCAGGTGCCTGGCAGCGCCGCTATCGTCATCGCGCTCTCCCAGCCTTCGCCGACTGAAATCACGCAGCTTTGGCCTTTTGTGTCGCTGGCGAGGATGGTCCATGTGCCCTTGTCGGAAACGAAGACTTCAAGCACCACATTCGGATTGACGACGCCGACCGCGCTCGGGTTTTCATGAAACTTCTCGCCGAGCGCCTTGACCATATCGGCGCGTGCCGCACATTGCTCGGCAGCCATTGCCGGGACGGCGGAAAGGGCCATCGCAGCGCAAGCTACAGTCGCCATGAGACGTGTCATCTGACACCTCCTTTGCGCCGGACGATATCCCCGGAGCCGTCACCAGCGCCGTTGGTTGATCTGCCAGCGTCTGCTTCGCGGCAGGACTGCAACCTAAGAAGATTGCTGCCTTCTTGGTTCCATCACATTAGTGTTCATGCCGATGAAGATCGCGACAAAAAAGACCCGGGTCGAGCCCAGGCCTTCTTTTGCTTTCCGCGATCTGGATCAGTTCATCGTCGGGATGATGAACTCGGCGCCATCCTTCACGCCGGCCGGCGCGCCCGAAGCCGAAGGCGAGGACGCGCAGACAGAAACCGTCCGGCTAATTCATCGTCGGGATGACGAATTCGGCGCCATCCTTCAAGCCGGCCCGCGCGCCCGAAGCCGAAGGCGAGGACGCGCAGACAGAAACCGTCCGGCTAATTCATCGTCGGAATGACGAACTCGGCGCCATCCTTCACGCCGGCCCGCGCGCCCGAAGCCGAAGGCGAGGACGCGCAGACAGAAACCGTTCGGCTAATTCATCGTCGGAATGACGAATTCGGCGCCATCCTTCACGCCGGACGGCCAGCGCGACGTCACCGTCTTGGTCTTGGTGTAGAAGCGGAACGCGTCCGGCCCGTGCTGGTTGAGGTCGCCGAAGGAGGACGCCTTCCAGCCGCCAAACGTATAGTAGGCGATCGGCACCGGGATCGGCACGTTGATGCCGACCATGCCGACCTGGACCCGCGAGGCGAAGTCGCGCGCCGCATCGCCGTCGCGGGTGAAGATAGCGACGCCATTGCCCATCTCGTGCTCGTTGGCGAGCCTGATCGCGTTCTCGTAGGTCGGTGCGCGCACCACCGACAGCACCGGCCCGAAGATCTCTTCCTTGTAGATGCGCATGTCGGCGGTCACATTGTCGAACAGGCAGCCGCCCATATAGTAGCCGTTCTCGTAACCCTGCATGGAAAAGCCGCGTCCATCGACGACCAGCTTGGCGCCTTCCTTGACGCCGGTGTCGACATAGGACTTGACCCGCTCCAGCGCCTGCGCCGTGACCAGCGGGCCGAAATCGGCGGAAGAATCCGTCGACGGACCGACCTTCAGGCTCTCGACGCGCGGCACCAGTCTTTCCATCAGCCGGTTGGCGGTGTCGTTGCCGACCGGAACGGCCACCGAGATCGCCATGCAGCGCTCGCCGGCCGAGCCGTAGCCGGCGCCGATCAGCGCGTCGACGGTCTGGTCCATGTCGGCATCCGGCATGATGATCATGTGATTCTTGGCACCGCCGAAGCACTGCACGCGCTTGCCGGCCGCGCAGCCGCGCGAGTAGATGTACTGGGCGATCGGCGTCGAGCCGACGAAACCGATGGCCTTGATGTCGGGATCGTCGAGGATGGCGTCGACCACTTCCTTGTCGCCATTGACGACATTGAGGATGCCCGCCGGCAGGCCGGCCTCGATGAACAGTTCGGCAATGCGCATCGGCACGCCCGGGTCGCGCTCGGACGGCTTGAGGATGAAGGCATTGCCGCAGGCGATGGCCGGCGCGATCTTCCACAGCGGGATCATTGCCGGAAAATTGAACGGCGTGATGCCGGCGACGACGCCGAGCGGCTGGCGCATCGAATAGACGTCGATGCCGGGGCCTGCGCCATCGGTGAACTCGCCCTTCATCATGTGCGGCGCACCGATGCAGACCTCGACCACTTCGAGGCCGCGCTGGATGTCGCCCTTGGCGTCGGCGATGGTCTTGCCGTGTTCGCGCGCCAATATCTCGGCCAGCGCGTCATACTCCTTGGCGATCAGCTCGAGGAACCGCATCAGGACGCGCACGCGCCGCTGCGGGTTGGTCGCCGCCCAGCCGGGCTGTGCCGCCTTGGCGTTTTCGACCGCCGCGCGCAATTCCGCCTGCGAAGCCAGCGCCACCGTGCCGCGCACCGTGCCGTCCATCGGCTGCATGACGTCCTGCTTGCGGCCGCTGGTTCCGGCGACGCGCTTGCCGCCGATGAAATGACCGTATTCGATCATGGTCTCTCTCCCTGGTTCGTGATTAGGCATTGTCCGCCTTTGCGAGAGCGATGGCAACGCGAGCGAAAACGCAACCGTTGTGCAGAAAATAGATAGCGGTGAATATCTGTGCATCAAATGGCGCAAATGGTAGGCTGCGCCTGATATGGTGGAACTTTCAGGTTGAGCTTCTTCACACCCCTCCTCTGTCCTGCCGGACATCTCCCATGAACTGGGATGATGCCCGCATCTTCCTTGCCGTGGCGCGGGCCGGTCAGATCCTCGGCGCCGCCAGGCGGCTGGAGCTTAACCACGCGACCGTCTCGCGCCGCATCGCCGCCCTCGAGGATGCGCTCAGGACAAAACTGTTTCGCCGGCTTACCACCGGCAGTGAGCTGACGCCGGCGGGCGAGCGTTTCCTCGAGATCGCCGAACGCATGGAGGGCGACATGATCGCCGCGCGCTCGACTGTTTCAGGCGAAGGCGACGACGTGTCGGGCACCGTGCGGATCGGCGCGCCAGACGGTTTTGGCGTCGCCTTCCTGGCCAGGCGCCTCGGCGCGCTGACCGCTCTGCACCGTGAACTCACCATCCAGCTGGTGCCGGTGCCACGCTCCTTCTCTTTGTCACGGCGCGAGGCCGACATTGCCATCACCGTCGAGCGGCCGACGGAAGGCCGCCTGGTGGCGGGAAAGCTGGTCGACTACACGCTCGGCCTGTTCGCGTCGCGTGCCTACACCGACACCCATGGCCTACCCCGAACCGCCGCCGAGCTAGGGCAGCATACGCTGATCGGCTACGTGCCGGATCTGATCGTCAGTCCCTCGCTCGACTACGCGGCCGAATTCAGCGCCGACTGGCGCACCAGCTTCGCCATTTCCTCCGCGCTCGGCCAGGCCGAAGCGGTGCGTTCCGGCGCCGGCATCGGCATACTGCACACCTTCGTTGCCCGCTCGATGCCGGAGTTGGTGCCCCTCGATATCGTCGCACCCATCCGCCGCGCCTACTGGCTGGTCTATCACGAATCGGTCAGGCCGCTGCGCCGCGTCCAGGTCGTCTCGAGCTTCATCACCAAGGCCGTCGAACGGGACAGGGGTTTGTTCGCGTGAACCCTATCGGCAGGCGGCTGCCTTAAGCTGCCGGGTCTTACTTGGCGTATCGTCCCGGCCCGAGATCGCCGACGTCGATGTCCGGCACCCGGCTGGAGATGATGTCGGCTAGAACCTTAGCCGAGCCGCAGGCCATGGTCCAACCGAGTGTGCCATGGCCGGTATTGAGATAGAGATTGGAGAAATCGGTGCGGCCGATCAGCGGCGGCCCGTCCGGTGTCATCGGCCGCAGACCGCACCAGAAGGTCGCCGATCGCATGTCGCCGCTGCCCGGGAACAGGTCGCCGACCGAATGTTCGAGCGTGCGGCGCCGCGATTCGTGCAGCCGCAGGTCGAAGCCGGAAATCTCCGCCGTGCCGCCGACCCGGATACGATCGCCGAGCCGGGTGATCGCTACTTTGTAGCTCTCGTCCATCACGGTCGAGACCGGTGCGGCGGCGGCGTCCTTGATCGGCAGGGTGATCGAATAGCCCTTGACCGGGTAGACCGGGATGGGCCGCTTCAGCGTGCGCATGAACCGCGCCGAATAGCTGCCCATCGCCATCACATAAGCATCAGCGACCATCCAGCCCTTGCTGGTGCTGATGTTGGTGATGCGATCGCGCTTCTTGACGACGCGTCGTATCTCCGTGTCGTATTCGAAGGTGACGCCGCGTGCCGCGCAAAGCTCGGCAAGCCTGTCGGTAAACATCTTGCAGTCGCCGGTTTCGTCGCGGGGCAACCGCAGGCCACCGACGAATTTTTCGCGCACGCCGGCCAGCGCGGGTTCGGCCGCAATGCAGCCGTCGGGGTCGAGGACCTCGTAGGGGACGCCATAGGTCTTCAGCACCTCGACATCGCCGCCGACGCCGTCGAGCTGCTTTTGCGTTCGGAAAAGCTGCAGCGTGCCCTTGGCGCGCTCGTCATAGGCGATGCCGGTCGCCTCGCGCAGCACCTTCAGCGTGTCGCGGCTGTACTCGGCCAGCGGCACCATGCGCGCCTTGTTCAGCGCGTAGCGTTCAGCCGTGCAATTGCGCAGTATCTTGACCAGCCATATCCACATATGCGGATCGAGGGCCGGTCGCACCACCAGTGGGCCGTGCTTCATCAAAAGCCATTTGATGGCCTTCAGCGGAACGCCGGGCCCGGCCCAGGGCGAGGCATAGCCAGGCGAGATCTCGCCGGCATTGGCAAAGCTGGTTTCCAGCGCCGGGCCTTTCTGGCGATCGATCACGGTCACCTGATGGCCGGCCTCGGCAAGAAAATAGGCGGTCGTGACCCCGATCACGCCGCCGCCCAGCACGAAGATCTTCATCGTTTGGTTCTCCGCGGCGGCATCTCGTCGGGATTCGAGACCGGGATCATCGCCGCCTTCTGTCTGCCGGATTCTGTGGCGTCAGCCAAGTGCCGATGCTCAGGGAAAAGACATGCGTGAGGACAACAAGCTTGCGCCCTAGCAATTCACATAGCGCCGGTGGAAACGGTGGCCGAGGCTGGTCAAGACCTCGTAGCCGATAGTGCCGGCCTGGCCGGCTACCTGGTCCACTGTCTGCGACGACGGCCCGATTAGTTCAACGAGGTCGCCGGCCTTCAGCTTGCCGGGCGGCAGTGCGGAAATGTCAAGGATGATCGTATCCATTGAAATCCGACCGACGAAGGGCAGCCGCACATTTTCGAACCAGGCAGCGGAAGCGGCGCGACGATGCCAGCCATCGCCGTAGCCGAGCGAAATCGTCGCCGCGGCAAGCGGGGCCTTGGCATGGAAAGTGTGGCCGTAGCCGACACCGGCGCCGGCCTCCAGCATCCGCATCTGGATGACCTTGGCCTGCAATCGCACCACCGGCAGCATCGGATTGTCCTTCGCCGGCGTCGGATTGACGCCATAGAGAGCGGCACCCGGACGAACGAGGTCGTAGTGATAGCGCTGCCCGAGAAAAATGCCTGATGAATTGGCAAGGGAAGCCGGCGCTTCCGGCAGCATTCGGCGCAGCCGTTCGAATTCCAGCCGCTGCCGCTCGTTGGCCGGTTGCTCGGGTTCGTCGGCGCAGGCGAGATGGCTCATCACGAAGGTCAGTTCGACACCGTCGAAGGCCTGTGGATCCCGCGCGACTGCCTTCACCTCGGACGGCGTCATGCCGAGCCGCGACATGCCGCTGTCAACCTGGAGGGCGGCCGGCAGCTTACGGCCCACCCGTCCGGCCATTTCGCGCCATGCCGCGAGTTGGCTGGCGCTGTTGAGTACGCTGCAAAGCCCTGCTGCAACCGCTTCCCTTTCCGCACCCGGCGGAATGCCGTTCAGCACATAAATGGCTGGGTCTGAGCCGAGCGCCTTGCGCAGCAAGATGCCGCCGGCCAAATGCGCAACAAAGAAGGTATTACAGCCCTCAGCCATCAGTGCCGCCGCCACCGGTGCCGCGCCAATCCCGTAACCGTCGGCCTTGACCACTCCAGCACAGCTGACGCCGCCCAGCCGCGCCTTCAGCCGCCGGTAATTCTCACGGATGGCGCCGAGATCGATGGTCAGGATTGCCCCCGCCGCCGCTTCGCTGATCGGCTCGCTCGGGGCGCCAGCCTGCCGTGGAGCAACGGCCTGCGGAAGAGATTTGCTGGAGATGTCGTTCATGCCGACCTGTTTTAGCGGAAGGCCAGTGGCTACGCCACCAAATGCCGGAACGCTGCCACCACGTCTTCGTAGACCTTGCGCTTGAACGGCACGATCAGGCCCGGCAATTCCAGCATCGGCCGCCACGCCCACCGGTCGAACTCGGCCTTGTGGCCACCCGGTGGCGGATTGATCGCGATCTCGCTTTCGTCACCGTGGAAGCGGAAGGCAAACCATTTCTGCGTCTGGCCGCGATACCGTCCCTTGAAGGCGACGCCGACCAGATGCGCCGGCAGGTCGTAGTTGATCCAGTGCGGCGCCTCGGCCAGCAGCGACACCGAGCGCATGCCGGTCTCTTCGTAGAGTTCGCGCGCCGCCGCGGGCAGCGGCTCCTCGCCATCGTCGATGCCGCCCTGCGGCATCTGCCAGAGCTGCGTCGTTCCAGCGAATTCGCTGTCCGGCTCGGCAATGCGACGGCCGACCCAGACCAGGCCGTCGCCATTGAGGACCATCACCCCTACGCAGGGCCGGTAGGGCAGTGTCTCGGCGTCAACGAGCTTGTTCTTTGCCATCTCAGCCTTTTTCCGGATCTATGGCCACCGCCGAAATCGGCACGATCTCGATGCCGCGCTTCTTGGCCTCGGTCACCCAGGAAGACACGGTATCCACCGTCAGGTCGAAAGCCGAGCCGATGCCGACGGCAAACCCTTTCGCCCGCGCCGTCGCTTCCAGCCCATCCAGTTTCTTCAATATGGCGCCGCGGTCCTGCACCGCGTCGATCGCCGTATCGCCGCCGACGAACGGCACGCCGTCCTTCAGCGCCAATTCGGGTGCCAGGCTGCGCGCTGAGGAACCGTCATCGACATAGGCGAGGCCACGCTTGCCAAGCTCGGCCATCAATGGCCCCATTGCCGTCGCGTCGGCCGAAAAGCGGGCGCCCATATAGTTCATGACGCCGGTGTAGTTGGTCGTTCGCGACAGCGCCCAGCGTAAATTCTTCAAATTCTCGTCCGGCGTCGCAGCCACGGTCAGCGTGTTGCGGCCGGGATTGACGTTCGGATAGTCGAACGGCTCGAGCGGCACCTGCATGATGACCTCATGGCCGCCCTGCCGCGCCACCTGCATCCAGCGGCCGATGCTGTTGCCTTGCGGCGCGAAGGCCAGCGTCACCTCCGCCGGCAGCTTGGCGATGGCTGCCTGCGTGCCGGTCTGCGACACGGCAAGACCGCCGATGACGAGCGCCACGCGTGCACCGCGTGCGCCGGACCACGGCCGTGCATAGACATCGAACGGGCGCCGGCCGTCGGCGGCGCGGATCGGCAGCGGACCGGTCTCGCTGGCCTCGATCAGTGCCTTGTCGGGAATGTGCGCGATCCTGAGGTTCTGGCCGATCGTCGAAGGGTCGCGGATGACGATGGCCGCCTCGGGTGGACCATCGCCCTCCTCGGTCGGGACATGGATGATCTGCGGACCGCCCGTCTTCGGCCCGCTTATGTTGGCCCCGCTTGCGTTGCTTGGCGCTGCCGTTTCGGGCGTCGCCTTGGCTGGCGCCGCGGCGGTATCCGCCGCCGCCGACGTCTTCGGCGTCGAGACCGCTACTTCCTGCAGCTTCCGGAACGGCTTGTCGCGCAAGGCGATCGCGCTGGAGACGCCGACCATCGACAGCACGACAAGCGCGGCCGCGACCGCACCGGCGCTGATCCCGCTGCCCGAGCGCGACGGCCGGATCGCCTGTCCGAGAGGTCGTTCTATGTCCTTGCCGATATCAGCCAAGCCCGCACCCCCGGCGTGCATCCCCGAAGTAAAACCTTCTCCGGAGGCGCAAGATCCAAAATGTCGGCGCGTCCCCTTGCTTCACTGGACGCGCAGCATGCCGGCCGCAGCCCCGAATCAAACTGCCGGAGCCTCGCGGCCCCGGCAGCATCGCATCGCTTCGCTCAGGCAGCCAGACCCGTTTGGCCCGGCTTGCCCGCCCTTACTGGTTCAACACGGCCTTTTGCGGATTCGGCGGGAACGCCGGATCGGTCTTCTGGCCGCGCAGCAGCTGCTCGGCATAGATGAGCTGCAAATCGTCCTTCGGCTCCGGCGGCACATAGGCTGCCGAACCCGAACCGGTCGTGCCTTCGTCGGCGCCCTTGATATGGCCCTTGAGGTCGGATTCGCCGCGCGTCAGATCCCTGCCCTGCAGTTCCGCCGGCAGCGGCTGGTCGACCTTGATGTCAGGCGTGATGCCCTTGCCCTGGATCGACTTGCCGGACGGCGTGTAATAGAGCGCCGTCGTCAGCCGCAGCGCCCCGTTCTCGCCAAGCGGGATGATGGTCTGCACCGAACCCTTGCCGAAAGACTGCGTGCCGACCACCGTGGCGCGGCGCAGATCCTGCAGTGCGCCGGCGACGATTTCCGAGGCACTGGCCGAGCCGCCATTGACGAGCACGATCAGCGGCTTGCCGCCGATGTCGTCGCCGGCCCGTGCGTCGAAGCGGGTGACGTCCTTCGGATCGCGGCCGCGCGTCGAGACGATCTCGCCACGATCGAGGAAGGCATCCGACACGCTCACCGCCTGGTCGAGCAAACCGCCCGGATTGAGGCGCAGGTCGAGCACGTAGCCCTTGAGCTTGTCGTTCGGCACCTGCTTCTTGATGGTGTCGATGGCATTCTCGAGGTCGTCATAGGTCTTTTCGGTAAAGGAGGTGATCTTCATGTAGCCGATGTCGTTTTCGACCCGGAACTTGACCGCCTTGACCTTGATGATGTCGCGCACGACGGTCAGTTCGATCGGCTTGTCGGCGCCCTGGCGCAGGATGGTGAGCTTGATCGGCGTGTTGACCAGCCCGCGCATCTTCTCGACGGCGTCGTTGAGCGTCAGGCCGCGAACCTCCTCGCCGTCGATCTTGGCGATATAGTCGCCGGCGAGCACACCAGCCTTGGCGGCCGGAGTATCGTCGATCGGCGTGATCACCTTGACCAGGTCGTTCTCCATGGTGACCTCGATGCCGAGGCCGCCGAACTCGCCCTTGGTTTGAACGCGCATGTCCTGCGCTTCTTCGGCGTTCATGTAGGAGGAGTGCGGGTCGAGCGAGGACAGCATGCCATTGATGGCATTTTCAACCAGCGACTTGTCGTCGGGCGGCGTCACATAATTCGCCCGCACCCGTTCGAAGATATCGCCGAAGATCGCCAGTTGCTTATAGGTCTCGGAGCCCGCAGCCTTCGCCGTCGAGCCGGGCGCGCCATAGACCAGGCTCATCGCCGATGCACCCATCAGCGCACCGGCAAACAGAAGCGACAGTTTCCGCATCATTCACGTCCTTCCAGAAAAACGGTCCGCCCACCATGGGGCCGGATCGACGGGTTTTCCATCCTTGCGGAACTCGACATAGAGCTCCGGCGTGGCATTTCCATTCTTCGATGCCGAGGTGCTCGCCACCCGGGCCTCTCCCATCGCGCCGACCGGCTCACCTGCGAGCACCGACTGGCCAGACGCGACGCTGATTCTGCTCATCCCCGCCAGGACGACATGATAGCCGTCACCCGCATTCAGGATCAAGAGTTGACCGTAAGAGCGGAAAGGCCCCGCATAAAGCACATTTCCATCCGCCGGTGCTGTGACGATGGCTCCCGATTGTGTCGCAACCATGTCACCGAGCATCACCGCGCCGTTACCGTCGTTGGCGCCGAAGCGCCGCTTGATCCTGCCGGTGACCGGCAGCGCGATCTGCCCTTGCAGCGCGGAAAACGGCGCGGCAGCGGTGAGCCTGTTGCTCTCCGGCACCGGCAGCGAGGCCAATTCCGTCGACGCCGCAGCCGATGCCGGGCCCTTGTCGGCGTCGGCCGTCTTTTGCTCGGCTGCCTTGGCCGCATCCGCCGCCTTGCGGGCCCTATCGGCCTCGAGCGAGGCGATCAGTTCTTTCAGGCTGCCGGCCTTGGCCGCCAACGTCGCGGACCGCTGCTTTTCGGCGGCCAGCGCGGTTTGCGTATCGGCGGCGAGCTTCTGCTTGGCTTCGAGCAGCATGCCGAGCCGCTTTTTTTCCGCCGCCTGCTCGCCGATCGCTGCCGTCAGCCGCGCCCGCTCGGCCTCGATCGAGGCCGTCACCCGCGACTGCTCCTTGAGGTCGGTCAGCAACATGTCGGTCTGCTGGCGCAGTTCCGGCACCACGGCACCGAGCAGGATGGCGCTGCGCACCGACGACAATGCGTCCTCCGGCTTGACCAGGATCGCCGGCGGCGGATTGAGCCCCATGCGCTGCAGCGCGCCGAGCACTTCGGCCAGAACGTCGCGTCTGGCGGCCAGTGAGGCGCGGATCTTCTGCTCCTGCGCCTTAAGCCCTTCCAGCTTGCCGCCAATGTCCTCGATGTCCTGGCCGAGCTTCTGCTCGGTCATCGCCGACTGGATCAGCGCCGCGGTGATCGAGGCGTGGTCCTTCTTGACCGCCGCGATGTCGGCGGCGAGCTTGGCCAGCCGCTCGGACGACAGCGTGATCTCTTTCGATACTTTTTCGTATTCGGCGCGGCTCTGGTCCGGGTCGGGCGCCAGGTCGAGCGTGTTCTCAGCCCGCGCGACGCCGAGCGAAAGCGCGATCGCCGCCACGGCGATGCCGTAGCGCACGCGCCAGGAGCCCGTTCGTGATTTCCAGTCTTCAGACATTGAAGCCTAACTCTATGCGCGGCTTCGTTAACGAACCATCAACCATGTTCGAGCCCCGGCCGCCATCCGCAAACCCATGAGCCCAAACTCTTGATGAGCATTAGGGCAAAAATCCGGGCGGCTGGCATCAATTCGCCGACCGAGCCGACTTCATGAACGATGGTAGGGGTGACCGGAAAGGATCGTTGCCGCCCGGTAAAGCTGCTCGCCCAGCATTACCCGGACCAGCTGATGCGGCCAGGTCAGCGCGCCGAGCGACACCGTCAGATCAGCCAGGTCGCGCAGCGACTGGTCATGGCCGTCGGCGCCGCCAATGGCGATCACCAGCGCCTTGCGCCCGCCATCGCGCAGCGAGCCTATGCGGCCGGCGAAATCCTCGGAGGAAAGGTTCTTGCCGCGCTCGTCCAGCAGCACCAGCGCCGTGCCCGGTTGCAAGTGCGTCTGCAGCTTCTGGCCTTCCTCGCGCCGGCGCTCATTGGCCGTCTGCGCGCGGCCTTCGGCAATCTCGACGATCCCGGCGAATTCGAGGCCTACGGCAGGACCGCTCTTCGCAAAACGCTCGAAATAGCGATCGGCCAACTGCTTCTCGGGGCCGGCTTTCATTCGGCCCACGGCATGAACGGTAATCTTCATCCTTGCCTCGACGAGCCGCTGATGCATGTCGGACAACGACATGCATCAAGACGAGTACGGCTCAGTGGAGGGTCTCCTCTTCGAGATCGGGCGCCTGCCACATCTTTTCGAGATTGTAGAAGTCGCGGACCTCGGGACGGAAGACATGGACGATGATGTCGCCCGAATCGATCAGGACCCAGTCGGCGCCAGCCAGTCCCTCGACGCGCGCCGTGCCGAGCCCGGCATCCTTGAGCGCCTTGAGGAGGTGATCGGCGACAGCCGAGACATGACGGTGCGATCGGCCCGATGCGACGACCATGTAGTCGCCGAGGCTCGATTTCCCCTGAATGTCGATTGAGACGATGTTTTCGGCCTTGGAGTCTTCCAGACTGGCAAGGACTGTCTTGATGGCGCGGGACACGGCGTCGTTTACGCTGATCCCGGCCGGCGAAGGCACGATGTCGGCCTTCTTCCGAAGTGCTGTTCTCAGTGTATTTCCTTTCGCAGCAAGAACAACCAAATCACCTTCAAAATCAGGTGACACTGCTTAGATAGGCAGAGTTAGGTTGCAGTTTCAAGACACCGCTCGCAAGCAGGCGCCCGGCAGCGGCCGAATATGAGGCTTTCCGAGCGAGAAAATCGGAACCGCCTCGCCCCGCGGCGGTTATCGACTCATCCACGAACCGGAATCCCGACATGCCGATCGATCCCCAGAACGCTCTCCTCACCGTGCAATCCGGCCTGGCGCAACTCAGCACGCTGATCGTCTCCTACTCGCTTTCGGCGGTCGGCGCCGTCATCCTGCTGGTCATCGGCTATATCGTCGCCGGCCTCGCCGAGCGTTCGATCTATGCCGGCCTCGGCCATATCCATGGCTTCGACGAAACGCTCCGCCATTTCTTCTCGCAGGTCGTCCGCTACGCCATCCTCGGGCTGGTCGTGATCATGGTTCTCGGCCAGTTCGGCGTGCAGACCGCTTCGATCATTGCCGCCATCGGTGCCGCCGGCCTGGCCATCGGCCTGGCCCTGCAAGGCACGCTGCAGAACATTGCCGCCGGCATCATGCTGCTGGCGCTGCGGCCGTTCCGCATCGGCGAATATGTCGAGGTCGGCGCCATATCCGGCACCGTCGAGGAGATCGGGCTGTTCGCTACAACGCTGAGGACGGTCGAAGGCGTCTACGTGCTTGCACCCAACTCGACCCTATGGAACCAGCCGGTCCGCAACTTCACCCGCAACGGTGTGCGTCGCGGCGACATCACGCTCGGCATCGGCTCGTGGAACGACATCGACTTCGCGCAAAAGACCATGCTTGGCGTTGCCGCCGCCGACCGGCGTGTCAGGCGGCAGCCTGCGCCGATCGCCTTTGTCGCGACCGTCGGCGACAGCACCGTCGCCATCACCTTGCGCTACTGGACGGCGGCTGCCGACTTCTTCGCCACGCAGATCGACCTCACCAAGAGTGTCAAGCAGGCGTTCGATGCCGAGGGCCTTTCGGTCCCGGCGCCGGCACCGAAAGCGCCGCAGGCGGATGCCTCAGCCACACGGCAATAGAGCATTTGAAGCCAGCTGGAGGGTGTTCAAATTTCTTCGCGCCCGCGTTGACCTTCGGGCGCGAAGGCGAGATCGACGGGCAACGGCGCCTGCGCCGTCATCGGCGCGAAACTGCCGGTCTCGGTGGCGGGCACGGGCCGCACCATGACGACTCGCCAAAGAACGAACAGGCAGTAAGCGGCGGCAATGACGATTGCCACATAGATGAAGGCCTGCGTGCCGTATACGGCGGAAAGCCCGGTCACGATGCCGGGCACGACGAAGCCGGAGAGCGACCAGGCGAACAAAAGCGAGCTCGACAGCGCCACCATGTCGTCCTTGCCGGCGCGATCGCCGGCATGGGCGCTGGCCAGAGAGTAGATCGATTCCGAGGCGCCGTCCCAGACCACGTAGATGACGAGCAGCGCCACCAGCGCGCCGCCGTCGAAACCGAGGGCAAACAGGCCCGCCGCGGCGGCAAGCGCCGACGCCGCGATCAGCACGAAGCGCCGGTCGGTGCGGTCGGAAATCCAGCCGAGCGGGATCTGCAGGATCAGCGTGCCGACCGGCATTGCCGAAAGCAGCAAGGCGACGTCGGCCTGGCTGTAGCCCTTGGCCGTGGCATGGATCGGCGCAAAGCCCGAGATCGTCATCGACAGGCCGCCGACGGCAAGCATGCCGGCAACGCCGACCGGCGAGATCCGCCAGGCGCGGCCGAGCGCCACGGACGCCGCTTGTGGCGCTGGTGGCTGCGCGAGCCGCGTCAGCCCGACGGGAAGGATCGACAGCGCGGTGAAGGCAATGCCGATCAGCGGCGCGTCGGCCGCGCGGATATCGATCAACGCCAGCGTCGAATAGCCGACGCCGAGTCCGGCGACATAGGCAACGTAGAAGATAGCCATGACCCGGCCGCGGATGGCGTTGGCGACGACATCGTTCAGCCAGCTCTGCGCGACGATGAACAGGCCGCATATGGCAAAGCCGTAGAGCGCCCGTGCAGCGATCCACGGCAAGGGATGCGGCCCGGCGCCGACCGCGGCGTTGGACAGCACGATGAGTGCCGACAGCACCATGAACACGCGCGCATGGCCGACACGCCGCACCAGCGGCCCGGTCAGGATGCAGCCGGCGAGGCCGCCAGCCGAAAGGCCGGTGACGATCAGCCCCGCCCAAGTCGGATCGAAGCCCGCGGCGCCGAGCCGGACTGGGATATAGGCGAACATGAGGCCATTGCCGACGGCGATCAGCGCCATCGACAAGAGGATACTGGCAATGGCGATCGAGCGGGCCGGCTGCCCTAGACCGTTCTTGTCCTGGTCGCGCTCGAGAATCGTCATGACCGAGGATCGCCCATCAAGCTGGTCAAGGCAGCGGCAAAAGCGACATCAGCGGTCTTGCCTTCCGTGTCGGCTCAGCCCCTTGCTACCTTGCGGATCGCGCTCGACGACAGCGACGAACGAGGGCCGTGGATGAAGGTCCAGGCCGGCGCGTCCATGCGGGCGAGCCGCGGCGCGTCGCCCTCGTCTACGCGGGCATAGTCGAACGTCTTGGCGACCACAGACGACAGGAACGACAGTGTCGCGCCCGGCCGGTCGACCACCGCGATCGGGAACGTCATGACGATGCGGCGCCAGCGCTGCCAGCGGTGGAAGTCGCGAAGCGAGTCGGCCCCCATGATCCAGACGAAATCGACGCCGGGGTTACGCGCCTTGACCAGCGCCAGCGTATCGGCGGTGAAGCGGACGCGGTGGGCCGCCTCGAAGGCGGTGACCTTGATCTTCGGGTTCTTGGCGATCTTTTCGGATAGCTCCAGCCGCTTGGCCAGCGGTGCCAGGTCACCGGCATTCTTGAGCGGGTTGCCGGGCGTCACCATCCACCACAGCTGATCGAGCGCAAGGCGTCTGAGCGCGATCTCGGCGACCAGCGCATGGCCGGCGTGCGGCGGGTTGAACGAACCGCCGAACAGCCCGACCGCCACGCCTTTCCCGGCATGCGGCATCTTGAGGTAGCGCGGAGGGACGGGATGCTCGGAAGGGGATAGCATCGTGCTAAGCACCCCCCTTGCGGAGGAGATGTCCGGCAGGACAGAGGGGGGTGGCTGGGCGCAAACTTCAAGCCCTAGCGGCGAAAAAGGTCAAGGCCTCACCTGTCCCGACCCGCGTACGCGGTATTTGAACGACGTCAGTTGCTCGACGCCGACCGGCCCGCGCGCATGCATCTTGCCGGTGGCAATGCCGATTTCGGCGCCCATACCGAACTCACCGCCATCGGCAAACTGGGTCGAGGCGTTGTGCAGAAGGATCGCCGAATCGATCTCGCTGAAGAACCGTTCGACGGCCTTTGCATCCTCGGCGATGATCGCCTCGGTGTGATGCGATGAAAAATTCTCGATATGCTCGATCGCGCCGGCAACGCCGTCGACCAGCTTCACCGCAATGATGGCATCGAGATATTCGGTCACCCAGTCTGCATCGGTCGCGGGTTGGGCATCGGCATAAAGCTTCAGCACCTCGGCATCGGCATGGATCTCGCAGCCTGCCGCCTGTAGGGCCCCGAGGATCGGCACCAGGTGCGTGCCGGCGACGGCACGGTCGACCAGCAGCGTCTCGGCAGCACCGCACACCCCGGTGCGCCGCATCTTGGCATTGACCGCGATCTTGACCGCCATGTCGAGATCGGCCGATCCGTCGATATAGAGATGACAGATGCCCTCGAGATGCGCGAAGACCGGCACCCGTGCCTCGTTCTGCACACGCTCGACCAGCCTGCGGCCGCCGCGCGGGATGATGACCTCGAGATTGCCGGAAAGCCCTTTCAGCATTTCGCCGACGGCGGCGCGATCGGTGGTCGGCACCAACTGTATGGCATCCTCCGGCAGCCCGGCTGTCTTCAGCCCCTCGACCAGGCAGGCATGGATCGCGGCGGAAGAATTCGCCGAATCCGAGCCGCCGCGCAGGATCACCGGATTGCCCGCCTTGAGGCAGAGCGCGCCTGCATCGGCGGTCACGTTCGGCCGGCTCTCATAGATGACGCCGACGACGCCAAGCGGCGTGCGCACCCGTTCGATATGCAACCCGTTCGGCCGCTCCCAGGCGGCAATGACATCGCCGACCGGATCGCGCAACCCGGCGATTTCATTGATCCCGTCTGCCATGGCGCGGATGCGGGCGGGATCGAGCTTCAGCCGATCTATGAAGGAGGCGGAAAGCCCGGATTCGTGACCATTCGAAACATCGATGGCGTTAGCATCGAGAATGTCCTGCTCACGGGCGATGATGGCGTCGGCCATGGCGAGGAGCGCGGCATTCTTGGCAGCAGTGTTCGCAATGACCAGCGGTCGGGCGGCAGCGCGCGCCTTGCGGCCTATCCGTGTCATCAAACTGGCTACATCATCGCCTTGGTGTTTGTTCAGCATTTGACCGATCCAGTGAAGCTGGTGGATTTACACGCGGGCAGCCTTCGCGGCAATGGCCGCAAATTTGAGGAAGCAGAATGAAGACAGTTATCCTCGTTGCTCTCGGCGCGATGCTCATACCGACAAGCCTCCGTGCCGCGGACTACTGCGACGACAAATTTGAACCTGGAGAGAGCCCCGACGGCAAGGCCATGCTTATGGTAAGCTCGATGATGTCCCTCGCACTCGCTGAGCGCTATTGCGGCGCGCCACCGACACCGCTTTCCCAGATCAACGTCGTTGTTGAAGAGTTGCATGGATGTGGGCCGCGCGCTCGGCTTGAGGCGGAATTCAAAAAAGGATGGAAGGGGCAGAAGCAATGACGACTGACGCGCTCATCCGCGATCTCGTCGCCGAAGACGACAAGGATGTTCCCCAAGCCGAAGTGGATCGACGTGCCAAGGCTGGCATCGAAGCGGAGTTGGGAGGTTGCAGCGAACTTCTGAAGATATACCAGGACTTTCAGGATCGATATCGCAACCCACCCAAATGGCCGCATGAGCCTGACCAGTAGCGCGCCGTCAATGGCGGGCTGCATCTCCGTCGGCCGCGCCGCTCACCACGAGGTCGTCGCGGTGGATCATCGCCGAACGCGCCTCGTAGCCGAGCACGGTTTCGATCTCGGTCGTCTTCAGGCCAGCGATCCTTACGGCATCGGCGGCATCATAGGCAACCAGCCCGCGCGCTATCTCGCGGCCCTCGGGCGACAGGATGGCCACCGTATCGCCGCGCGCAAAATTGCCGCTGACCAATTTGACGCCGGCCGGCAGCAGCGACTTGCCGGAGAGCAGCGCGCTGATCGCGCCGGCATCGACGGTCAGCCGTCCTGCAGGTTCGAGCTGCCCGGCGATCCAGGTCTTGTAACCCTTGACCGGATTGGCGCTCGGCCGGAAGAAGGTGGCGCGCTCGCCGCGCTCGATTGCCAGCAGCGGCGACAGCCGCGTGCCCGATGTGATGATCATGGCGGTGCCGGCGGCGGTGGCGATCTTGCCGGCGTCGAGCTTGGTGCGCATGCCGCCGCGCGACAATTCCGAAGCGGCAGCACCCGCCATTGCCTCGATGTCGGGAGTGATGCGGTCGACGACGGGAATGAACCGAGCTTGCGGGTCACGCGCAGGCGGTGCCGTGTAGAGCCCGTCAATGTCGGAAAGCAGCACCAAAAGGTCGGCGCCCATCATAGTGGCGACGCGCGCCGCCAGCCGGTCGTTGTCGCCATAGCGGATTTCCGATGTCGCCACCGTGTCGTTCTCGTTGATGACCGGCACTGCCGTCATCTTGAGCAGCGTCGAGATCGTCGCCCGCGCGTTGAGGTAGCGGCGGCGCTCTTCGGTGTCGCCGAGCGTCAGCAGGATCTGGCCCGATTTCAAGCCATTCTTGCCGAGCGCATCCGACCAGGCGCCGGCCAAGGCGATCTGCCCGACGGCAGCAGCGGCCTGGCTCTCCTCGAGCTTCAGCGCTCGCTTGCCGAGGCCGAGGATGGTGCGGCCGAGCGCAATCGCCCCGGAAGACACGACGAGAATTTCGGCGCCGCCATTGGCCAGCACGGTGATGTCGTCGGCAAGCGAGGCCAGCCAGTCGCGCTTCAGGCCCGTCGTGCGGTCGACAAGCAGCGCCGAGCCGATCTTGACGGCAATGCGCCGATAATTTTTCAGCGATTGCGCGGCCATGGCTATGTGTTCCAGCGCGTCTCGACCGGCGCAGCGACAGCTTCGCGGGCCTCCGCCACCACAGCCATCAGCGCGCGCAACACCGCCTCGACGCCTTCGCCGGTGACAGCAGAAAGCAGCATCGGCGCGCGGCCGGCGGCGCGTTTCAGCGAGGCGGTCTTTTTCTTGCGTGCGTCGGCATCGAGTATGTCGACCTGGGAAAGCGCGACGATTTCGACCTTGTCGGTTAGGCCGTTGCCGTAGGCTTCGAGCTCGGCACGCACGGTCTTGTAGGCCTTGGCCGGATTTTCTTCCTGCGCCGAGACAAGATGCAGAAGGACGCGCGTGCGCTCGACATGGCCAAGGAAGCGGTCGCCGATGCCGACCCCTTCATGCGCGCCTTCGATCAGGCCGGGAATGTCGGCGATGACGAATTCGCGCCCGTCGATGCGGGCCACGCCAAGGCCCGGATGCAGGGTGGTGAAGGGATAGTCGGCGATCTTCGGCTTGGCCGCGGTGACCGCCGCCAGGAAGGTCGACTTGCCGGCGTTGGGCAGCCCGACAAGGCCGGCATCGGCGATCAGCTTCAGCCTGAGCCAGATGTTGAGCTCTTCGCCTGGCAGTCCGGGATTGGCGCGGCGCGGCGCCTGGTTGGTCGAGGTCTTGAAGTGCTGGTTGCCGAAACCGCCATTGCCGCCCTTGGCCAACAGAAAGCGCTGGCCGACGACCGTCAGATCGCAGATCAGCGTCTCATTGTCCTCGGCAAAGACCTGTGTTCCGGCCGGCACTTTCAGCGTTACGTCGGCACCCTTGGCGCCGGTCATGTTGCGGCCCATACCGTGCGTCCCGGTCTTGGCCTTGAAATGCTGCTGATAGCGATAGTCGATCAGCGTGTTTAGTCCGTCGACTGCCTCCACCCAGACATCGCCGCCGCGGCCACCGTCGCCACCGTCCGGACCGCCGAACTCGATAAACTTTTCGCGGCGGAACGACACCGAACCGGCGCCGCCGTCGCCGGAGCGGATGTAGACCTTGGCTTGATCGAGAAATTTCATCGGATTGTATGGTTTCTGTTATTGGCTTTGCGGGATTGCTCTAAACCAAGGCGGGTCGAAGGGCGAGGGCCGTTTTTACTACTGTAACGTCGCGCGTATCTCTGGACGCGTAGCCTTTGGTTGACCCTTGCCGAAAATCGATCTTCGGCTTTCCAAGCGCGAGATGTCGGAATGAAGCTGGTAACTTACAATATCCACTACGGCGTCGGTCTCGACGGCCGGTACGATGTCGGCCGTATCGCCGACGCCGTGCGCGGCGCCGACGTGATCGCGCTGCAGGAGGTCTCCCGCGCCAACCCGAAGAATGGCGGCCGCGACATGGTGGCCGAACTCGGCGAGGCGCTGCCCGACTATTTTGCCGTTTACGGCAGCAATTTCGAAGCCGACGCTGGCTCGCGCTTGGAGAACGGCCGCGCCATCACGACCACCTTCCAGCTCGGCAACATGCTGCTGTCGGGGACGCCGATCCATCTGTCGCGCAATCTCCTTTTGCCGCGCAGCCGCAGTTTCGAAGCAATGAACTTCCAGCGCGGCGCGCTGGAGGCGCTGATCGAAACGCCGCTTGGTCCGATCCGCTTCTATTCCACCCATCTCGACCACCGCAGCCCGGTTGAACGCCTGAGCCAAATCCGCTTTCTGCGCGAACGCCTATTAAACTACCCGCTCGAGGGCGGCGGGCTCTCCGGCGTCGCCGAGATCGGCTTGCCGGACCTGCCTTGTCCTGAAGCCTTCGTCGTCATGGGCGACTTCAACATGCTCGCCGGATCGCCGGAGCACGTCGAACTCGCCGGCCAACCCGACCATGAATTCGGCATGCCGGTGACCGCCGACCTCGCCGTCGATGCCGCCGTGCGCCTCGGCGCTGCCGGCGCCGATCTCGTCACCTGGGTCGACCCCAAGCGGCCGGGCGATACCAGCCGCTACAAGCGCATCGACTACATCTTCACCAGCGCTTCGCTTGCCAAATCGCTGAGGCGCCTGTGGGTCGACCGGCAAGTGGCCGGTTCGGATCACTTGCCGGTCTGGGTCGAGATGGCGTGATGTCAACGTTGGTCCGCAATCTTTCGCGCCGAGGTGTGTCGAGATTCAGGTCAGGCCGTGCCGAGAGTGGTGGCTTCCGAGAACCGGAGCGGAGCGTACTTAGAGTACGTGAGCACCGGAAGCGCAGGAAGCCGCCATTCGCAGGCCGGCATCACCTGAATATCGACATGCCTCAAAAATGCACCCAGTTCCTGAGACTGGTCCAGGTCTTGCGATCGAGGCGGTAGCGTTCGACCGGCACCTGACCGGCAACGATCGAATTCAGCATGCCCTGGCCGGCATACTGGAAGCCGCATTTGTGGATGACGCGGCGCGAGGCCGGATTGATAACCCGCGTCGAGGCGTGCAGCACCTGGATCGTGGTTCTCTGGAAGGCAAGGTCGACCAGTGCGTGCGCTGCCTCCGTCGCGTAGCCGCGTTTCCAGTACGGCTCGCCGATCCAGTAGCCGAGCTCCAGCCCGCGATCCGTTGTGTTGAGTCCGGCACAGCCGACGAAGGTCTCGGTGCCGGCCAGCGTCAACGCATAGGCGATTCCAGCCCGGCGCGATGCCGTCATAGCCAGGAAAGCGCGTGCCTCCGCCTCGCCATAGGGATGCGGCATGCGAGCCAGCATTTCCGCGACATGGCGGTTGTCGGCGAGCGCCACCAATTGCTCGATGTCGCTTTCACGCGGGGCACGCATGACCAGCCGCTCGGTCGCGAGCACCGGGCAATCTATCGTGTAACTTTCGTCGTCTGAGTCTTCCGCTTCGGCAACCATGTCAGTCCTCCAGGCAAGAAAAAAGGGAGATGGAAACCCATCTCCCCTGATCCTTTTCCTGGCTTGGCCAGACACCGGTCCCGAGATGGGTGCCGGTGTTCTCGTGCGGAACCGGCTACTCCGCTGCCTTCGTCATCGGGTTCACCGATACGTAGGTTCGGCCATTGGCTTTTTTGTTGAAGGTGACTGCGCCAGCTTCGAGCGCAAACAGCGTGTGGTCCGTGCCAATGCCGACATTGGTGCCGGGATGCCACGTCGTGCCACGCTGACGAATGATGATGTTGCCCGGAATCACGGCTTCGCCGCCAAACTTCTTCACGCCGAGTCGCTTGGAATGGGAGTCGCGACCGTTGCGCGACGATCCGCCAGCTTTCTTGTGTGCCATCTAACTACTCCGATGCGCCGTGAGGCGCCTAAACGATCTTATGAACGCGTTCGCGTTCCGTTTCAAGTCCGATCCGGCGACGATTGCGCCGGTTCGTTTTACTTTTTCGCCAATTCCTTGGCCTGCTCGCGCCAGTCCTTGATCTGGTCGGCGCTGAACGGCATGTGCTCGTCGATCTTGGCGACATCCTTGTCGGACAGTTTCGCGATCTGTGCGAAGGTCGTGATGCCCTGTTCGTTGAGCTGGCCGGCTGCAACCGGACCGATGCCCTTGATCACGGTCAGATCGTCGGGTTCGCCCTTCGGTGCCTTGAACAGCGGAGCGGCGGTTTCGGTTGCCTTGGCCTCGGTCGTCTCAGCCTTGGCTTCCTTCTTCGGCGCAGCCTCTGCCTTGCCTTCGGCCTTCGGCGCGGCTTCAGCCTTCGCCTCGGTCTTGGCTGCAACCTCGGCCTTCGCTTCGGTCTTGGCGGCGGCCTTCTTCGCCGGCTTGGCGCCATCCAGCAGGATCTCGGCGATCCTGACGGTGGTCAAAAGCTGGCGATGGCCGATCTTGCGGCGCGAATTCTGCCGGCGGCGCTTCTTGAAGGCGATGACAGTGCGGTTCTTGCCCTGTTCGACGACTTCGGCGGTGACCAAGGCGCCGTCGACGAACGGCGCACCGAACGTGACGTTCTCGCCCTCGCCATGCGCGAGCACCTGGCCGATCTCGACGATATCGCCGACATTGGCTTCGAGTTTTTCGATCTTCAGGAGATCGTTGGCGGCAACGCGATACTGCTTGCCGCCCGTTTTGATGACTGCGAACATTTTTTGCCTTTCGCTGTTCGGTCGGCCTTGATGAACCGCCTAAGGCGGTTCGGCCGTCTTTTTGTCAGTCTGCGGGTTCAAAAAACAAGCGGCGCGGAAGATCCCTCCACGCCGATTGCGCGCTGTCCCTAACCGAAGGTTCGGTTTGAGTCAAGGCAAGCGCCGCGGGCAAGCTGCAAACGGGTTGAGCCCAGTCCTTGCAAATATCGAGCAGCGGCTGCCGGAGGCTCGAAGGAAGCAGGGACAGAAGCTGCGGCGACGGGGCAGATTGGCCCTTGTAACCTGCCTGTCCAGCCGTTATCTAGTGCGCCGCGCCGGCAACGGCGGACCATGACCGCGGAGAGGTGGCAGAGTGGTCGAATGCACCGCACTCGAAATGCGGCATGGGTGCAAGCCCATCGGGGGTTCGAATCCCTCCCTCTCCGCCACTTCCGAATGGTACGACCCGAGCCATAGATAACTGCATCTCTCATCGCGCCGGTAATGGCTTAAGATCGCGGCCTATGCAGCCTTCCGCCGCAATTGGCTCACACTTAGCCACACCGCCGAAACCAGAAAGTAGAGGGCGCCTACTGCGGCATAGCCGGCCACGTTGCTGATGGATGGCGGCATCGGCATCCGCGCCTGCACGATGAAAAAGGTGCCTGCCAGCGCTGATTGCCCTCCGCTCAGGATCATCGCCCACTGTGCACCAGAGCTCTTCCAACGGCGGACAGCGGTGCCGAGTTGAAGCAGGCCGGACAGGATCGCCCATAGGCCGAACACCCCGAGCACCCAATTCATGCTCATCTTCAGCGCAACAACGACCGCGAGCGTTGTCGCCACACTGACCACGACGTTGATGGTCTGCGTGCGATTCTGTCCCAATCCTCCGCTGCGCGATGCGTCGACAAAATTGGCCAGGGCATCCCATGCAGGATAAGCCACGAGTAACACCGCCGCGATCTCCCCGGAATTCTGTCCCACCGTAAAGGCAGCCGCCACCCAGGCAGCCGAGAACGCCGTCCGAGCGAAGTAATAGAGCTTGAGCCATTGTTCCTGGCTGGCACGGGAAAGATCGCGATTGTGAACCGTCATTGGATGTCCTTTCGACTAGTAGGTAGAGAGTCTTGACGAACGTCGCGGAGCCGTTACGGCTATGGTTGGTTGAGATCTTAGTGTCGTATGTGGAGGGAACGCGGAGCGAGCCGCTCCAGGAGCGGGCCTGTTATGACGCCGAATATCGTCGGGTCGCCATAGGCCCGTGCCGAAAGCATCGCGCCGTGGACAGTCGCCATGAACGCTTCAGCCTCGGCGCGAGGGGTACTCATCAGTTGAAATTGGCCGCGCCGCGCGCCGCGCTCCAGCACGGATGTAAGCCAAGCCGACAGGGAGCGGAAATGCGCCCGGACCTCAAGGCGGACTTCCTCGGGCAGAACGGGGAGCTCGCTTGCCAACAGCGCGCAGATACAAAACGGGGCGCTGGCGTCCGCAATGCAGGCTTCCCAATACCCGGCATAGATCCGCAACTGTTCGAGCGGATCGGATTCGTGAAGTTCGACATTTGCCATCCCCGCTTCAGCTTCTTCCCGATACCGCGCAACCAGCGTCCGAACCAGATCGACTTTGCTTGGGAAATGGTGATGGATGCTCGCCTTACGGATCCCGACCACAACAGCGATGTCGGCATAACTGAAACCGTTGTAGCCGCCAGCGACGATCAGAGAACGCGCACAAGCCAGGATGTCGTCAGAGGTGGTAGACAAGTTGCTCATGCCCATACCTACCTTCTGGTAGGATGGCCGTCAAGCCTACTTGCAAAGCGAGTAGCGTGAAATTGGGTGGCTTTGGCGTAGACGTCATTCGATCTTCGTTGATCTCGGCTCGCCATAAATTCAGAAAGCGCCGGGTGTTTGTCGATCGAGGTAGCCATCCCACTTCGGGGAGGAGGGCAACGCCCTCCGGTCGACCGGATCATTGCGATCGCCGGGCGGCACTAGGCGTTTGCACCGACTGCGCTATCTCCCCATCGTTAGCCTTGTTCTATCGCTGGTTGAAGACTGGGAGGTTTCCATGGATCGGCGACTATTTTTGACAGGAATGTTTGGCATTGCCGGGGCCGCGGCCCTTGCAAGCACAGTTCGGCCAATCAACGCAGTGGCCGGCGTTCCAACTGCCAGAAGCGGCATTCTCGATGAACTCGAGGCGCCGGATGTCGAGACCTTCGACGACGACGAAACTCAAGCCGAGTTGCAACCAGTCTATCATCGCCGGTGGCACCGGCCGCGTCGGCGCCGCCGGCGTGCTTGGAGAAGGGTCTGTCGCGTCTACTGGCGAAATGGCTATCGGCGCAGGCGGTGCTTCCGCAGGCGCGTGTGGGTCTGGTTTCGATTCTAGCAACTGGCCGGCTTGAACCCTGGCCATTGCGGCCGGGGTTTTCGCCTCAGGCGGCCGTTAGCGCCCTTGGAGAGTTTGTCTAAGGGCGCCCGAGGAGGCTGACGGTGTTTGCAGGTTTCAGAGCCACCAGCTTGCGACTGGACGATACGACCATTTTCGCTAGGGTCGGCGGCACCGGTCCGCCGCTGCTGCTTCTTCACGGTTTTCCAGAAACGCATCTGATGTGGAGGGATATCGCCGCAGCCTTGGCGCCCCGCTTCACGGTGGTCGCCGCCGACCTTCGAGGCTATGGGCAAAGCGGATGCCCGGTTTCATCTGCCGATCATAGCCCATACGCCAAGCGCGCCATGGCCGGCGACATGGTTCAGGCCATGAAGCAGCTGGGGTTTGAGCGGTTCATGGTTGCCGGGCATGACCGTGGCGGGCGGGTTGCCTATCGCGTGGCGCTCGACCATCCCGACAAAGTGCTCAAAATCGCCGTCCTCGACATCATCCCCACCGCCGCAACATGGGATCGGGCGGATGCCAGACTGGCGCTCGGCTTCTGGCCCTGGAGCCTTCTTGCCCAGCCGGAGCCCCTGCCGGAGCGTCTGATAGGCGCGGCTCCCGATGCCGTCGTCGACGATGCAATAACGCAGTGGGGATCGTCGGCGAAAATGGTCTCCAAAGAGGTCAGGGACGCCTATGTTGATGCGCTTCGCGATCCCGCGCATATTCACGGCATCTGCGAAGAGTATCGCGCCGCTGCGACGATCGATCGTGAACATGACGCGCTGGGACGAGGCAAACGGTCGTCGCATCGAGTGTCCGCTACTGGCGCTATGGAGTGGCGAAGGCGGCCTGGAGAACTGGTACACGAGAGAAGGCGGGCCGCTGGCTATCTGGAGGAAATGGGCCGACAGAGTGGAAGGACGCGCTGTCCAAGGCGGGCACTTTTTCCCAGAAGAGCACCCCGGCAAGATCGCAGCGGTTCTCTCGGAATTCTTTGAAGACAAACAGGACGGTCAGCACAGAGTATTGTAGAGGTCACATGCTTCAGTTACGCGGAACCTCGGGAGCGCTTCGCGGCCTGAGATCGAGAGCCCTCCGAAAATCCGCCTGTCCGGCATCAACGTGCTTGATAAGGGAATGAAGGCGATCTCCACGGCCGCGCCTCTGATGTGCAGCCTGATGTTTGTCGGAAGTTGCGCATCGCCTTTGCCCGCATCCTTTGATGCTGCGAAATACGACAAGATGAGTTGCGTCGAGCTCAACGTGGCGATGGGCGCTGTCGCCGACGAAATGTCGGCGACAGCCATCGCTCGTGGCAAAGTCGTCCACACCAACATTCCGGGCTGGCTGTTGGGAGGGCAGCGTGTCGCCTCGACCGTGGCTGCCCGCCAGAGTGCGAAGATCGAGCGCTTGCGGCAGCAGGAGGCTGCGATTGCGGCGGCGAGGCGAAGCAGGTGCTGATTGCGTCACTGAAGTGGGTCTTCAGCCCGCCACACCAGATTGATGCGCAGCGATCGCGCCGAGGAATATCTCGCCGAAATCCTTGAGCTTGGCGGCGCCGACACCGTTGACCGCGGCGAAGGCGTCCAGATCACGCGGGCAGCGTTCGGCCATATCGATCAGTGTACGATCCGAAAAGATCACGAAGGCCGGCACCTGGCGTTCCCGGGCAAGACGCAGCCGTACAGCCTTGAGCGCGGCCAGCAGCACCGAATCCAGACCTTCCGTGCCTGCTGCGGTATCCTGTGCGGTCCGTATCTTGCCTCGCGATGGCTGGCGCGCGTCCACGCGATACCGGAACGATGCCTCGCCCCGAGCCAGCGCACGGCCCTTCTCGGCAATGGCGAGGCCGCCATGGCCGGTTGAGTCCAATGTCAGAAACCCTCCCGCGACGAGCTGGCGGACCAGCGACAGCCACACATTTTTCTTGTGCGCGACACCGGTGCCGAAGCTGGCAAGCCTGTGGTGGTTCCTGTCCAGGACCTTCTCGGTTTCATGGCCGAGCAGAACATCGACGACATGGGCGGCGCCAAAGCGCTCGCCGGTCTGTGCGATCGCCGCCAGGATGATCCGCGCCTCCGCCTCGCCATCCGCATGCGGCCCCTGGTCGAGGCAGTTGTCGCAATTGCCGCAAGGCGAAGCACTCTCGCCGAAATAGCCAAGCAGGATCTGACGGCGGCACTGCGTCGTCTCGCAATAACCGATCAGCGTATCGAGCCGGCCATGCGCGCGCCTTTTGTGCTCAGCCGGCGCGTCCTCGTCTTCGATGAAAAGCCGGCGCATGCGGATATCGCCGAGACCGAAGAGCATATGTGCCTCGGCCGCCCGCCCGTCGCGGCCGGCCCGTCCGATTTCCTGATAATAGGCCTCCAAGCTGCCCGGCAGGTCGGTGTGGAAGACATAGGCGACGTCCGGCTTGTCGATCCCCATGCCAAAGGCGATGGTCGCCACCATCACCACACCGGACAAGGTCATGAAAGCGTTTTGATTCGCTTCACGCGCGTCCTTGCTCATTCCGGCATGATAGGCGAGCGCGCGTACGCCGTTCCGCTCCAGGAACGCCGCCATCTCTTCGGTCTTTTTGCGCGACAGGCAATAGACGATCCCGCTGCGGCCTGCATGGCGCTGCACGAAGTTTAGCAATTGGCGCTTGCTGTCCTGCTTGGGCTCAATGCCCAGCTTGATGTTCGGTCGGTCGAAGCCGAGCACCACCGTATCGACGCGCCCGTCGAACAGTTGCGCGGCAATGTCGGTGCGCGTCGTCTCGTCCGCCGTCGCCGTCAGCGCAATGATCGGCACTTTCGGGAAGATATCACGTAGTCTCGACAATTCTTCGTATTCGCGCCGGAACGCCGGTCCCCATTGCGAGATGCAATGTGCCTCGTCGATGGCGATCAGCCGGACATCGAGCTTGGTCAACGCCTCGAGCATTCGCACGGTCATCAGCCGCTCCGGTGCAAGATAGAGCAGGCGCGTCTGGCCTGCGGCGACACGACGCCATGCAGCGACATTGGCATCGCGGTCGAGCGAGGAATTGATCGTATCGGCCGCCACACCGGCAAGCCGCAATGCGGCGACCTGATCCTGCATCAGGGCCACCAGCGGCGAAACGACAATGGTGAGCCCGCCCAGCACCAGCGCCGGGACCTGGTAGCAGAGCGATTTGCCGGCGCCGGTCGGCATGACAGCCAGCACATGATGCCCGGCCAGCAGCGCCTCCATCACGGCCGCTTGGCCGAGACGAAAATCATCGAAGCCGAATACATCCTTCAGGACGCGCCGCTTGGAATCCTCCACCGGGACGCTCGCCGCTATCTGCATTTAGGGAACTTTCGGGGATACGACCTGCCGAAATTCGCCGGCGAATCGCCAGGTGGTTGCCTGGACAGCAGATTCGAACATTTATCGACCCCTCTGGTCCTGTCCGCGGCACCGCCCAAGGCGAACTTCTCTCTCATTGGCCGATATCAGACCGTCCTTCCAGCCCCTATTCGCTTTGGCTGTGAATATCGCACCGCCTCGGAGCGGTTAATCCTATCTTCACCATCATTCGGCAGGTTCAGGTTCTGCGGTGATGTTTTGAGTACCGCGGCGCCACAAGCGCCCAGGCAACACGCCCGCGTCTCTCCGGAGGCGCGGGTTTTTTCGTTCTGAGAACCGGCTGCCTGATCTTCGGGCCCGCAGCTCAGTCGAGGAAATCGGCGCGGTGCGGCGTAAAGCTGTCGACCAGTCGTCCCGCCTGCAGCGCCTTGACGCCATGGACAAGGTTGGAAGGAACGATGAAGCTGCTTCCAACTTCCAGGATCTCGGTCCTGCCGTCGATGGTGACCTCGAAGCGCCCTTCGGCGACGTAGCTCGCCTGGACGTGCGGGTGCGAGTGCAGCGCGCCGACGCCACCCTTGTCGAAACCGAACTCGACCATCATCAGCTCGTCCGTGTGCAGGAGCACGCGTCTGCGGTTGCCATCCGGCGTCGGCGTCCATGCGCCCTCACCGGCATGCGAGAAGATTTTGGTTCCGGTCATCGCCAAACTCTCATCTTTGGTTGTTCATCGCGCCAGCCAGCCGCCGTCCACCGGCATCACCGCGCCATGCATATAGTTCGATGCCGGCGCCAGCAGGAAGACGGCTGCGTCGCCGATGTCTTCCGGCGCGCCCCAGCGCCCGGCCGGAATGCGCGCCAGGATCGACGCGCTGCGGTCGGGATCGGCGCGCAGCGCCTCGGTGTTGTTGGTTTCGATATAGCCCGGCGCAATACCGTTGACATTGATGCCTTTTGCCGCCCATTCGCATGCCAGCAACCGGGTGATGCCGAGCACGCCGTGTTTGGAGGCGGTGTAGGAGGCGACACGAATGCCGCCCTGAAAGCTCAGTACCGAGGCGATGTTGACGATCTTGCCACGCCGTCCCGGCTCGGCAAGGACGCGCCTGGCAAAGCGCTGGCCGAGGAAGAACACCGTCTTGAGATTGACGCCGATGACGTCGTCCCAGTCGGCTTTGGTCAAGTCGACCGCGTCGGCACGCCGGATGATGCCGGCATTGTTGACCAAGCCGTCGAGCGGCCCCGTATCATCCCAGACGCGGTCGAGCATCGCCTGGGCAGCGGCATCGTCGCCAAGGTCGCAGCGGACCGCCTCGAAGCGGCCGCCGGCCGCCGCAATCTTCTCCGCCGTCTCGTCCATCGCCGACCGGCCAACGCCGACCACCGCGCCACCGGCGCGCGCGATCGACACGGCGATGCCCTGGCCGATGCCGGTATTGGCGCCGGTAACGAGGATGCGCTTGCCGGCAAGGCTGAACGCAGAGAGGTCGCTCACCTGAGCTCCTCCATCATTACCAGGTCAACGTCGGTATAGTCGACATTGTCGCCGGCCATCGCCCAGATGAAGGCGTAGTTCGAGGTGCCGGCGCCCGAATGGATCGACCATCCCGGCGACAGCACCGCCTCCTCGTTTCGTATGACGAGATGGCGCGTTTCGTCCGGCTCGCCCATGAAATGAAACACCCGCGCCGCCTCCGGCAGATCGAAATAGAGATAGACTTCCATGCGCCGATCATGCACATGGCATGGCATGGTGTTCCAGACCGAACCGGAGGCAAGCTGCGTCATGCCGACGACAAGCTGACAGGTCTTTACCCCATCGGCATGGATGAACTGGAAGATCGAGCGCTCGTTGGAGGTCGCCTGGCTGCCGAGATCGAGCCGCTTGGCATCGCCGATGCGGATCAGCCGGTTGGGATGGCCCTGATGCGCCGGCGCGCTGAGCAGGTAGAATTTAGCCGGCGCCGCCGGATTGGTCGCAGCGAACGATACCTCATCCGTGCCCATGCCGAGATAGAGCATGTCGCGCGCCTGCAGCTCGTAGGATTGACCGCCGGCTTTCACGATGCCGGCACCGGCGATATTGACGATGATCATCTCACGGCGGTCGAGAAAATTCTTGGTCCCGGTCGGCTTGATCGCCTGCAGCGGCAGCGGTGTACCGGCGGGCATGGCGCCGCCGACGATCATGCGGTCGTAGTGGGTGTAGGTCAGGCCGATGCGGCCGGGTCGGAACAAGTCCTCGATCAAAAAATTGTGTCGCAGCTCGTCCGTTCCCATGGCAGCGGCAGAAACAGGATCGATGGCGAAGCGGGAGGTGAAATCCGTATGATTGTCAGTGTGATTCATTGCTGTCCCATGGGGCTGCCTCAATTGCTTATTCAGTGCCCGCGGCCTTGACCGAATCGGCATAAAAAACCTGGCGCGCGTGCAGGCGCTCGCGATAGCGCTGCTGGCTGGCACCGAGATGCGCGCGCATCGCCTCCCGGGCCGCCTCGGCATCGCCTGCCGAGATGGCCTTGAGGATTACCAGATGCTCACGTTGCAGGCCGCGCTGATAGGCGTCCGATTGGGCGATCTCGGTCGACCATGGCGAGGTCACGTCGCAAGGAATGGCGCGCCGGCCGAGCACGTCGAGCATCTCGACATAGAACGGATTGTTGGTGGCGCTGGCGATTGCGCGGTGGAAAGCAAGGTCGGCCGGTCCCGTCGGCTCGCTGTTGAGGAGCAGCCGTTCGAATTCGAAGAAGGCTTCCTGGATCGCCGCTTCCTGCGCGGCGTTGCGGCGGATGGCAGCGAGCCCGGCGGATTCGATCTCGATCGCCAACCTGACTTCGAGCACGTTGAGGGCGATCGAATCCTTGCTGCCCATCTCCGCTGCAAGAGCACCGAATGCTGTCGAGATATGCTCGGTGACGAAGACCCCGGCGCCTTGGCGCGGCTCGACCAGGCCGTCCGCGGCAAGTTTGGCCAGCGCTTCGCGTATCACCGTGCGGCTGACCCCGAAGGTCTCGGTCAACTGGCCCTCGGTCGGCAGCTTCTGGCCTGGCTGGATCTCGCCCGCCTGCAGTTGCTTGCGGATCGCCGCAACGACGGTTTCCGAAAGTTTCGGTCTTCGTTCGACGCGGAGGCCGGCTGCGGTGTCTGAGGCCATGTCGCACCTCCTATTTGAAGACGCTCGGCAGCCACAGCGAAATGGCCGGAATGTAAGTGACGAGCCCCAGCACCACGAGACCTGCGCCATAGAACGGCCAGATCGAGCGCATCGATTCCCAAACGGATATCTTGCCCACTGCGCACGCCACGAACTGCACCGCGCCCACCGGCGGCGTGTTCAGCCCGATGCCGAAATTGAGGATCATGATGATACCGAAATGCACCGGATCGACGCCGTAGGCCTGCGCCACTGGCAGGAAGATCGGCGTGCAAATGATGATCGTCGGCCCCATGTCCATGAAGGTGCCGAGGAACAGCATCAGGAGGTTGAGCAGGAGAAGCACGACCAGCGGATCGTCCGAGATCGCGTTCATGGAGGCGATGAGCGCTGCCGGCACTTTCAGGAAGGCCATCAACCAGGAGAACGCCGCCGCCATGCCGATGATGAGCAGCACCATGGCCGTGGTGCGCACGGCGCCGTAGGTGGCATGAACGAAACCTTGCCAGGTCATCTGCCGGTAAACGAAGATGGTCACCAGCAACGCATAGATGACGGCGATACAGGAACTCTCGGTGGCGGTGAAGACGCCCGATCGCACGCCGCCGAAGATGATCGCGATCAGCAGCAGGCCGGGCACCGCAACGGCGAAAAGATGCGCAACGGCGGTGAAGCCCGGAAACGGCTCGGTCGGATAGCCGCGGGAGCGCGCTACGATATAGGCGGTCACCATCAGCGACAGGGCCAATAGCAGGCCCGGGATGATACCGGCCGTGAACAGATCGGCGATGGAGATCTTTCCGCCTGCCGAGATCGAGTAGATGATCATGTTGTGCGACGGCGGCAGCAGCAGCGCGATCAGCGCCGCCATCGACGTGACGTTGACGGCGTAGTCCGCTCCATAGCCGCGCGCCTTCATCTGCGGGATCATCAGGCCGCCGACCGCCGCTGCCTCCGCCACCGCGGAGCCCGAAATGCCGCCGAACAGTGTGGCGGTGGCGATGTTGACCTGCCCGAGGCCGCCGCGCAAATGACCGACGAGCGAGCCGGCGAAGGCAACGATCTTGCTGGCGATGCCGCCGCGCACCATCAAGTCGCCGGCGTAGATGAAAAACGGAATGGCCAGCAGCGAAAAGACGCTCATGCCGGAATTCAGTCGCTGGAATACGATGAGCGGCGGCAGGCCCATATAGAGGACGGTGGCAAGGCTTGCGACGCCGAGGCAGAAAGCGATCGGCGTGCCGATAAGCATCAGCAGGGTGAAGACGCCGAACAGAATCCAGAGTTCCATGGCGTCAGACCTTCACGTTCGCGGTGTCGAGTTCGGCCGCGACTTCGGCCGGCGGCAGTTCATCGAGGGCATCGTCGATCGGCGCGCCGGACAGGCGAAGCACGATGCGCTCCAGCGTGAAGAGCACGATGAGCGCTCCTCCCGCGACAAGCGGGACGTAGTCCCAGCCCCCCGATATGCCGAGTGACGGCAAGGTAGAGCCCCAGGTCAATGCGACCAGCTGGCTGCCATACCAGATCATGCCGATGCCGAAGACGAGCGCGACGAGGTCCGAAATCATCCGCAGCCAGCGCTTGCCGCCTTTCGGCAGCACGTAGAGCAGGACGTCGAAGCCAAGATGGTAGTTCTCGCGCACACCGACGGCAGCGCCGAGGAAAATGAACCAGCTCATCAGCATCACCGAGCCCGGCTCGGTCCAGCTCGGCGAGCGGTTCAGAACATAGCGGCCGAACACCTGCCATGCGACGAAGGCGGTCATCAGCACCAGCCCGATGCCGGCGATCGACAGCGCCGCCGTGCTGACGCGCGACATCACTTGCGCGACGCCGGACAGGAGCGGTCTTGGTTTTGGGCTGGAAGTCACCGGTTTTCTCCGCAAGAGGATGGCGGCGCGGAATGTCCGCGCCGCCGCTTGATCACTGCACGGCCTTGATGGCTTCGACCATGGCCTTCAGCTTGTCGTCCTTGACGTGCTTCTCATAGACCGGCCCCATCGCGTCGATGAAGGGCTGCTTGTCCGGCGTCGTGATCTGCGAACCCGCCGCCTCGACCTTGGCGCGCGATTCCTTGACCTTGGCGGTCCACAGCTCGCGCTGCTTGGCGACGCTTTCCTTGGCGGCCGCCTTGAAGATCGCCTGGTCTTCCGGCGTCAGCTTGTCCCAGCTCGACTTCGCCATGACGAAGGCTTCCGGCACCATCGTGTGCTCGTCGAGCGAATAATACTTGGCGACTTCCGCGTGCTTGGCAGTGTCGTAGCTCGGAAAATTATTCTCCGCGCCGTCGATGACCCCGGTCTCGATCGCCGAATACACTTCGCCATAAGGCATCGGTGTCGCGTTGGCGCCGAGTGCCGCCACCATGTCGACGAAGATGTCGGACTGGATGACGCGGAACTTCATGCCGGCCATATCGGCTACAGTGTTGATCGGCTTCTTCGAATTGTAGAAGGAGCGGGCACCGCCGTCGTAAAACGCGAGCAACACCAGCCCGACCTGGTCGAACGCTGCCGCGATCTGGTCGCCGATCGCCCCGTCCATGACCTTGTGCATATGCTCTTCCGAACGGAAGATGTAGGGCAGCGAGGGCACGGTGGTCTCGGGGATGAGCCCGTTGAACGGCGCCATCGAGACGCGGTTGAGGTCGATCACGCCGGTGCGCACCTGCTCGATCGTGTCCTTTTCCTCGCCAAGTTGCGCGGAAGGGTAGATCTCGACCACATAGCGGCCGGCGGTGCGCTCCTTCACCAGCTCGCCGAAATATTTGACCGCCTCGACCGTCGGATAGCCATCCGGGTGGGTGTCGGACGAGCGCAGGACCGTCTGGGCGCTTGCCGATCCGGCCAGCAGTGCGGCGGCAACTAGCGTAGCTCCCGCCAGTCTAGAAAAATGCAGCATTGGTTTCCTCCCGTTTTTGAAACGATGGCGGCAAGCGCCGTTAGAGCCGGTACGCCTTTTTCGCGAGCGTATAGGCAAGTTCCTGCGCCAGCTCGTGCGCCTCATCTTCGCCGAGCCGATGCTCAGTGACGAGACGCGCCAGAAAAGCGCAATCGACCCGGCGCGCCACATCATGGCGGGCCGGTATGGATGGAAAGGCGCGGGTGTCGTCGTTGAAACCGACGGTGTTGTAGAGACCGGCGGTTTCGGTGGTCATCTCACGGAACCTGCGCATGCCTTCGGGGCTGTCGTGGAACCACCAGGCCGGCCCGAGCTTCAATGCCGGGTAGACGCCGGCGAGCGGCGCCAGCTCGCGCGCATAGCTGGTCTCGTCGAGGGTGAAGAGGATGACGGTGAGGTCGCGCTCCAGCCCGACGCAGTCGAGCAGCGGCTTCAGCGCCGTCACATAATCGGTGCGGGTCGGGATGTCGAAGCCTTTGTCCCTGCCGAACTTCTGAAAGATAGAAGGCGAATGATTGCGCCATGAGCCGGGATGGATCTGCAGGACCAGCCCGTCGTCGCGACTCATCTTGGCCATCTCGGTCAGCATCTGGGCGCGAAACAATTTTCGCTCGCGCTCGTCGTCCGAGCCCCGGCGGATACGGTTGAACAGCTCCGCGGCGGCGGCATCCGAAAGATTGGCGGTGTCGGCCGTCGGATGGCCGTGATCGGAGGACGTCGCACCGAAACTCTTGAAGAAGGCGCGCCGCTGGCGATGCGCATCGAGATAGCCGGTCCAGCTGCCGGTGTCGCAGCCGGTGATGTCGCCAAGCCGGTCGAGATTGGCTGAGAAGCCTTCGAAATCGGGATCGACGACGGCATCCGGCCGGTAGGCGGTGACGACGCGGCCCTGCCAGCCGCTGTCGCGGATCGTTCGATGCCATTGGAGATCGTCGAGCGCGCCCTCCGTCGTCGCGATGACCTCGATGTTGAAGCGCTCGAACAGCGCCCGAGGGCGATAGTCTTCACGCTGCAGCAGCGTCGCGATCGTGTCGTAGTGGCGGTCGGCTGTCTTGGCATTCAGCGGCTCGCCGATACCGAACAGATGGGCGAGCACATGGTCGAACCACAGCCGGGTCGGCGTACCCCGAAACAGGTAATAATGCTCGGCGAAGCGCCGCCAGATCGTTCTGCCGTCGGTCTCCACCGGCGAGCCGTCAAGCGTCGGCACCCCAAGCTCCTCAAGCCGAACGCCCTGGCTGAACAGCATGCGGAAAATGTAGTGGTCCGGCACGATCAGCAATTGCGCCGGATCGGGAAACGCCTCGTTGAGCGCATACCAGCGCGGATCGGTGTGGCCGTGCGGGCTGACGATCGGCAGATCCTTGACGGCGGCGTAGAGATCGCGGGCCAGCGAAAGCGGGCGCGCCTCGGCGGCAAACAGCAAATCCGGATCCGTCAATGCGGCCACGTAAATCCTCCCAACCCGGACATCGGTAGGGTCGGAAAGAAATAATGTCAACATACAAAAACTGGGTTGTTGTATGATGACTTTTCGTCGGCCATTGCCCATTGTGCGTGACGGCATCGGGTGTTACGCCGCCTGCCAGCAGGGACCCAACAATCTCGATCAGACACGTGGCGCAATGACCAATAGACGCCTTTCCAACAGCACGCTGAAGGCACTGCCGGCTTCGGTCGCGGTTCCGCGCTACGCCCGCGGCGGCGTCGCACCGGGCATCGTCCATCTCGGCGTCGGTGCGTTCCATCGCGCCCATCAGGCGGCCTATGTCGACGACTGCCTGGCGGCGGGAGAGGCGGACTGGGGCATTGTCGGCGTGTCCTTGCGCAGTCCAGACACGCGCGACGCACTGGCGCCGCAGGATGGTCTCTACACGCTGGCGATCAGGAGCAGCATCGGCGAAGAGCTGCGCGTCATCGGTTCGATCCTGTCGCTGCTGGTGGCGCCGGAAGATCCGGCTGCGGTGCTCGCCGCTCTGACAGATCAGCGCACCCGCATCGTCACGCTCACGATCACCGAAAAGGCTTATCTGAGAGCAGCCGGCGGCGGTCTGGACAGCACCCATCCGGACATCGTCCATGATTTGGCTAACCCGCAAATGCCACGGACGGCGCATGGTTTTCTCACCGAAGCGCTGTCGCGCCGCCGTTTCGCCGGCATCAAGCCCTTCACCGTGCTCTGCTGCGACAACCTTCCGGCCAATGGCGCTACGCTGCACCGCCTGCTGGTCGAATTCGCAGCACTGCGCGATCCCGGCCTTGCCGGGCACATCGCCGACGGCGTCGCCTTCCCGTCAAGCATGGTCGACCGCATCGTGCCGGCGACCACCGATGCCGACCGGGCGCGTATCGCCGTCGAGCTCGGCGTCGAGGATGCCTGGCCGGTGATGACCGAGCCGTTCTGCCAATGGGTGGTCGAGGATGATTTCCCGGCAGGCAGGCCGGTCTGGGAAAAGTTCGGCGTCACCATGGTCGGCGACGTCGGGCCCTTCGAGGACATGAAGCTGCGGCTGCTCAACGGTTCGCATTCGGCAATCGCCTATCTCGGCCTGCTCAGCGGCTTCGACACGGTCGACCGCGCCTTTGCCGATCCGGCGATCCGGCAATTCGTCGACGGACTATGGGCCGAGGCTATCCCGACACTGCCGCAGGACGCCGGGCTCGATACGGCCGGCTACACGGCCCAGCTCGCCGAACGCTATTCGAACACCGCGCTCGCCCATCGCACGGCGCAGATCGCCAATGACGGTAGCCAGAAGCTGCCGCAGCGCATAGTCGCCTCGGCCCTCGATCGACTGAGCGCCGGTGACCCGCCCGCGCATCTCATGCTGGTGGTGGCGGCCTGGATCGCCGCTTGCGAGGCGCGCGGCAAAACCTTGCCGGAAGCCCATTTTACCGACCCGATCGACACTCCGCTTACGGCGCTCGGCAGCCGGCCGGCTGATGAAACGGTGACAGCGATATTCGATCTCGCCGGCTTCGCCAAAGACCATTCCCACCGCATGACACTGATCGATCTGACAGCAGCCCATCTCGAGCGCCTGCGGCGGGGCGGACCTGCCGCTGCCTTCGCGGCGCTTGGCATACGGAGTGAGAAGCCATGAGACAAACCTGGCGCTGGTTCGGGCCAGACGATCCGGTGACGCTTGCTCATGTCCGTCAAGCCGGCGCCGTCGGCATCGTCAGTGCGCTGCATCACCTCAATGACGGCCGCGCCTGGCCGGCGGACGAGATCGCCAGGCGCAAGGCCGACATCGAGGCAGCAGGCCTGACCTGGGATGTGGTCGAGAGCATCGTCGTTCATGAGGACATCAAGACCCGCAGCGGCAACTGGCGCACCCTGATCGACAATTACAAGGCGTCGGTCCGCTCCGTCGCCGCCGCCGGGATCAATACCGTCTGCTATAATTTCATGGCGATCACCGACTGGACGCGCACAGACCTCGATTATCCCATGCCGCATGGCGGCACGGCGCTGCGCTTCGATGTCGTCGAGCTCTGCGCCTATGACGTCTTCATCCTTGAGCGAGAAGGGGCGGAGGCCGATCACCCGCCGGCCCGCGTCGAGGCCGCGCGTGTGCGACTGCAAGGGATGAGCGACAGCGACAAGGCAAGGCTGGAGCGCAACCTGATCGGCTGGGTCCCGGCGCGCGAATTCATCTTCGATCGGGCAAGCTTCCGCCGCGCCCTCGACCTCTACAAGGACGTCTCCACCGAAGGCCTGCGCGAAAACCTGTTTGCCTTCCTGCGCGAGATCGTGCCGGTGGCCGAAGAGGCCGGCGTAAGGATGGCGATCCATCCCGACGATCCACCTTTTTCGCTGTTCGGCCTGCCGCGCATCGTTTCCAACGCCAATGATGCCCGCGCGCTGCTCGACGCCGTCGCTTCGCCGGCCAACGGGTTGACGCTGTGCACCGGCTCCTACGGCGCGGGCGCGCAGAACGATCTGCCGGCAATGGCCAAGGCCTTCGCCGAAAACATCCATTTCGCCCATCTGCGCAACGTCACCAAGGAGCCAGACGGCTCCTTCCACGAAGCCGAGCACCTCGACGGCGACACCGACATGGTGGCGGTCGTGTCGGCGCTGATTGGCGAAGAGCGGCGGCGCAAGGCGGCAGGCAGGGCGGACTGGCAGATCCCGATGCGTCCCGACCATGGCCACGCCATCGTCGACGACATCGGCAAGAAGGTGAACCCCGGTTATTCCTGCATCGGCCGCCTGAAGGGCCTCGCCGAACTGCGCGGCGTCATGCGCGCAGTGGAAATGTTGACCTAAGCAGGTAAGCAAAAAGCCGGACGAGGCCCGGCTTTCAAAAACCCGTGAATGACGTTCGCTTTACGCCGGCAACAGCGCGCCTTCGAGCGTGGTGAGTTGGCTAAGGAACTGCTCGGCCTTGCTGCGGGTCTGATCGTCCTTGGCGTCGGCGGCGTCTTCTTTTGCTTCTTGGATGCGGCGGGCAAGGTCGGCGCGGTCGATGTCGCCGACGGCCACAGCCGATTCCGCCAGCAGCGTGCAGCCGGCCGGAACGATGTCGGCAAAGCCGCCGAACACCACATAGCGCTCTTCCTTGCCTTGCGCGGTCTTCAGCGTAACGACGCCCGGCTTGATTGTGGTCATGACCGGGGCGTGATGCGCCATGACAGTCATCTCGCCTTCGGCGCCCGGGATGACGACGGATTCGACTTGCTCGGAAACCAAGAGGCGCTCCGGCGAGACCAGTTCGAATTTGAAAGCTTCAGGCATGATCAATTTAGCGAGTAGGGAATAGGAAACTAGGCAGTAGCAACTGGCCCTAACCGGCCCACATCACGCAACTGCTATTTCCTAACCACTACTGACTACTCCCTATTCCCTAAATTAAGCCGCTTCGGCGGCCAGGCGCTGTGCCTTCTCGACCGCTTCCTCGATGCCGCCGACCATGTAGAAGGCCGCCTCCGGCAGATGGTCGTAGTCGCCGTTGCAAAGGCCCTTGAAGCCCTTGATGGTGTCGGCGAGGTCGACCAGCTTGCCCGGTGCGCCGGTGAACACTTCGGCGACGAAGAAGGGCTGCGACAGGAAGCGCTCGATCTTGCGGGCGCGGGCAACCGTCTGCTTGTCCTCTTCCGACAGCTCGTCCATGCCCAGGATGGCGATGATATCCTGCAGCGACTTGTAGCGCTGAAGAATCGACTGCACCTGGCGGGCGACCTGGTAATGCTCTTCGCCGACGACCATCGGGTCGAGCATGCGCGAGGTCGAATCGAGCGGATCGACGGCGGGATAGATGCCCTTTTCCGAAATCGCGCGGTTGAGCACGGTCGTCGCGTCGAGGTGGGCGAACGAGGTCGCCGGTGCCGGGTCGGTCAGGTCGTCGGCCGGCACATAGATCGCCTGCACCGAGGTGATCGAGCCCTTGGTCGTCGTGGTAATACGCTCCTGCAGCGCGCCCATGTCGGTGGCCAGCGTCGGCTGGTAGCCCACGGCCGAAGGAATGCGGCCTAGCAGCGCCGACACTTCCGAACCCGCCTGCGTGAAGCGGAAGATGTTGTCGACGAAGAACAGCACGTCCTGGCCCTGGTCGCGGAAATATTCGGCAACCGTCAAGCCGGTCAGGCCGACGCGGGCGCGGGCGCCCGGCGGCTCGTTCATCTGGCCATAGACGAGCGCCGCCTTGGATCCTTCGCCGCCGCCCTTCTTGTTGACGCCGGACTCGATGAACTCGTGATAGAGGTCGTTGCCTTCGCGGGTGCGCTCGCCGACGCCGGCGAACACCGAGAAGCCGCCATGCGCCTTGGCGACGTTGTTGATCAGTTCCTGGATCAGCACCGTCTTGCCGACGCCGGCGCCGCCGAACAGGCCGATCTTGCCGCCGCGGGCATAGGGGGCCAGCAGGTCGAGCACCTTGATGCCGGTGACCAGGATCTGCGCTTCCGTCGACTGCTCGACATAGGTCGGCGCCGGCTGGTGGATCGAGCGCATCTCGATGCCGTCGACTGGGCCTGCCTCGTCGACCGGCTCGCCGATGACGTTAATGATGCGGCCGAGCATGCCCGGGCCGACCGGCACGGTAATCGGTGCACCGGTGTCATAGACGTCCTGGCCGCGGACCAGCCCTTCGGTCGAGTCCATGGCGATGCAGCGCACAGTGTTCTCGCCCAGATGCTGGGCAACCTCGAGCACCAGGCGATTGCCGACGTTGATCGTCTCAAGCGCGTTCAGGATCGCCGGCAGATGTTCGCCGAACTGGACGTCGACAACGGCGCCGATGACCTGCCGAACCTTGCCGGCCAGGCCGGTTTTCTTGATGGTGGCGGCCGGCGTATTCACAGCGGCGGCCTTGGTTGCTGCCGCCTTCTTGGCCGGAGCGGCCTTGCTTGCCGCCGCAGCCTTTGCTGGTGCCGCGGCCTTAGGGGCTGCCGTCTTCGGGGTCGCTGCTTTCGCCATCGTCTTTACCCTTTTCGTCTCTTTGTTTCTCACACGCTTGAGGTCGATGACCTCCTTGCGAGCGTGCCTAGAGCGCCTCGGCGCCCGAAATGATTTCGATCAATTCCTTGGTGATCTGCGCCTGCCGCTGGCGGTTGTAGGTGATCGACAATTTGTTGATCATGTCGCCGGCGTTGCGCGTCGCATTGTCCATGGCGCTCATCTTGGCGCCCATCTCGCCGGCAGCATTCTCGAGCAGCGCGCGAAAAACCTGCACGGAAATGTTGCGCGGGATGAGATCGGAGAGGATTTCGCCCGGCTCCGGCTCGTATTCGTAGACAGCGCTGCCGCCATCCTTCACTTCCGCGGCAGCCGAAGGCGCGCCCGCCGGGATAATTTGCTGCGCGGTCGGGATCTGGCTGATCACCGACTTGAACTGCGAATAGAACAGCGTGCAGATGTCGAAGCCGCCTTCGTTGAACAGGTGGATCACCTTCTTGGCGATGGCATCGGCATTGACGAAGCCCAGCGTCTTGACCTCGCGCAGATCGACACGCTCGATGATCAATGCCCCGTAGTCGCGGCGCAATATGTCGAACCCCTTCTTACCGACGCAGATGATCTTGACCTGCTTGCCGTCGGCCAGAAGCTTGCGGATGTGGTCGCGGGCAAAACGGGCGATCTGCGAATTGAAGCCGCCGCACAGACCACGTTCGGCCGTGCAGACGACAAGCAGATGCACGTCGTCCTTGCCGGTGCCGGTCATCAGCGCCGGGGCATCGCCGCCGTCGCCGATCGCCTGGGTGATGTTGGCCAGCACCGCGCCCATGCGCTCCGAATAGGGACGCGCCGCTTCCGCCGCTTCCTGCGCGCGACGCAGCTTCGCCGCGGCGACCATCTGCATCGCCTTGGTGATCTTCTGCGTCGCCTTGACCGAGGCGATACGGTTACGAAGGTCTTTTAACGAAGGCATGCTTCAAACCTGATCCCGTCCGTCCTGCTCAAGCAAAGGTCTTGGCGAAGGCGTCGATTTCTGCCTTCAGCCTGGCGCGCAGATCGTCGGACAGCGCCTTCTCCTTGCGGATGCCGTCGAGCACGTCCTTGCCGGCCGAGCGCATATGCGACAACAGGCCATGCTCGAATTTGCCCACCTGGTTGATCGCAAGCTTGTCGAGATAGCCATTGACGCCGGCGAAGATCACCGCGACCTGCTCCTCGACTTTGAGCGGCGAGAATTGCGGCTGCTTCAACAGCTCGGTCAGGCGCGAGCCGCGGTTGAGCAGGCGTTGCGTGGCGGCATCGAGGTCGGAGCCGAACTGCGCGAAAGCAGCCATCTCGCGGTACTGCGCAAGCTCGCCCTTGATCGATCCGGCAACCTGCTTCATCGCCTTGATCTGCGCCGAGGAGCCGACGCGCGACACCGACAGGCCGACATTGACCGCCGGACGGACGCCCTGGAAGAACAGATTGGTTTCCAGGAAGATCTGGCCGTCGGTGATCGAGATGACGTTGGTCGGGATGTAGGCCGAAACGTCGTTGGCCTGCGTCTCGATGATCGGCAGCGCCGTCAGCGAACCGCCGCCATTTTCGTCATTGAGCTTGGCGGCGCGCTCAAGCAGGCGCGAGTGCAGGTAGAAGACGTCGCCCGGATAGGCCTCGCGGCCCGGCGGACGGCGCAGCAGCAGCGACATCTGGCGATAGGCGACGGCTTGCTTCGACAGATCGTCGTAGCTGATCAGCGCATGCATGCCGTTGTCGCGGAAATATTCGCCCATGGTGCAAGCGGTGAACGGTGCCAGGAACTGCATCGGCGCCGGATCGGAGGCGGTCGCGGCGATGATGATCGAATAGTCGAGCGCGCCGCGCTCTTCCAGGACCTTGACGAACTGCGCCACCGTCGAGCGCTTCTGGCCGACGGCGACATAGACGCAGTACAGCTTTTCCTTCTCAGGGCCGTTGTCGTGCACCGATTTCTGGTTGAGCATGGTGTCGAGGATGATCGCGGTCTTGCCGGTCTGGCGGTCGCCGATGACCAGTTCGCGCTGGCCGCGGCCGACCGGGATCAGTGCGTCGATGGCCTTGAGGCCGGTCGACATCGGCTCGTTCACCGATTTGCGCGGGATGATGCCGGGCGCCTTGACGTCGACGCGCTTGCGCTCGGTGGCCTGGATCGGGCCTTTGCCGTCGATCGGGTTGCCGAGCGCGTCGACGACGCGGCCGAGCAAGCCCATGCCGACGGGCGTATCGACGATGGCGCCGGTGCGCTTGACGGTGTCGCCTTCCTTGATGTCGCGGTCAGCGCCGAAGATGACGACGCCGACATTGTCGGCTTCGAGGTTGAGCGCCATGCCGCGGATGCCGCCGGGGAACTCGACCATCTCGCCGGCCTGGACATTGTCGAGACCGTAGACGCGGGCGATACCGTCACCGACGGACAGCACCTGGCCGACTTCGGAGACCTCGGCCTCCTTGCCGAAATTCTTGATCTGGTCTTTCAGAATTGCGGAAATTTCCGCGGCGCGGATGTCCATCAGCCGACCTCTTTCAGTGCAAGCTTGAGCGAATTGAGTTTGGTTTTGAGCGACGTATCGATCTGGCGCGAGCCGATCTTGACCACCAGTCCGCCGAGCAGCGACGGATCGACGGTGACCGTGATCGCCACGTCCTTGCCGGCGACGCTTTTCAGCGCCGCTTTCAGTTCGGTTTCCTGGGCAGGCGTCAGCGCATGCGCCGAGGTGACCTCGGCAGCGGTCTCGCCACGGTGTTCGGCGGCGATCTGGCGGAACGCCTTGATCATGCCGGGCACGGCAAACAGCCGGCGATTCTGGGCAACGACGCGCAGGAAATTGCCGGTGAGGCCGGTAATCCCTGCTTTGTCGGCGATCGCGGCGATCGCCTTGGCCTGGTCCTCGCTGGAGAAGACCGGGCTCCTGATCAGCCGCGAAAGGTCAGCGCTGCCTTCGAGCATGGCTTCGAACCTGTTGAGGTCGGCCTCGACGCTCGCGACCGAATTGGTCTGCAGCGCGAGTTCGAACAGCGAACCCGCATAGCGTTCTGCGACACCTGAGATTGGCGATGACGATTGGGCCACGGACCGTCTTTTCTCTTGTCTGACAGGCCGCAGATTGTTGGCGCGAGCAAAAACTCTGGCTAAATCTTTGACCTTACTGCATTTTTCCAAGCACGGAGGCGCGGCTTCCGCTATCCCCGGTCGAAAGTCGATTGCCGTCTAGCACAGGCATTTTCAGACCGCAATGCGTCGTCCGGCATGGTTTTCAGGCACTATTGTCGCATCCGCTGGCGGAGTTCAGCAACCAACCCCGGATTGATCCCTGATTCAGGGCAAAAAGCCGAAGGCGAAGGCAAGCGGCAGCGCCGCCAGCACCAGCTCGACGACGATGGAAGCCCAGTTGAACGGCGTATTGGCGCCGTCCGACATCATCGACAGCAGCCGGCCGAAGGCGGTGAACAGCCAGGAGAAGCCGAGCGCCATGTAGAGCAGCGGCTGCGCCAGGAGGATGCAGCACAGGCTGACGCCGAGATAGAAGCCCGACATCCGGCCGCGCCCCTCGGCGATCGCCGCTGCCTTCTCCGGTCTGACCTGCAGCCGCAGGATGCGGAATGCCAGCTGTGGCGCCAGGAATAGCAATAGGCCGAGCAATAAGGTCGCGACCGCGCTCGACCATGCCAGCCACTCGCCCTGGCTCATCGGCCATGGAAACGCAAATTCCATCTTGTCCCCTCGTAAATGCATGGTCGAAATTTCGGACATTCTAGCGAAGCAACTGACATGCGCCAGATGGCCGTCGGCAATATGCAGGGCGCGTCAGCCCAACGCGCGCGCCGTTGTCTCGACCGGGCTAACAGGATGTTACACGACCGGCGGTTTTTTTTTCTGCACAATTCCTATTTGTGGCTACATGAGACCACAAGGGGTTCCGCGCATGAGGACGATGCAACTACGAGAGGCAAGGGCCAGCCTTTCCGCGCTCGTGGAGGCTGCTGAGAACGGTGAGCCCACGGTTATCACCAAGCACGGCAAGCCCGCAGTCATGGTGGTGCCAATCGGTGAGGGACGGAAACTTTATCCGCAGAACAGCCAAAAAGACTTCGTGGATTTCCTGCTTCGGTATCCAGGCGGCATCGAGCTTGAGCGAAACGAATCGCCGTCGCGGTAAGTGGAGTTTTGACCGGCTATCTGCTTGATAAGTCTTTTCTCTCGGCATTTGCACCTGGTCGGCCTCTGCTTCCGTCACACGTGCAGAACTGGCTTGCCGAACAAAGAGAACGCGGCTCTTGGCAGCTCTCGTCGATAGTTATCTTGCGAAACTGAAGCGGGCGGGCGGACATATGAAGGCAGAGCGCATCAATGAGTGGTTCAAAAGGTTGCTTCTGGAGTTCAACCAGCGCATCCTTCCCATCGATTTAGCTATCGCGCGAGAAGCTGGAAACTCGAAGATGCCACGATCGCCAGAGGCGCCAATCCGGGTCTGGCGGACGTTCTGATCGCAGCTACTGCCCGTTTGCACGGCCTGTCAGTTTTGACGGCCAACACCCGGCCTTTTGCGATTCTCGACGTGCCTTACCTTAACCCATTCACCGAAGGCATCTCGAAAGGGTAATTCGACAGCTTACAAGAAGCTCTGCGGGTCGATGTCGACCTGGACTCGCACCGAGCCCCTTATCTTCGGTCCCTCGGCCAGCATGGTGCGAATGAACCCTTGCATGTCGGCGCGCCGCTCGCCCTGGATCAGCAGGCGAAAGCGATGGCGGCCGCCGATCAATGACAGCGGCGCCTCGGCCGGGCCGAGCACGAACACGTCGGTGGCTTGTGGCGCGGCGCGACGCAGGCCACGGGCGTGCCCTTCGGCTTCGGCCCGTGTCGCCGCGCTGACGATGACGCCGGCGAGCCTGCCGAAGGGCGGCAGCCCCGCCCGCTCACGCTCGGCGATCTCGCGCTCGTAGAAGGCCTCGGCGTCGCCGGAGACGATCGCGCGCATCACCGGGTGGTCGGGTTGGAAGGTCTGCAGCAGGCCGAGGCTTTTCTTGCCAGTGCGGCCGGCGCGGCCGGTCACCTGGCTGAGCAGTTGGAAGGTGCGCTCGGCGGCGCGCGGGTCGCCATTGGCAAGGCCGAGATCGGCATCGACCACACCGACCAGCGTCATGTTGGGGAAATTATGGCCCTTGGCGACGAGTTGCGTGCCGATGACGATGTCGGCCTCGCCATTGGCGATGGCTTCAAGCTCGAGCCGCAGCCGTCGCACGCCGCCCATCAGGTCGGACGACAAGACGATGGTGCGGGCATCGGGGAAATGCGCGACGACCTCCTCGGCGATGCGCTCGACGCCCGGCCCGCAGGCGACCAGATGGTCGAGCGTGCCGCATTCCGGGCAGGCTTCGGGCCGGCGTTCATTGTGCCCGCAGTGGTGGCAGACGAGCTGGCCGCGAAAGCGATGCTCGACCAGCCAGGCCGAGCAGACCGGACAGCCAAAGCGGTGGCCGCAGACCCGGCAGAGCGTCAGCGGCGCATAGCCGCGCCTGTTGAGGAACAGCAGCGACTGTTCCTTTCTCTCCAGCGTCTGCCGCATATGGCCGAGCAGCACCGGCGACAGGAAGCCGCCGCGTGCCGGCGGCGCGCGGCGCATGTCGACCGTCTTGAGATCGGGAAGTGCCGCCTCGGCAAAGCGCGCCGAAAGCACCGCCCTGCTGTAGCGGCCCTGGCTGGCATTGACCCGGCTTTCGACCGACGGTGTCGCCGAAGCGAGCACGACTGGAAAGCCGCCGATATGGCCGCGCACCACGGCCATGTCGCGCGCGTTGTAGAAGACGCGATCCTCCTGCTTGTAGGCGGGATCGTGCTCTTCGTCGACGACGATAAGTCCAAGCTCCCTGAACGGCAGGAACAGCGCCGAGCGCGCGCCGGCAACGACCCGCACGCCGCCTTCCGCCACCTGTCGCCAGACCTTTTCGCGCATTCTTGGCGGCAGGTCCGAGTGCCACTCCGCCGGCTTGGCGCCGAACCGCTCCTGGAAGCGTTCGAGAAAGGCGTGGGTCAGCGCAATTTCCGGCAGCAGGATCAGCACCTGCTTGCCACGATCGAGTGCCGCCGCGACCGCCTCGAAATAGACCTCCGTCTTGCCGGATCCGGTTACACCGTCGAGCAGGGTGACACCGAATGTGCCGGTCGCGACATTGGCGCGCAGCGTCTCGGCGGCATCGCTCTGGTCCGGCATCAGTGAAGGCTGGGCGTAGCCCGGGTCGGGTGCTGCGACTACCGGCCGCGGCGGGATCATCACCGTCTCGAATACGCCCTGCGCCCGCAGCCCGTCCACCACCGTCGACGACACGCCTGCCGCATGCGCCAGGCCGGACCGCGTCCAGGCCAGTCCGCCTTCGGCTGTCTCCAGCACGCGCGTTCTCGCCTCCGTCATCCGGTCGGGTCTGGCGAAGGTGCGCTGCAGCCCTTCGATCCACGGCTCCGGATCGAACGCCTCTGGCGCCCTGAGCAGCATGCGCGCCACCATGCCGGGCGGCGACAGCGTGTACTGCGCCACCCAATCGACAAAACGCCGCATCGCGCGGTCGATCGGCGGGCAGTCGAAAACCTGCTCGATCGGCCGCAATTTCTTCGCGTCAACCTTTTCGACGACGCCGTCCCAGACGATGCCGGCGACCTGGCGGGGCCCAAGCGGAACGCGCACGATCGAGCCCGGCACCACGCGCATGCCAGCCGGCACGGCATAGGTGTAGGGGCGCTCGGCGGGCATCGGCACCAGCACCGCTGCGGCCGCGACAAAGGGCGAATCTTCGATCATGAGGCGTGACCTTGCCCCGACTTTGGTCTAGATCAAAGTCCGACCCCAAATGTGCATGACGTGCACATGAAAAATCTTCAGGAGACCGCCATGAAATTTTTTGTCGACACCGCCGATGTCAAGGAAATCCGCGAGCTGAACGATCTGGGGCTACTCGACGGCGTAACCACCAATCCGTCGCTGATCCTGAAATCCGGCGGCAAGATCGCCGACGTCACAAGAGAGATCTGCGAGATCGTCAAGGGCCCGGTCTCGGCCGAAGTCGTCGCCACCGAATACAAGGACATGATGGCGGAGGCCAAGATCCTGGCCAGGATCGCCGACAATGTCTGCATCAAGGTGCCGCTGACGCTCGACGGCCTGAGAGCCTGCAAGGACATCCGGTCGGACGGCCGCATGGTCAACGTCACGCTGTGCTTCTCGGCCACCCAGGCGCTGCTCGCCGCCAAGGCCGGCGCCTCCTTTATCTCGCCTTTCGTCGGCCGCATCGACGACAGCGGCTGGGACGGCATGGAGCTGATTGCCGATATTCGCACCATCTACGACAATTATGACTTCCAGACTGAAATCCTGACCGCTTCGGTGCGCACCGTGAACCATGTCAAGCAGGCGGCACTGATCGGCGCCGACGTCATCACCGCGCCGCCGGCGACGCTCAAGGCACTGGTCAAGCACCCGCTGACCGACAAGGGCCTGGAGCTGTTCCTCGCCGACTGGGCAAAGACCGGGCAGAAGATCGGCTGAAGCGACTATCCTGCGAACAAAAAAGGCCGAGCAATCGGCCTTTTTTGCAGATTGCGCACTCTGGAAACACCTAGCTTGCCGCCGGCTTGCCGTGCTTGATCAGATCCTGGGCGATCGACAGCCGCAGCACATCCGCCAGTTCGCGCGCCGCACGGTTCTCGGCGTCGATCTGGGCTCGGTATGACGCGAATTCCTGGCGGGGCCTGTCGTATGACGACGGAATCGAGCGCTTGCCCCTCGCTATGACCGTGCCCGTCTTGGCATCGCTGAGCACATAGTTGGCGGTCAGCGTCACGGTGCCGGCGGTCGGCTCGTCCTCGTCGGTCGTGACCTGCTCGATTGCCGCCGATTCGACGAGTTCGGAGACGCCCAGATCAAGCGAATAGACCGGCGAAGCTGGCTCGCCGGCGCCCTGGCCGAGTGCGAAGATCAAATTGTTGCGGACCTGCTGGGCGTAGCGGGTCTTGACCGGCTTGACCGAGATCGATGCCAGCTCCGCAGCAGCGCCGACCTGCGAGCCGGCGACCAGCGGCGCGCTCGAATAGAGCGGCCGCACCGTGCAGGCGGAAACCAGCGCCACCGAGGCGAGCAGCCCGCAAAGCACGATACGGCGCACCGTCAGCTCTGTCTTTCGCGGCTTAGGCAACGACATTGACGATCCTCTGCGGCACGATGATCACCTTGCGCGGCGCCTTACCTTCGAGCGCTTTCTGAACGAAGTCGAGAGCCAGAACCGCCTTTTCGACCGCACCTTGATCCGCGTCGCGGGCAATTGTCAAATCGCCGCGTTTCTTGCCGTTGACCTGCACCGGCAGCACGATCTCGGCGTCGACGACAAGCGAGGGATCGTAGTCCGGCCAGGGCCGCTCGGCGACAAGGTCGGTGCCGCCGAGCGTCTGCCAGCACTCCTCTGCCAGATGCGGCATGACCGGCGCGATCAGGTGCACCAGGATCTCGACGGCCTCACGGCAGGCCGCTTGCAGCGCCGGACCGGCTTTGCCCTCTGCCGCCTCGTTGAGCGGTACGGTCAAGGCATTGGCGAGCTCATAGATGCGGGCGATGGCGCGGTTGAAGGCGAGCTTTTCGATGTCCTCGCCGACCGATTTCAAGATCTTGTGCGCGGCCTTGGACACTGTCCCGGCCTCGCCGTCCTTCGCCGCCTCTGGCCGGACTCCGGCGAGCGATTCGGCAGCCGTCGACACCAGGCGCCAGATGCGCTGGATGAAGCGATGGGCGCCGGCCGCACCCTCGTCGGTCCATTCGACATCGCGCTCGGGCGGCGAGTCCGACAGCATGAACCAGCGCGCCGTATCGGCGCCGTAGCCGTCGGTGATCTCTTCCGGGCTCACCGTATTCTTCTTCGACTTCGACATTTTTTCGAGCGGACCGATCACCGCCTCTTCGCCGGTGGCGATTTCGAAGGCGCGGCGCTTGCCGTCGGCGTCTTCCAGCCTGACCTCGCTGGGCGCAAGCCAGCGGCCGTTCGAGGCGCCGCCAACCCGATAGGTCTCGTGCACCACCATGCCTTGCGTGAACAGGCCCCTGAACGGCTCGGCCAGATCGACATGGCCGGTCTCGCGCATGGCGCGGGTGAAAAAGCGCGAATAGAGCAAATGCAGGATCGCATGCTCAATGCCGCCAATATACTGGTCGACCGGCAGCCATTCGGTCGCGGCCTTGGGATCGGTCGGATCGTTTGCCCAGGGCGCCGTGAAGCGCGCGAAATACCACGAAGAATCGACGAACGTGTCCATCGTGTCGGTTTCGCGCCGCGCGTCCTTGCCGCAACGCGGGCATTTGACGTGCCGCCATGTCGGATGGCGATCGAGCGGATTGCCCGGCCGGTCGAACTCGATATCATCCGGCAGCTTGACTGGCAGGTCGGCTTTCGGCACCGGCACCACGCCGCAATCCTCGCAATGGATCATCGGGATAGGGCAGCCCCAATACCGCTGGCGCGAAATGCCCCAGTCGCGCAGGCGGAAGTTCACCTTGCGCTCGGCCATCGGCCGGTTGCCGATGGTCTTTTGTTCCAGCAGCTTCGCCACCTCGTCGAACGCCTGATCAGGCTTCATGCCGTCGAGGAAGCGCGAATTGATCATCACGCCGTCGCCGACATAGGCCTCATCGATGACCTGGAAGCTTCCTTGATTCTCGCCTTCCGGCATCACCACCGGAATGACCGGCAGGCCGTATCTGTTGGCGAAGTCGAGGTCGCGCTGGTCACCGGACGGGCAGCCGAAGATGGCGCCGGTGCCGTAGTCCATCAGCACGAAATTGGCGACGTAGACGGGGAGCGTCCACTTCTCGTCGAACGGATGGACGACGCGAATGCCGGTATCGAAGCCCTTCTTCTCCGCCGTCTCCAGGGCCGCCACCGAGGTGCCCATATGGCGGACCTCGTCGATGAACTTTGCCAGCGCCGGATTGTCTTCGGCGGCCTTTTTGGCCAGCGGATGGTCGGCGGCAATCGCCATAAAGGAGGCCCCGAAGATGGTGTCAGGCCTTGTCGTATAGATTTCGAGCTCATGCTCGCCGGCTGCTGGCTTGGCCAGCGGCCAGCGGATCAGCAGCCCTTCCGAACGGCCGATCCAGTTCGCCTGCATCAGCTTCACTTTTTCCGGCCAGTCGTCGAGTTGATCGAGCGAATCCAGCAGGTCCTGCGCGTAGTCGGTGATCTTGAAGAACCACTGCGTCAGCTCGCGCTGTTCCACCAGCGCGCCTGAGCGCCAGCCGCGTCCGTCGATGACCTGCTCGTTGGCAAGCACCGTCATGTCCTCCGGATCCCAGTTGACCTTGGAGGATTTGCGCGTCACCAGCCCCTTCTCGACGAAATCGAGGAACAGCATCTGCTGGCGGTGATAGTAATCGACATCGCAGGTGGCGAACTCGCGCGCCCAATCGAGCGACAGGCCCATGACCTTGAGTTGCTCGCGCATGGCGGCGATGTTCTGATAGGTCCAGTCCTTGGGATGGACCTTGTTCTGCATCGCCGCGTTTTCGGCTGGCATGCCAAAGGCGTCCCAGCCCATCGGGTGCAGCACGTTGAAACCCTTGGCCCGCTTGTAGCGCGCCACCACGTCGCCCATCGTATAGTTGCGGGTATGGCCGATATGGATGCGCCCCGACGGATAGGGGAACATCTCCAGCACGTAATATTTCGGGCGCGGGTCGTCATTGTCGGCTTCGAACAGCTTCTTGGCGTCCCAGGCCTTCTGCCATTTGGGCTCTGACGCGCGCGGATTGTATCGTTCGGTTGCCATCGGGTGTTTTTCACTTAAAAGCATGCGCGAGCCGCCGGACAATGCCCGGGCGGCTCAGGAAATGTCGTCGCGGTGTTCACCATGGATTGCCGGACCCGTCAACTGCGGCGATCCGGCGAAAGCCAAACACAGGCAGGATATAGGCATGGCGAGCGCCGTCGAACAGCTTTTCACGGTTAAGGCAAGGATCGCTGCCGCCGAGCGCGAGGCAGGACGCGACGCTGGAGCGGTGACGCTGGTCGCGGTCTCGAAAACCTTCGACGCCGCCGATATCCGCCCCGTCATCGAGGCCGGCCAGCGCGTCTTCGGCGAAAACCGGGTTCAGGAAGCACAAGCCAAATGGCCGGCACTGCGGACGGCGTTTCCCGATGTCGAGCTGCATCTGATCGGTCCACTGCAATCGAACAAGGCAAAGGAAGCGGTGGCATTGTTCGACGTCATCGAAACCGTCGACCGTGAAAAGATCGCCGCCGAACTCGCCAAGGAGATCGCCAGGCAAGGCCGGTCACCAAGGCTGTATGTCCAGGTCAACACCGGCTCCGAGCCGCAAAAGGCCGGCATCGAGCCGCGCGAGGCTATCGCCTTCGTGGCCCGCTGCCGCTCGGTTCACGCCCTCGCCATCGAAGGGCTGATGTGCATTCCGCCGGCCGGCGAGAACCCCGGTCCGCATTTCGCGCTGCTGGAAAAGCTTGGGCTTGAGGCCGGGGTCGACAAGTTCTCCATGGGCATGTCCGGCGACTACGAAACCGCGATCGCCTTCGGCGCGACCAGTGTCAGGGTTGGATCGGCGATTTTCGGCGCCAGATGAGGCGCAGCCGGCCTTAGGCCACAGGCTGACATTGACTAAGCCAAGGTATAGAAACGGAACGTTTCGTTCCTATATGGCTCGAGTTATTCTCAACCCGTCTGGAGCCACCATGCGTTACAATCAACTTGGAAATACGGGGATGTTCGTCTCCGAACTTTGCCTCGGCACGATGACGTTCGGCGCGGCCGGCGAGAACGCCCAATGGGGTCTGATCGCCAGCCTCGACCAGAAGGGCGTTGACGAGATCGTTGCCCGCTCGCTCGCCGCCGGCGTCAATTTCTTCGACACGGCGGATGTCTATTCCTTTGGTGCCTCGGAACGGCTTCTCGGCCAGTCGCTCAGGAACCTTGGCGTCAACCGGCAGGACGTGATCATCGCCACCAAGGTTCATGGCGCCATGGGCGGAGGCCCGAACCAGCGTGGTTCCTCGCGCGGCCACATCATGGATTCGGTCGAAGGCAGCCTCGAACGGCTGCAGCTGGATCATATCGATCTCTACCAGCTGCACGGCACCGACACGGTGACGCCGATTGACGAAACGCTGCGGGCGCTCGACGACCTGGTTGCCGCCGGCAAGGTCCGCTATGTCGGCGTCTCGAACTGGCAGGCCTGGCGCATCGCCAAGGCGCTGGGTATTGCCGAGCGCAAAGGCTTTGCCCGCTTCGAGACCGTGCAGTCGTATTATTCGATCGCCGGCCGCGATCTCGAGCGCGAGATCGTGCCGCTGCTCAACGAGGAGAAGCTCGGGCTGATGGTCTGGTCGCCGATGGCTGGCGGCTTGCTCTCCGGCAAATACGGACCGGGCGCCCCCGGCAATGGCGAGGGCCGCCGCGCCAGCTTCAATTTCCCGCCGGTCAACGAGGACCGTGCCTGGGCAGCAGTCGCCGTCATGCGCGAGATCGCCGCCAAGCACGGCGTCAGCGTCGCTACGGTGGCGCTCGGCTATGTCCTGGCCAAGCCATTCGTGATGAGCGTCATCATCGGCGCCAGCCGCATGGAGCAGCTGGAACAGAACCTTGCAGCCACCGAGTTGCAGCTCGATGCCGATGATCTTGTTCGCCTCGACGAAGTCAGTGCCCTGCCCGCCGAATACCCGGGCTGGATGCTGGAGCGTCAGGCGGCCGGCCGACGGCCGGCGCCCTTTGTGCCGAAAAAGTAACTCAATCTTACCTTCCTCACCTTCGTTGCTTCGGGAGCCGGCAGGCTCCCGATCGTTTTGGGCTCAGTTCAGCCGGACAGTCTCGACCAAAAAGTCCAAAAAGGCCCGCACCCGCGCCGGCAGATGCTTGCCTTGGCCGACATAGACGGCGTGGGTGAGTTCCTCGTCGCCGGGGTTGAACTCTTCCAGCAGCGGCAGGAGCCGGCCGGCGGCAATGTCGGCCTCCACATGCCAGCTTGCCAGCCGGGCGATGCCCGCCCCCGAGAGCGCCATCAGCCGCATCGTCTCGCCGTCGCTGACCAGCGTATTTCCGATGATCGACAGGGTGATCGGCTTGCCGGCGGCATCGATAAAAGGCCAGCCCTCGAGGTGGCGTACGAAACGGAAGCCCATCCGGTTGTGACGATCGAGATCGGCGGGCGTCATGGGCGTGCCACGCGCTTCGAGATACGATGGCGCCGCAACGACGACCACCCGGCTCTGCCCGAGCTTGCGCGCCACCAGCCGTGATTCGCCGAGTGGCCCGGCCCGGATGGCGACGTCAGCGCGCTCCTCCATCAGGTCGATGACATCGTCGGTCAACACCAGATCGACCGAGATTTCGGGGTAGCGCTCTAGAAAACGCGGCAAAATCGGGATCAGCCGATGCTGCCCGAAAGGCACGTAGCTGTTGATCCGCAGCCGGCCACGCGGCGCGGCACCCGCCGCCGCCTCGCGCTCGGCCGCTGCCATATCGGCCAGGATACGCACGCCGCTGTCGAAGAAGGCCGCCCCCTCCGGCGTCAGTTGCAGCTTGCGCGTCGAACGGCTGACCAGCCGCGCGCCGAGCCGTGCCTCCAGCCGCGCAATCAGCTTGCTCACCGCCGACGGGGTCATCCGCAACGCACGGGCAGCGGCCGAAAAGCTGCCCGCCTCGACCACGCGGACGAACACTTCGATCTCGCCGGAGCGGTTGATGTCGGGCCTGGCCATTGGTGAATCTATTTCACAGACGATGTGCCCGATGCAAGGCTGGTTCACAGCACATCGCGACACGATCTTCCGGATTGGGGCGTAGGAGGAGCACGGCGCCCGTCGTCAAAACTGGTCGTCATCGAAGTGGGAACCGCCATGCCGTTTGCTCTTTACGCTCTTGCCGCCGGTGCGTTCGGCATCGGCGTCACCGAATTCGTCATAATGGGACTGCTGCTCGACGTCAGCACCGATCTCGACGTCTCGATCTCGGCTGCCGGCCAGCTTATTTCCGGCTATGCGCTCGGCGTCGTCATCGGCGCGCCGCTGCTGACGATCGCAACCGGCCGTTGGCCGCGCAAGACCGTGCTTCTGTCGCTGATGGCGATCTTCACGCTGGGCAACCTCGCCTGTGCGCTTGCCCCAGACTACTGGACGCTGATGGGTGCGCGCGTGCTGACCGCCTTCGCCCACGGCACCTTCTTCGGCGTCGGCTCGGTCGTGGCGACCGGGCTGGTGGCGCCCAACAAGAAAGCTTCGGCGATCGCCCTGATGTTCACCGGCCTGACCATCGCCAACATCCTCGGCGTGCCCTTCGGCACTTGGCTCGGCCAGGCCTTCGGCTGGCGCGCGACGTTCTGGGCGGTGACCCTGGTCGGCATCGCCGCCTTCGCCATCATTCTCCTGCTGGTGCCGCGCAGCCGAACAGAACCTGAGAAGAGCAATTTGCGCGCCGATCTCGCCGTGCTCGGCCGCACGCCCGTCCTGCTTGGCTTTGCCACCACCGTGCTTGGCTATGCCGGCGTCTTTGCCGTCTTCACCTACATCGCCCCGTTGCTGACCGAGATCACCGGTTTTGAGGAAGCAGCGGTGTCGCCTATCCTGCTGGTCTTCGGCGGCGGCCTCATCGCCGGCAACATCGCCGGCGGCAAGTTCGCCGACCGCCGGCTGCTACCTTCCGTTCTCGGCAGTCTCGTCGTCCTGGCGCTGGTGCTCGGCACCATGACCTTCGCCCTGCACAGCCAGGTCATGGCCGTTATCTATGTCGGCCTGCTCGGCGCCGCCGCCTTCGCCACCGTGGCGCCACTGCAGATGTGGGTGCTGGAAAAGGCACAAGGCGCCGGCCAGAGCCTCGCCTCGTCCTTCAACATCGCCGCCTTCAACCTCGGCAACGCGGCCGGCGCCTGGCTCGGCGGCGTGGTCATCGCGCACGGTCCCGGCCTCGGCGCCGTCACCTGGGTCGCGGCCCTGTTGCCGCTTTCAGCGCTTGCCGTGGCGGCGTTTGCTCTGCGCCTCGACCGAGACCCCGCCCTCCCCACACCGGAAATCGCGCCGTCATAGAACGGCAAACCTCAACCAATCTTTGAAACAGCCATCCTTCCACAAGGAGCAAACCCATGGATTATCGAAATCTTGGCGCATCAGGCCTGAAGGTCCCGGCACTCTCGTTCGGCGCTGGAACCTTCGGCGGTTCAGGCCCGCTGTTCGGCGCCTGGGGCAACAGCGATGCGACGGAAGCACGGCGGCTGGTCGACATCTGCCTAGAGGCCGGCGTCAACCTGTTCGACACCGCCGATGTCTATTCGATTGGCGCTTCCGAACAAGTGCTCGGCGCTGCCATCAAAGGCCGCCGCGACGCCGTGCTGATCTCGACCAAGACCTCGCTGCCGATGGGCGACGGTCCCAACGATGCCGGCTCGTCACGTTCACGCCTGATCAAGGCCGTCGAAGACGCGCTGAAGCGTCTTGGCACCGATTACATCGACCTGCTGCAACTGCACGCCTTTGATGCCGCAACACCGATCGAGGAAGTGCTGTCGACGCTGGACGGTCTCGTGCGCGCCGGCAAGCTGCGTTATGCCGGCGTCTCCAATTTTTCCGGCTGGCAAGTGATGAAGTCACTCGGCCTGGCGGACAGATATGGCTATCCCCGATACGTCGCCCATCAGGTCTACTACTCGCTGGTCGGACGCGATTATGAATGGGAGTTGATGCCGCTCGGCCTCGACCAGGGTGTCGGTGCGCTGGTGTGGAGCCCACTCGGCTGGGGCCGCCTGACCGGCAAGATCCGCCGTGGCCAGAAGCTGCCTGAGAAAAGCCGGCTGCATGACACGGCAAGCTTCGGACCGCCCGTCGAGGATGAGCATCTCTATCGGGTCGTCGACGCGCTTGATGTTGTCGCCGAGGAAACCGGCAAGACCCTACCGCAGATCGCCATCAATTGGCTGCTGCAGCGGCCGACCGTCGCCTCCGTCATCATTGGCGCGCGCAACGAGGAGCAGTTGCGCCAGAATCTCGGCGCCGTCGGCTGGTCCTTGACAGCCGAGCAGATGAAGAAGCTCGACACGGCAAGTGAGGTCACCGCACCCTACCCGTATTTTCCCTATCGCCGGCAGGAGGGGTTTGCCCGGCTGAACGCGCCCGCAGTCTGACGCTCCAAAAGCTGGCGGCGGCTCCCGGGGCTGCCGCCCCCGGCTAATGCAGCACGAACTCGCCGTCGACCTTGCGCCATTCGTTCGGCGCGATCAGCTTCTGGTGCGTGTAGCTGACCGAATGCAGCGGGCCTTCGAGCTCGGCCTTCCAGAACTCGATGAAGCGGATCAGCACCGGAAATTTCGGGGCGATGTCGTAATCCTGCCAGATGAAGCTCTGCAGCAGATGCGGATGATCGGGAAAGTGATAAAGAATCTTGGCCGTGGTCAAGCCATAGCCCTTGAGCATCAGGTCCATTTCTGAATGGTCGCGCATTGCGGTCCCCTGGTTGATTCTCCTTCCTCCCAGCCTGAAATTGTGCACCCCATTTGCTTATTCGTCTATTGATATTTCTGCGATCAAACCAGATTCCTCCCGCAAAAACATGCGCTTAGCAGCCGCCTCACGAGAGTGCTGACACCGCCTGGCAAGGCACCTGCGGCATCCCGCCGCGCGAATCCAACGTCTAATGTTGCCGTCACCGCCGAACTGTTAATAATGCGCGCGAATTCGCGGCCGCATCGCTGCGATCCTGCCGGCGGTCAAGCCGGCGGTTTGGTTTTGGGGAGGAAGGCGAAGAAATGTCCGATGTTCATGTCCATCGCGTCCAGCCGGCGTGGAAGAAGAACGCGCTGATTGACAATGACACCTACCTGAAATGGTACGCCGACAGCGTCAAGAACCCGGACAAGTTCTGGGGCAAGCACGGCAAGCGCATCGACTGGTTCAAGCCCTACAGCAAGGTCAAGAACACGTCCTTCGACGGCAAGGTTTCGATCAAATGGTTCGAGGATGGCCAGACAAACGTTTCCTGGAATTGCATCGACCGGCATCTGAAGAAGCGCGGCGAACAGACCGCCATCATCTGGGAAGGCGACAATCCCTACGACGACAGGAAGATCACCTATAACGAACTTCACGCACATGTCTGCCGCCTCGCCAATGTGATGAAGAAGCACGGCGTCAAGAAGGGCGACCGCGTCACCATCTACATGCCGATGATCCCGGAGGCCGCCTATGCGATGCTCGCCTGCACGCGCATCGGCGCCATTCATTCGGTCGTCTTCGGCGGCTTTTCGCCGGACGCGCTGGCCGGACGCATCGACGACTGCAAGTCGACCTTCGTCATCACCGCCGACGAAGGCCTGCGCGGCGGCAAGACTATCCCGCTGAAGGACAACACCGACAAGGCGATCGAGATCGCCGCCAAGGCCGGAACAAAAGTCGAAAAGGTCTTGGTCGTGCGCCGCACCGGCGGCAAGACCGGCTGGGCCGCCGGGCGCGACGTCTTGTACCATGACGAGGTCGCCACGGTTAAGGCCGAATGCAAGCCCGAGAAGATGAACGCCGAGGACCCGCTGTTCATCCTCTACACATCCGGCTCAACCGGCAAGCCGAAGGGGGTGCTGCACACCACAGCCGGCTATCTCGTCTATGTCTCGATGACCCACCAATATGTCTTCGACTATCATGACGGCGACATCTACTGGTGCACCGCCGATGTCGGCTGGGTCACCGGTCACAGCTATATCGTCTACGGGCCGCTCGCCAACGGCGCCACCACGCTGATGTTCGAAGGCGTGCCGAACTACCCGTCGCAGTCGCGTTTCTGGGACGTGATCGACAAGCACAAGGTCAACATCTTCTACACGGCGCCGACGGCGTTGCGTGCGCTGATGGGCGCCGGCGATGCCCATGTCACCAAAACGTCGCGCAAGTCGCTGCGCGTGCTGGGCACCGTCGGCGAGCCGATCAATCCGGAAGCCTGGGAGTGGTATTTCAACGTCGTCGGCAACGGCAAGGTGCCGATCGTCGACACCTGGTGGCAGACCGAGACCGGCGGCATCATGATCACGCCGCTTCCGGGCGCCACCCACCTCAAGGCGGGTTCGGCGACGCGGCCCTTCTTTGGCCTCAAGCCGCAGCTGGTCGACGCCGACGGCAAGGTACTGGAAGGCGAAGCCAGCGGCAATCTTTGCATTGCCGACTCATGGCCGGGCCAGATGCGCACCGTCTATGGCGATCACGACCGCTTCGTGCAGACCTATTTCTCGACCTACAAGGGCAGGTACTTCACCGGCGACGGCTGCCGCCGCGATGCTGACGGCTACTACTGGATCACCGGCCGGGTCGACGACGTCATCAACGTCTCTGGCCACCGCATGGGCACCGCCGAGGTCGAATCGGCGCTGGTTTCGCATGAGAAGGTCTCGGAGGCCGCCGTCGTCGGCTACCCGCACGATATCAAGGGCCAGGGCATCTACTGCTATGTCACGCTGATGGCCGGCGAGACGCCAAGCGAGGACTTGCGCCAGGAGCTCGTCGTCCATGTCCGCAAGGAGATCGGCGCCATCGCTTCGCCCGACAAGATCCAGTTCGCGCCCGGCCTGCCGAAGACCCGTTCCGGCAAGATCATGCGGCGCATCCTGCGCAAGATCGCCGAGGATGATTTTGCCGCGCTCGGCGACACCTCGACGCTCGCCGATCCGGCAGTCGTCGACGACCTGATCGCCAACCGGCAAAACAAGAAGGGCTGATGCAACCCGCATTGGGCGCCGTCACCGAGCTTTGGCGCTATCCCGCGAGCTCGCTCGCCGGCGAGTTTCAGGAGGCGATCTCCGTCGACTGGTATACCGTCGAAGGCGACCGCCTGTTTGGTCTTGTCGATACCTCGACCGATGAAATCGCACGGCCCGACCGCGAAGCGAAATGGCACAAGGTGCCCCGCATCCGCACCCGGCTGTCGCAGGCCGGCAGGCTGGAGGTCGCCATCCCCGACGGACGCTGGCTTTCGGCACCTGGCGCGCAAAGTGATCGCACGGTTTCCGCGTATCTCGGCTTTGCGGCTTCCATCCGGCCGTTCCGCCGGGAAAATGCGGCTCCGGATTATGCCGGCCCTCTGCTGACGGAACGCTATGTCAAAGCCCCTATTCATCTGCTGACCACCGCCTCACTGGCGCGTTTGAAAGTGCTGCATCCAGAGGGCACCGCCGACGCGCGCCGCTTCCGCCCCAACATCGTCGTCGATATGCCGGAGGTCGAGGGGTCGTTCCCCGAGACGGAATGGATCGGGCGCAAGCTGGCAATCGGCGACCTGCTCCTGACCATCTCCGAGCCGTGCCGCCGCTGCGGCTTCACCATCATTGGCCAGGACGGGTTCGACCACGACCCGGCAATCCTGCGCAGCCTGGTCCGCCACAACGCCCATAATCTCGGCGTCTACTGCACCGTCGACCGACCGGCCCGCGTCGAGATCGGCGCCACGATGCGCCTCCTGTAGCTATCGGTACAAATCCGCCCGCGTCGGCGGCAGGCCGCTCGGCCCACGCGCGCGCCTTGTGGCGACGGTCTGGAAAACCTGCGCCGATGCACGTTCGAAAGTAATCGAGCAGCCGGTGAGATAAAGCAGCCAGAGCCGCGCCTTGGCTTCGCCGACCTCAGCGATGGCTTCGTCAAAGCGTGCGTGGAGACGCTCTGCCCATAGCCTGCAGGTGCGCGCATAGTGCTCGCGCAAGTTTTCGACGTCGTAGACGAGGAAGCCGTGCGCCTCGAGATTGCCGAGCGTCATGCCGATCGTATCGAGTTCGCCGCCCGGAAAAATGTATTTGATCAGCGCCTTGAATTCCGGCCCCTTGCGCAGCGTCTTCTTCATGTTGCCCTTGTCGCGCCGGGTGATGGCGTGGTGCAGATAGATGCCGCCGGGCTTGAGCAGGCGATGGATCCTCGAGAAATAGGCCGCATGGTTGGCAAGTCCCAGATGCTCGAACATGCCGATCGACGAGATCTTGTCGAAGGAGCCGGACAGCTCGGCATAGGACTTGATCTCGATGGTGATGCGGTCCTCCAGCCCCGCGGCGCGGATGCGTTCGCGGGCGAGCTCGGTCTGTGCCTCCGATAGCGAAACGCCGTGGCCGACGACGCCATAATTCTTCACCGCATGGATGAGCATCGCTCCCCAGCCGCAGCCGATGTCGAGCAGTTTTTCGCCGGGCTTCAGCCGAAGCTTGCGGCAGATATGGTCGAGCTTGTCTCTTTGGGCCTGATCGATATCGTTGGCGAAATCCTTGAAATAGCCGCAGCTATAGACCATGCGCTCGTCGAGGAAGAGCCGGTAGAATGCGTTGGAAATATCGTAGTGATGCTGGATCGCCTCCTTGCTCGACCCGCTGACGTAAGGATTGCGGCCGGAAAGATCGGTTCGCGCCGTCATCTGTTTTCGCGAAAACAGCACCGCCGGCAGGTCGCGCAGGATCGCCAGCTTCGGCAACGTCTTGAGCTTCGTCCTGAGCTTGCCGTGCGTGGGCAAGGCGTAGAAATCGAACAGCGATCCGTCTTCGACGTCGACCGCCTTGGCAATCCACATCTCGATCAGCGTCGATAAAGAGGGCCGACGTACGATCTGCCAGACGATGTCCTGGTCGTTGATAGTGAGCACCGGGCCGGTAGCCGGGCCGATCCGCTCGCCTGTCCACAGCCTCACCGCGAAACCCGGTTTCAGCGTTTCGATGACCGTCCGAACAATCCGGGCCGCTCTTTCGGCTGCCTCCATCCCCATCCTCCCTTACCCGGCAAAAAGCGGCCCGGAACAATCGCGGCTCGATCTTGCCTGCCGGATCGGCCGGCCGCAAGCCGCCCGAGTGCACAAGCACGCTTGTTCAGGATTTTCGAGTGCCCCGCCTTGCCATTTGCCGGATGACACCCCATCATGAGCTAGTGTTCAACAAATCGAAAGGAGGTGATCCGATGTCGAGTGATTTCGTTTTCCAGAACGTGGCCTCAGCGGATCGCACTTTCGGGAAGCAGTCTTCCCGTTAAGGCGCGAGATGCGCGGCTGGCGACCAACCGTCGCAGCCAGGAGCCGCGCCATGGGCGGAAACACGGAAGGCCGCCGACTTCGCAAGAAGCGGCGGCCTTTTCCTTTTTGGGCTGTTGTCCCTTATTTGGTTACGCTCAGCATCTCGACGTTGCGCGCTATGTCCTGGAAAGCCTGGTTGAGTTCGGTTCCATTGGCAGCTTGATAGAAGTGCTTGATCTTGGTGGTGTCCGGGCTCGCGCAATCCTGGAGCGTCGCCTTGGCATTCGTTTCGTTTAGGTCAAACCCAATAGTGAAGATCTCGATGCCCTTGTCGCGCATCGCAGCGCAAAGTTTCTTGGCTGCCGTGCGGGTCGGCTCCTTGCCGGCGTCATTGTAAACGTCGCTCACCGTGCTCGCATCGAAGTAGGACAGGTTGAATTCGCCGTCCGTCATCAGGATCGCGATTTTGGCGACCTTTTTTGGATCCATCTTGGCCGGCCGCTGCGAAGTTCTCATTATGCTCCCCCAGTTCTCCGAGAGCATGTACCAGGTCCACTGCACGCCGATATGGCCGGCAGTGCCGCCGGAGGCGACGAAATTCTTGATGACCGTCTTGAGCGCCGTCGCATCGGCCGTCAGCGGCATCAGCGTGGCGGCCGGGCAGGCGGCGGTGCCGGTTTGCCAGGCGAAGGACGACAGCAGGTAGTCGCGGTTGACCATGCTGGCGTCGGGGCCTGCGTCCGAATACTGGTAGGTCCCCTTGCGTTCGGTGGCGCAATTATCGGGACGGATGAAGCCCGAGACATACTGCACGGCGTCATTGGCCGGCGCCTGTTTGCGTTGGCTGGCGGTGGTTTCCACATAGACGCTGCTGGTGGCAAGTGTACCGGCATTCACCGAATTGGCATAAGGCACGATGGCAACCCGCACGCGCGGTTTGGACGGGTCCTGACCGCCCAGGAAGCTGTCGACAGCATTCGCCGCAGCCGTCCGCAGATCGATGATTTTCTGGCCTGCCATCGAGCCGGTAACATCGAGCATCATCGCGACTTCGATCTGCTTGTCCGAATAGAGAGCCGTCGTCGATGCGGGAACGCGCTGCATGCTACCCGTGCTGAAAAGCGGGAAATAATAGCTGACATTGACATGAACGTCCGCCTGAACGGTCTTGGCGATTCGGTCGACAGTCAGTTTGTCGAGAACGATCTGATTGTCCTGCAGGATACCCGCCGTGCTGTTGGCATCGAGAAAGGCCTGCACCGATTTGCTGGCGTCAGCCTCGCTGATGACGCTGGTCGTCAGGTCGCGGGCCGTCGAGGTGACCGCAGCATCGACGATGCCTTGCAGGCTCGATTTCACATTGTAGAGTTGGGAGACGTTGACGGCAAAGCCGACGCTCAGCGCCAGTACTGAGCCGATTATACCAAACAGCACCGCGAAATTTCCGCTGCGATCCCCGGCAAAGCCGCCGATCGCCTGAACAAGACCCCCGAAACGCCGCATTCCTTCCGCCTCCATTCGCCACAGCCTGCAGCTGTCCGAACGCGCATTGCAGGAATCCGGCCGGATCGCGCCGCCGGGCGCGGGAAAGCGAGCAGCCCCCGCTCAGGCCATTGTTTCCAAACGGTCTCGAGCAGCGACAAGGTAAACAGCGGGTAAACGAAAGCCGCGTCGGCGCGGCTTTGTTCACAAAGCGCTTACCACGATCCGGCTCGCAATTCGGAACGGCCGGATGGCGTCCCGATCCGGTACAGAAGAGATGTCTCGAACCGGATCAGCACGACCGCGATGGCGGGACGTGGAAACATGGGCTGTGAACGTCTCCGGGAGGATTAGGCCAGCATCCGTGCGGTGACGGTCCTGTCGAGGCCGCGATAGGGCGGCTTGAACAGGTTGCCTTCCTGTTCGTAGGTCCAGACCTTGAACAGGCTGAGCCGGTGCGGGCCGAAACTGTGCAACAGCGGCACGTCGGTGGCGTCGCGGCCACGCGCAATGACGACACGGCCGATTCTCGGCACGTTGTGGCGAGGATCGAACGTGTACCACTTGCCGTCGAGGAACACTTCCATCCAGGCCGAGAAGTCCATCGGCGCCGGATCGGCGGGCACGCCGATATCGCCGAGATAGCCGTTCACGTAGCGGGCCGGGATATTCATGCAGCGGCAGAGCGTGATCGCCAGATGGGCAAAGTCGCGGCAGACGCCGACGCGTTCCTCATGCGCCTGCGCCGCCGTGCGGGTCGAGCGCGCATAACCGTAGCCGAAGGACAGGCGGTTGTGGACATAGTCGACGATCGCCTGCACCCGCGCCCAGCCCGGCGGAAGCTGGCCGAACAGTTGCCAGGCCAGGTCGCCGAGATGGTCGGTCTCGCAATAACGGCTGCCGAGCAGATAGCCGAGCACCTCGTCCGGCAATTCGGCGACCGGAACTTCCCTGGCCAACGCGTTGACTTCGTCCGTCTCACCGCTGTCCTCGACCACCGCGTCATAGAGGATGCGAAAACTTCCGGCCGGCGCCGTGAAGCGGCGGCAGCTATTGCCGAAAAGATCGTGGTAGACCCTGGTCGGGACCGACGGCGAGGTCAGCACGCGCGTTTGCCGCTTGATGTCGGCCTGGCGATCCCTGTGGATCTCGAGCAGCGAAATGACCGGCGTGGCTGCAGCGCATTCAATGCCAATTTCATAGCCGAGCCTGATCAGCATCGCCGTCCCCCTACGATCGTCATGGAAGATAGTGCTGGTCAACGCGGGAGAGTGCGCGGCGGTTCCTTGCGAACGTCGAAAACGACGCCTCGCGGCTTCCCATACGGACGCGGCAACGTTACGGTCGATCGACACGCGTCTTTCGAAATAACCCCTCCAGGATGACCCGGGAAAACCGATGTTTGCAGGCAGAAAATTTGCGGCCTTCCTGTTCGATATGGACGGCACGATTCTCAATTCGATCGCCGCGGCGGAAAGGGTCTGGGCAGCTTGGGCGCATCGGCAAGGTCTTGACGTCGCCGCATTCCTGCCGACCATCCACGGCGTGCGGGCGATCGAGACCATCGGCCGGCTGGCGCTGCCAGGCGTCGATCCTGCCCGCGAAGCCGATGCGCTTTTGCAGGCCGAGGCAGCCGACGTCGAGGGTATTCGCCCGATTGCCGGCGCCGCGGCGTTCCTCGCATCGCTGCCGCCTGGGAGTTGGGCGATCGCCACCTCCGCGCCGCGCGAACTTGCCTTGCTGCGCCTGCAGGCCGCCGGCATTCCGGCTCCCGCCGTGATCGTTGCGGCGGAGGACGTGGCCCGCGGCAAGCCGGCGCCCGACTGCTTCCGGCTGGCGGCCGAACGGCTCGGCGTCGATGTGCGCGACTGCCTCGTCTTCGAGGACGCGCCGGCCGGCATAGCGGCAGCCGAAGCCGCGGGCGCCGCAATCGTGGTGATCAGTGCCACGCACCGGCATTCTTTGCAGACGCCGCATGCCGCTATCCCCGGCTATGACGCGATCGGCATCGCCGTCGATGCCAGCGGCTGGATTGCCATCGAAGCGGAGCGGACGACGCAGCCTGTATAGTTTGGCGCCCCTGCCTGGGCTAAAAGTCGCTGGTCAGGCCCTTGACCTCCCAGTCGCCGTAGCGGCCAGGCTCCTTGCCGCCGCGCCCGCCGATCTCCCTCGGCAGCGTGGCTTCTGTCTCGCGATATTTTTGCCGCCGGGCCTCGGCCTCGGCCAAGGCACGCCGGGCTGCCGGCGTCAGCGCCTTTTGCGGCGCGTGGTGAGCCTGTGTTTGGTTGGATTCGTCGATCATGCGATCTTCCGGCAGATTGAAACAGGCCCCGATTGAAACGAGAACCGCTGTTTCCCATCATATAGCGATGGGTCCACAAGGGATCGACCCCTTTGTTGGGCAGAACGGAGCAGACAATGAACACCCTTCGCACCGCCATGCTTTTGGCCGCAATGACGGCCCTGTTCATGGGCGTCGGCTATCTGGTCGGCGGATCCGGCGGCATGATGATCGCCTTGCTGATCGCTGCCGGCACCAATCTGTTCAGCTATTGGAACGCCGACAAGATGGTGCTGGCGATGCACCGAGCGATCGAGGTCGACGAAAGCAACGCGCCTGAATATTACGCCATCGTGCAGGGCCTCGCCCGACGCGCCGGTCTGCCGATGCCGAGGACCTATCTCATCGACAATCCGCAGCCCAATGCCTTCGCCACCGGCCGCAATCCGCAAAATGCCGCTGTCGCCGCCAGCACTGGCCTGCTCGAGCGGCTATCGCATGAAGAAGTCGCGGCGGTGATGGCGCACGAGCTCGCCCATGTGCAGCACCGCGATACGCTGACCATGACGATCGTCGCGACCTTCGCCGGCGCAATTTCGATGCTCGGCAATTTCGCCTTTTTCTTCGGCGGTAACCGCGACAACAACAATTCCTTCGGCATCGTCGGCGTGCTGGTGGCAATGATCGTCGCGCCTTTGGCCGCCATGATCGTGCAGATGGCGGTGAGCCGCACTCGCGAATACGAGGCCGACCGGCGCGGTGCCGAAATCTGTGGACACCCGCTGTGGCTCGCCTCGGCGCTTGACAAGATCGCCCGTGGCGCCGAACGCATCCGCAACCCGGATGCCGAGCGCAATCCGGCAACCGCCCATCTCTTCATCATCAATCCTCTTTCCGGCGAGCGCATGGACAATTTGTTCTCCACCCACCCGAGCACCGAAAACCGCATCGCCGCTCTGCAGCGGATGGCGCAACAGATGGCCGGCGCACCCGAAGCGGCCGCGACGCCAAGCCCGGCGCCGGACGGGATCGGGCAGCAGCCGTCGGGTCCGTGCGAAAGGGCCGCCCGGCCCGAAAGGCCGGCCGAGCCGGCCAGGCCGAAACCCAATCCCTGGGGACGCAATCCGACCGGGCCTAAAGGTCCGTGGTCGTGACGAGCGCGACAGACAAAAAAGGCGGGATCTCGCTGGCGGAAATACGCGATCTTTGTGCAAGGCACTGGAACCCTATCGGCATACCGATGGCGAACATGGAAACATCAAGTGAACTGGAATTTCGTCCGCTTCCTGAAAACGAATATGACACCTATCTCCACCACATCGTCCGACTTGTCGGGGATGGTGCATCTCCAAAGCAAGTCGCGGACTATGTTGACAAGGTTGAGAAAGACTACATTCAGGTGACCTCACCCCTAGGAAGCAAAGAAGATTTTGTCAGCGCCATATTTAAACTAGTCAACCGATCGCCGGCACAATGAGGCCAACTCACAGTGAGGCTTCAGAAGCTCGCGGTCTCGCCGCGCGCAAGGCAGCCGCGCGGCTGCTTGCCGCCGTCATCGACGCGAGAACGCCGCTCGACGGGCTGACCGACCATGAAAACGGCCATCCGCAATACAAGGCGCTCGACCTGCGCGACCGCGCCCTGGTGCGCGCCATTCTGGTCACCGCGCTGCGCTACCGCATGACCATATCAGGCCTGTTGGCCCGCCGCCTGGAAAAGCCGCTGCCGCCCAACGCCACGGCGCTTTCGCACATCTTGCATGTGGCGGCGGCGCAGATCCTGTTCCTCGATGTTCCCGACAGCGCCGCCGTCGACCTCGCCGTGACGCATGCCAAGTCCGATCCGCGCACGGCGCGCTTTTCCGGCCTCGTCAACGGCGTACTGCGTACGTTGGCGCGGGCCAAGCAGGATGAGCTCGCGGCGGCGGTTGCGGCCACCGACGAGGCGCCAAAATGGTTTTCCGACCGTTTGAAAACGGTCTACGGCCTCGACAAGACCAGGCAGATACTGCTCGCCCAGCGCCACGAGGCGCCGGTCGATTTCACCGTCAAGTCGGACCCGGCGCTGTGGGCCGAACGGCTCGGTGGCTTAGTCTTGCCGACCGGCACAGTGCGCGTGGAAAAGCTCAGCGCTTCCGTGACCGAACTGCCAGGTTTCGCGGAAGGCGCCTGGTGGGTTCAGGACGCGGCGGCCAGCCTGCCGGCCCGGCTGTTCGGCGACATCAATGGTTTGCGAATCGCCGACCTCTGTGCCGCGCCGGGCGGCAAGACCGCCCAGTTGATCCTCGCCGGCGCCCACGTCACCGCGCTCGACATATCCAAAACGCGGCTGGCACGGCTGACGCAGAACCTCGAACGGCTCGGCCTGGCCGCGGAGATAGTGCAGGCCGATCTGCTCAAATACGAGCCGAAGGACCGCTTCGACGCCGTCCTCCTCGACGCACCTTGCTCTTCGACCGGCACGGTACGGCGGCATCCCGACGTCCCCTGGACGAAGACGGCGGCCGACGTCGAAAAACTGGCCGACCTGCAACGCCGGCTGCTTGTCCGGGCCGTCACCCTGGTCAAGCCTGGCGGTCGCATCGTCTTTTCCAACTGCTCGCTCGATCCGCTCGAAGGCGAAGAGCTTTATCGCGACTTTCTCGCCGGCAATGCGGAAATCATCGACGACCCGCTTCGGCCGGGTGAGATCGCCGGCATCGACCCGTTCCTGACGCCGCAAGGCACGTTGCGCACCACGCCTGCCGACCTGGAGCTTGGCTCCCCTGCCCGTTCCGGGCTGGACGGCTTCTTCGCCGCCCGCATGCGCAGAGCCGGCTAAGGGCAGAACTCGAAGCGCGTCCGGCCTTTTGGAGCGAGGAGGCACGGAAAACAGGCTGAACGGCCACGCTGCCGCGGAATTCGCCTTCGCACAAGTTCTTGAATCATATAAACTTGTGCCTGGGTGAGGACGATCAGGAGAGATTTTGGCAATCGCTGCCGGTAACACGACGCGTCTGTGGACGCTTGTCGCGAGGGAGTTCTGGCGCAAGGCGCGCCGGCGCTTGCGTGCCGGACCACTCTATCGCTGGCGCTACTCAGGCCGCACGCCGGAGCGCGTCCTGATCGCCCCGCCGGACCTGCGCCTCGCCGATCCTCAGATCGCGCTCGAGATCTATTACGGCCGCTATCCGCTTTCGGGGCATCTGGTCGAGACCGGCGGCAAATCGCCCTTCCAGATCGACGTGCCCAATCCCGGCTGGCAAAAGACGCTGCATGGCTTTCGCTGGCTGCGCCACATGCGTGCCGCGGGTACCGAGCTCGCCGCCGCCAACGCGCGGGCGTTGGTTTCCGACTGGATTGCAATCCATGGCAGCCATATTTCCGGCGTCGCCTGGGAGCCCGGCACGACGGCCAAGCGCGTCATTGCCTGGCTGCAGCATTCCTCGATCGTGTTGCAGGGCGCCGAATTTCCGTTCTACCGCGCCTTCCTGAAATCGCTTGCCGTCCAGATCCGCTATCTGCGCGCCATGGCGCGCGAGATGCCGGACGGCAAGGACAGGCTGCGCGCGCGCATTGCGCTGGCCTTTGCCGCTTTGTCGCTGCCGGCGCCGGCCTCGGCGCTGCGCGGTGCCACCCGCAGTCTCGGCGACGAGATCGACCGCCAGATCCTGCCTGACGGCGGCCATATCTCGCGCAATCCGATGGCCGTGCTTGAAATCCTCGCCGACCTTCTGCCGTTGCGCCAGACATACGCCAATCAGGCCGAGACACCGCCGGCCGCCCTGATCGGCGCCATCGACCGGATGTTGCCGGCGCTGCGCTTCTTTCGCCATCAGGATGGCAGCCTTGCCCGCTTCAACGGCATGGGCGCCACCATCCACGACCGTATCGCCAGCATCCTGCATCACGACGACACCGCCGGCGCACCATTGCTGCACGCGCCGCATTCGGGTTATGAGCGCCTGTCGATGGGGGGTGTCACCGTGATCGCCGATACCGGGCCGCCGCCGCCCGTCGACGTGTCCAATGCCGCTCACGCCGGGTGCCTCGCCTTCGAATTGTCGTCGGGCCGCCAGCACTATGTCGTCAACGCCGGCATAGACACCTATGGCGCCGCCGAGTTCCGGCCGCTTGCCCGCGCCACCGCCGCCCACTCGACCGCCACCATCAACGACACGTCGTCGGCGCGCTTCAACCACTCCCTGCGCGTCAACGACCTGCTCGGCACGCCTTTGATCGGCGGGCCGCAGCATGTGCCTTGCAAGCGCACCGACCAGAAGGGCAGCCAGGGCTTCATCGCCCGCCATGACGGCTATGTCGCGCGCTTCGGCTTCCTGCATGAGCGCGAGCTGAAATTATCGACCGAAGGCAATGTGCTTGCCGGCAGGGACCGCTTCCTGCGGCCGGGCGGCGCCTCTATCCGCAACAATGGCCGTGATTTCGTCACGGTGCGTTTCCATGTCCATCCCGACATAAACCTGCTCCAGGATGAGCATGACCGTCTGGTGCTGGCCGCCGACCATGCCGACACCTGGGTGTTTACCTCCACCGAAGTGGTACCCGAGGTCGAGGAATCGATCTATTTCGCCGGGCTCGGCGGCCCGCGCCGCAGCCGGCAGATCGTGCTTGCGTTCAAAGCCTCGGAGATTTCCGAGGTCCACTGGCAATTGACGCGGACTACTCTCGGTGGTCATCCGGAAAAAGCTGAAGCCAGTGGCAACGGCAAACACTGATCAAGCCTTGCTGCTTGATTTCCGGGCCTCATGTGCTACGGCCCGCGGACGCTCTCCAACCAGAACTGGAAAGGCCGCCAGCCCATGGCCGTCGCCGCCAAGAACATTCCCGCGCCCGACCTTGTTCCGATCCGTCGCGCGCTGCTCTCCGTCTTCGACAAGACCGGCCTGATCGACTTCGCCAAGGCGCTGGCTTCGGCCGGCGTCGAGCTGGTTTCGACCGGCGGCACCGCAAAGGCGATCGCCGAGGCCGGCATGGCCGTGCGCGACGTATCCGAGCTCACCGGCTTTCCCGAGATCATGGACGGCCGCGTCAAGACGCTGCACCCGTCGGTGCATGGCGCACTGCTCGGCGTGCGCGACGATCCCGAGCACGTCGCTGCGATGCGCGACCACGGCATCGAGCCTATTGACCTCGTCGTCTCCAATCTCTATCCATTCGAAGAGGTGCGCCGCTCCGGCGCCGACTACGCGGCGATCGTCGAGAACATCGATATTGGCGGCCCGGCGATGATCCGTGCCTCGGCCAAGAACCACGCCTATGTCGGTACCGTCACCGACCCTGACGACTATGCCTCGGTGCTCAACGCGCTGGAGATGAATTTCGGCTCGCTGTCGCTGGATTTCCGCAAGAAGCTGGCGGCCAAGGCCTTTGCCCGTACTGCCACCTACGATGCGGCGATCTCGGGATGGTTCGCCGAGGCGCTCGAGATCGAGCATCCGACATGGCGCGCCTTCGGCGGCAAGCTGCAATCGGTGATGCGCTATGGCGAAAACCCGCATCAGGGCGCCGGCTTCTATGTCAATGGCGACAGGCGGCCGGGCGTCGCTACGGCGCGCCAGCTTCAGGGCAAGCAGCTTTCCTACAACAACATCAACGACACCGACGCCGCCTTCGAGCTGGTCGGCGAATTCGATCCGACCCGCTCCGCCGCAATTGCCATCATCAAGCACGCCAACCCGTGCGGCGTCGCCGAAGCCGCTTCGCTGCACGCGGCCTATGCCAAGGCGCTGGCCTGCGATCCGGTCTCTGCCTTCGGCGGCATCGTCGCCATGAACCGCATCCTCGACGCCGGAACCGCCGAAGAGATCGTCAAGACCTTTACCGAAGTGATCATCGCACCGGAGGCGTCCGAGGAAGCAGTCCGCATCATTGCCGCCAAGAAGAATCTACGCCTGCTGGTTACCGGCGGCCTGCCCGACCCGCGCGCGGCGGGCCTTGGCTTGAAATCGGTTGCCGGCGGCTTGTTGGTCCAGGGCCGCGACAATGCGGTGGTCGATGACCTCGACCTGAAAGTGGTGACCAGCCGCGCTCCGACGCCGGCCGAATTGGCCGATCTGAAATTCGCCTTCCGCGTGGCAAAGCACGTCAAGTCGAACGCCATAGTCTATGCCAGGGATAGCGCTACAGTCGGCATCGGCGCCGGCCAGATGAGCCGGGTCGATTCCTCGCGCATCGCCGCGCGCAAGGCGCTCGACGCGGCCGAGGCTGCCGGTCTGACGGAGCCTTTGACCAAGGGCTCTGTCGTCGCCTCGGATGCCTTTTTCCCGTTCGCGGATGGGCTTTTGTCGGCAATCGAAGCCGGCGCCACCGCCGTCATCCAGCCCGGCGGCTCGATGCGCGACGACGATGTCATCGCCGCCGCCGATGCTCACGGCATCGCCATGGTGTTTACCGGCGTGAGGCATTTCAGGCATTGAACTCCCTCCCTTCCCTCTGTGGGAGAAGGGACGAGCAGATCACTCCGCCGGCCGATCCGCCGGATAGGGCGTGCCGATCAGGATCCCCATGCCCGCTCCGAGGAACAGCACGATCGCCGCCATGCCGAGCCGCGCCGAGCCGCTGGCCAGGGTGATCGTGGCCACCATGAAAGGTGCGGCAAAACTGGTTGCTCGGCCGGCCAGCGCATAGATGCCGAAATAGCGCCCCGATTCGGCAGCGGAGACGCTGCGCGCCATGTAGGAGCGCGACGATGCCTGCACCGGCCCGAAAGCAAGCCCGATCAGCAGGCCGTAGAAAATGTAGGCTTTTTCCGCCGCCGTACCGAACAATCCGCCGCCGTCCAGTCCAGGCATCACCCAGGCGCCGAACAGCGTATAGCCCGGGCCGGTCGAGACGATGCCGAGCGTGGCGATGCTCAGCATGACCAGCGAAATCATCACTATGGACTTGGAACCCAGGGCCGCGTCGAGGCGTGCGGCAACCAGGCATCCGACTATGGCGACGACGTTGAGAATGATGCCGAACAGGCCGATCTCGGTAATCGACCAATGGAACATTGCCGCCGCAAACGTTCCGCCCAGCGCCAGCAGCGCGTTGACGCCGTCCTGATAGATCATGCGGGCGACGAGAAAGCGAAAAATGCCGCTGCGCTTGCGCACTTCGGCCAGCGTCGACTTCAGTTCCGACAGTCCCTCGCGCACCGCCGGCCCGATTGGAATGCCTTTGATTGCATCCGGCGTGAAGAAGAACATCGGCAGGATGAACAGGAAATACCAGGCCGCCGACAACGGTCCGGTGGCGCGCGCGTCCTCGCCGAGCCTGGGGTCGAGGCCGAAGATCGGGTCCAGCCCAACAACGGTCTTGCCGGTTTCAGGCGAGCCGGCCATGACGGTAACGACGAAGATCAGTGCGATCATGCCGCCGAGATAGCCGAGCCCCCAGGCCATGTTCGAGATCCTCCCGATGTCGCTCTTCGGCACCAGGCGGGGCATCATCGAATCATTGAACACGGTCGAGAATTCCGCCGCGACCGACGCCAGCGAGAACAACGCGACGACCAGAAAAAGATTAGAGCCGGGCGCGGCGAACCACAGCAGGGTGAGGCAGGTGATCTTGACCGCGGCGAAGAAGGCTATCCACGGCTTTCGCGGTCCTGTCTGGTCGGCGATCGAACCGAGGACCGGCGACAAAACAGCGATGACGAGGCCGGCGGCGGCAATGCCGTAGCCCCAGGCCGCTTGCCCGGTCTCGGGATTGCTGGCCATGCGCGAAACGAAATACGGACCGAAGATGAAGGTAGTGACGACCGTGAAAAACGGCTGTGCCGCCCAGTCGAACAGCATCCATCCCCAGATGCCGCGTCCCGACGCCCGCTGCACTGCCATCTCAGCCATGTCCCCTCCGCTGGAGCTTGCTCAATGCCGATCGAATCGGAATGACGCTCCGTCTTGTTGTTGAGCACGATCTTGTCCAAAAGCCGATCGTTAGGTTCGGCATCATGCTCCGGCGCTCCCCAAAGCAGCGCGCCGTTCGCTCTATTGCGCAGTTCTTCCCGGCAATCCCGCGCGATATGGAAGACGTCTCACAGCCCCGTCAGATCGCTCATCAGGCCGGACGCCACCGACAGCCGCGACACGGTGATGTCGCCGCCCTCGGTCAGCGCCTGCAGCCGCTCGCGGATGCGTCCGACCCGTTCGCCGCCGGCCTCCAGCCATGCCGCCACCGGATCCGCCGCCTCGGCATGGCTGGTGAGTGCCGCCACGGCGATGCCGCGCCTGGCCGCGCCGATCGTGTCGGTGGCACGGGAAAGCGCCAGTTGATCGTAATAATCCGAGGGCGTGATCGAGCGCGCCGCATCTTCGACGCGCGGGATGCGAAAGACATCGCTGACCGCGAAAAATGCCTTGGCGGCAGCGACGATGCCGGCATTCGCCGTCCGCGCCGTCAGGGCAATGTCGGGGATGAGTTCCGCCACATCGGTCAACGCCAGTTGTTCGGCAAGGCTCCCCGGCGCGCCGCCCTTCGACAGATTGTGCCGCCGCTCCTCGATCCGCTCGCGCGAGAAGGCCGGCAGCAGCGAAACCAGCTTCGGCTCCAGCGCCTTGCGCGCCTCCTGCAACTCGGCGATCCGCTGCCCGAGCGGCGCGGTGCCGGCATCGTTCTTCAGGTACCAGCCGCTCGTCACATAGATCAGCCGGCTGACCGCCTGATAAAGGTCGAGCTGGATCTGCCCGTCGATCTGGTTGTCGAGCGCGTCGATCTGCCGGTAGAGCGCCGGCAGCGCAAAGCCGTCCCGCACCACGGCGAAGGTGCGCACGACATCAGCGGCACTGCGGCCGGTTGTTTCCTGCAGCCTGTTGACGAAGGACGGACCGCCGCGATTGACCAGATCATTGGCGACGACACGGGCGATGATCTCGCGGCGCAGTCGATGGCCGTGGATTTCTCCCGCATATCTCTTCGCCATGCGCTCGGGGAAATAGCCCATGAGATCACGGTCGAAATGCGGATCGTCGGGCACGTCGCTGGCGACGATATCGGAAAACAGCACGATCTTGGCATAGGCAAGCAGCACGCCGAGCTCGGCCCGGGTCAGCGGCTCGCCGCGCGTCTCGCGCTCGACAAGGGCCGCCGGCGACGGCAGCGCCTCGACGGCACGGTCGAGCAGTCCGCGCGCCTCCAGCGCCGCCATGAAGCGGCTCTGATGGGCGATGTCGGCGAGGCCGCGCTTGCGGGCAAGCGACAGCGCCAGCGTCTGCTGGTAATTGTTGGACAGCACCAGGGCGCCGACCTCGTCGGTCATCTCGGCCAGCAATTTGTTGCGCGCCGGCCGGGTCAACGATCCCTTGCGCATCGCGGAAGCCAGCGCGATCTTGATGTTGACCTCGACGTCGGAACAGTTCACGCCGCCAGAATTGTCGATCGCATCCGAGTTGCAGCGTCCGCCATTCAATCCGAATTCGATGCGCGCCCGCTGCGTGACGCCGAGATTGGCACCCTCACCGATCACCTTGGCGCGCAGGTCGAGCGCGGTGATGCGGATCGCGTCATTGGCACGGTCGCCGACGTCCTGGTTGGTCTCGCCCGATGCCCTGACATAGGTGCCGATGCCGCCGAACCACAAAAGATCTGCCGGCGCCTTGAGGATGGCACTCATGATCTCGACCGGCGTGGCCGTTGTCTTGCCGAGGCCGATCGCTGCAGCCGCGGCGGCCGGCAAGGTGATCGACTTCTGGCTGCGCGAGACGATGATGCCACCTTCGGACAGCTTCGTCTTGTCGTAATCCTGCCAGCTTGAGCGGGCGAGAGCGAACATACGCCGGCGCTCGGCCATCGAAGCCGCCATGTCGGGATCGGGATCGATGAAGATGTCGCGATGATCGAAGGCGGCGATCAGCCGGGTCTGCTCCGACAGCAGCATGCCGTTGCCGAACACGTCGCCCGACATGTCGCCAACGCCGACGACGGTGAACTGAGTGGTTTGGATGTCGCGGTTCATCTCGCGAAAATGCCGCTTGACCGCTTCCCAGGCGCCCTTGGCGGTGATGCCCATCTTCTTGTGGTCGTAACCGGCCGAACCGCCGCTGGCGAAAGCGTCGTCGAGCCAGAAGCCGTGCTTTTCACTGATGGCGTTGGCGATGTCCGAGAAGGTCGCCGTGCCCTTGTCGGCGGCAACGACGAAATAGGGATCGTCCTGGTCGCGCCGCACCACGCCCGCCGGCGGGATGACGCCGTCCAGGCCGATATTGTCGGTGATCGACAACAGGCTGGAAACGTAATTCTTGTAGGCGGCTGTGCCGGCCTCGAAAATGGCGTCGCGCCCGGCGCTCATCGGCAGCTTTTTCGGGTAGAAACCGCCCTTGGCGCCAACCGGCACGATCACCGCATTCTTGACCTGCTGTGCCTTGACCAGGCCGAGTACTTCGGTGCGATAGTCCTGGGCACGGTCCGACCAGCGCAGGCCGCCGCGCGCGACCGGGCCGAAGCGCAGATGCACACCCTCGACCTCGGAGCCATAGACAAAGATCTCCCGCCATGGCCGCGGCGCCGGCAGCCCGTCCACCGATTGCGAATCGAGCTTGATCGCCAGCGATTGGCCTTTCTCTTTCGTATCGGCAACGAAATGGTTGGTGCGCAGCGAGGCCTCGATCAGGTTCAGATAACGGCGGATGATGGTGTCGTCATCGATGTTGGGAACGTCTTCCAGCGCATCCGTGATCTTGGCCTTCAATTGTTTGGCCTGGACGACACCTTCCGTTTCCGCCGTCGGGCCGAGGCGGGCGACGAACAGCGCATGCAGGCCGCGGGCGATCTCGGGATAGCGATTGAGCGCGGCGGCGATGAAATCCTGGCTCTGCGGGATACCGGCCTGCTGCAGATAGCGGCCATAGGCGCGCAGGACGGTGATCTCGCCCGACCACAGGCCGGCGGTCTGGGCAAGGCCGTTATAGCCGTCATTGTCGACATCGCCGCGCCAGACGGAAAGGAACGCATCCTCGAACAGCGCGCCGCCATTGCCGAGGTCGATCGGCCTGCCGTAGCTGTTCTCGAGTTCCATGTCGTGGATGAAGACCATGCCGGATTGATTGTCGCCGACCTCGAAAGTGCGCTCGCTGATGACGCGGAAACCGATGTTTTCCAACACCGGCACACGCCGCGACAGCGCCACCGGGCTGCCGTGGTGATAGATCTTCAGTGCCGCCTGATGCGGCTTCTGGACGGCGTGACGGTAATAGTCGATGGCGATCGGATTTGACGCATCGAGCTTGGCGATGCGTCCGGCGTCGGCCAGCGCCACGGCCGGCGGAAAACTGTCGCGATAGCTTTCCGAAAAACGCGAGGCGATGGCCGTGAGTCTCGCATCGGCGCCGGTCTCTGTCGCGGTCTCGCGCAGTGCATCGTCCCAGGTCCGTACGATGTCGCGGATCGCCGCCTCGATCGTCGCCTGCTCGACCTTCGGCGTCTTGCCGCCGGAGCGGCCGATGATGAAATGGACACGCGCCAGCCCGCCTTCCGGGAACGCCGGATAATAGGCCGACAGCCGGCCTTCGAAGACGGTCTTCAGATACGTGCCGATCTTCTCGCGCACGACGCTGTCGTAACGGTCGCGCGGCACGAAGACGAGCACGGAGACGAAGCGGTCGAACTGGTCGACACGCACCAATGCCCTGACGCGCGGCCGCTCGATCAAGCCCAGGATGGCTTCGGCATGCTTGCGCAGGATCGGCACCGGAACCTGGAACAGCTCGTCGCGCGGATAGCTCTCCAGCACGTTGATCAATGCCTTGCCGGAATGGTCGCTTGGATTGAAGCCGGATTTGGCGATGACGGTTTCCGCCTTCGAGCGCAGATAGGGGATTTTCATCACCGAGCGCGTATAGGCAGTCGACGTGAACAGGCCGACGATGCGGAGCTCGCCCGAAAGCACGCCTTTGCCGGTGTAGGTCTTGACGCCGATGTAGTCGAGGTAGATGCGGCGGTGCACCGATGACTTGGCGTTGGCCTTGGTGACAATCAGCGGTTCCGGCCCATGCAGGAAGGCGCGGATTTCCGGCGTCGTGCTTACCGCTTCGGTGCCGCGCCTGAGCACCAGCACGTCGGGATCGGAAAGGATGCCCAAGCCGGGCTTTTCGGCGCGCTCGAGCATGCCGCTCGTCTCGCCGCCGGTGTAGTTGAATTCGCGCATGCCGAGAAAGGTGAAATTGTCGTCGCGCAGCCATTCGAGGAAGGCGATCGCCTCGGTGACATGGGCCTTGTCGAGCGGCACTGGCGAGTAGCGGAATTCCGAGATCGCCTGGTCGAGGCGGGCGAGCATCGGCTTCCAGTCGGTGACGGCGGCGCGCACTTGGCCGAGCAGCTTGGTCAGGCGCGCGGCCAGACCTTCAGCCTGCTCGGCCGAAAGGCGGCCGATATGGACGTGGATGACGCTCAGCCGGTCATGGCTGTGGTCGCCCTTGGCATAACCCCCGTCGCCGAGGATTTCCTCGACGCCGTTTTTGCCGTGCCTGACGACTATGACCGGGTGGGTAACCAGCAGCGGCTCGCCCGCGCTCTCGGTGATTTCGCCGAGGACGGAATCAAACAGGAACGGCATGTTGTCGTTGACGACGGTGATCACCGTCATCGGCCGGCCCTGGCGGACGACACCGGAATCGACGTCTATGGCAACGACGCAGTCGTCCTTCTTGTGCCTGGCCACTGCGCGGCCAGCGAGTTCGGCAGCGCGTTCGAGATCGATGACGTCGTAGGCGGCGACATCTTCGGCCGGAGCTCGGGCCAGCAGGTAGTCGGCAAGCCTGCCGGGCTTTTCGCCACCCGCGGCTTCACCCCTCGTCAGGCCGGCTTTTTTCAACCGGCTCGCTGACTTTACACTGGCCATGAGTCCCTCCCGTCGCATGTTTTTGCGGCTATGCTAACAGATGACGGGTATTTGGCGACAAAGGTTTGACGGCTTGCGACGAAATGTCGGAATTCACCGGCAGCCTGGCGAAAAACGAGGAGAAATCCGCCATGACGGACAAAATCACCGCGCTTGACCTGGCACCGGCGGAGCTGAGCGACGCGACCAAGGCCTATTTCGCCAAATGCCGGGAGAAACTCGGCCTCGTTCCCAATGTGCTACTCGTCTATGCCTTCGACGAGAAGAAGCTGCGCGCTTTCACCGACATGTACAATGATTTGATGCTGGGTGAATCCGGCCTGTCGAAACTCGAGCGCGAGATGATCGCGGTCGCCGTCTCTTCGGTCAACCATTGCTACTATTGCCTGGCCGCGCATGGCGCGGCGGTGCGCCAGCTTTCCGGCGACCCCGCCTTCGGCGAGATGATGGTGATGAATTTTCGCGCCGCCAAGCTGTCGGACAGGCAACGCGCCATGCTCGAATTCGCGGTGAAGCTGACCGAGCAGCCGGCAAAGATCGTCGAAGCGGACCGGGCGGCGCTGCGGCAAGTCGGCTTTTCCGACCGCGACATATGGGATGTCGCCTCGACCGCGGCATTCTTCAACATGTCGAACCGGTTGGCATCGGCAATCGATATGCGGCCGAACGATGAATACCACGCGATGGCTCGATAGGGCGCCGCCGTTGCGGGCCAACCGCACATTATATTAGCTACTTCGCATTCTCGTTGCTTGTTTGCCGGTTTGGTCAGATGATCGGCATGCGGCATGACCGCATGCCGGTTCGATGCCGCCGATCAGAGGAGGAGAACATGGCGAAATTTCTCTACGTCTATCATGGCTCGGGCAAGATGCCGACCGAGGAGGCCGAACGGAAGGCAGCGATGGATGCCTGGAACGGCTGGTATGGCAAGCTTGGCTCAGCGGTGGTCGACGGTGGCAATCCAGTCGGCATGTCGAAGACCGTACTGCCTGGCGGCAAGGTCGAGAACAACGGCGGCAGCAATCCGACCGCTGGTTACACCATCATCGAAGCAAAAGACATCGACGATGCCGTCGGCAAGGCCAAGGATTGTCCTATCTTGACCGACCCAGCCTTTAGTATCGAGATCGCGCCGATCATCGAAATGGGTTGACGCGCCGGCTCAAGATCGCGCCGCGATCGCCGCCGCAGCGCCGGCCATGGTGCCGGCGCTGATGCGGTTGGCGATCTTCATCGCCCGCTTGCTTCTCAAGAGCTTGCGCGCCTGCGATGCGGCGAGCACCCAGGTCAAATCGATGGCGACCAGGACCACTGCCATGGTCGCCGTCAGCTCGACCCAGCCGACCATGCTGACCGAACCGAGGTCGATGATGGTCGGCAGCAGCGCCAGATAGAACATCATGATCTTGGGGTTGCCGAGCGTCACAGCCATGCCGGCAAAGAACAGCTTGGCAGGAGAATCTTCGCGCGGCAGCGAACCTTCCTTCGCCTCGACCGGTGCCGTCCACATCTTCCAGGCAAGCCAGCCGAGATAGCTGACGCCGACCCACTTCACGACGACAAATGCATAATGGAACGTCTGCGCCACCACAGCGAGGCCAAACACCGCCAGAGACAGCCAGATCGCTTCGCCGATCCACATCGCAAGCAGGAACGGAAACACGTCGCGGAAGCCCTTTGCGATGACCCGCGCCACAAGAGCGGCGATCGACGGGCCGGGCGAGCCGGCGGCAACAAGCAGGGCGCCGGCAAAAATCAGCAGCGACGTGAAATGCATGACGGGGTCTCGTTTGAAGTGTTTGGGGTGTTCAACATAACCCAACTGTTCCGGCGACGGTAGCGTCTACCGAAAGAAGGCTTGTCCGCCAGGCACCTCACGGCTAGAGATGTCGTTCCGAAATCCTTTCCGAGCTTCACTTTGCCTACGTAACCGCCGGTCTCGTCAACTCCCCCAACACAGAGCAGGGCGTCCCAGTCGCGGTGCCTGTTTCACATGATCTGTTCTTCAGGGTGGCGGTTCGAGACCGGTTTGGCACTGCTGAACCGCTGTCGCGCATAACCACCCGCGACACCTGATTTCCAACTGCCGCAGTCTCTCGCCACGCCGTGCCCGCAAGGGGTTCTCGATATCGCCGATCTGACGAACTTCCCGACGGGAAGGGCTTTTCGGCATGCCTTCGATACTGCGCATTCGCTGGGCGATCGCGCCCAAAACCGCACCTCGACCTCACCTCAACTGCAATCGCTGCGGCGGCATGAAAGCCTATCGCTGCAGCGGCAAATTCCGCGTCAATGCCAATGGCAAGCGCATTGACGCCTGGTTGATCTACCGCTGCATCGACTGCGACAATTCCTGGAATTTCTGCATTCTGGAGCGCTGCAGCCGCCGGGATATCGAACCGGCAATATTGCAGGCGCTCGAAAGCAACGATCCGGTCCTGGCGCGGCGCCATGCCTTCGATGTTGCCGCATTGCGAAGCAGTATCGGGCGCGTTGAGGAGTTCCCCGAAGCCGCCGTTCAAAAGGAGGTGCTCGGGGATAGACCGGAAAATACCAGCGCGCTCGAACTCCAGCTCTGGCTCGAAATGCCGACAGCGCTGCGGCTCGACCGGTTACTCGCCAGCGAACTCGGTGTCTCGCGATCGCGGCTTCAGGTTTGGGAAGAGAAACGATTGCTGGTGGTTGGTCCGGACGGAGCCAAAGCCTTGCGCAGGCCGGCGCGGACGGGAACGGCGATCCGCATCCACCTGTCTGGCGAACCAGACCGGGACGATATCATTTCGGCTGCCGGCGGATGAGGCGACGGGAAGGGCATCCGCAATCGGAGACAGTTGCGGCCAGGGGTCAATCGCCCTCTTTGGAGGCCGAGCCGATCAAACCCTTGGCCGCATCGGGATCGCTGTCGGCGACTTGCACATGAATCCAAGCCGAGCCTGCCCGTGTCGAGAAGATAATTCGCGAGAGCACAAATTCCATACGCGTCGAGCATCGACACGCAAACTTCGGCCTCGGGTCGATTGTCTATATGACAGCCGTGACCAGTTTACCGCTCACTGCGCGGTATTGCCCTTTATGCCGCGCCGACCACTTTCGCCGACTTCTCAAAACGCTTGCGCTCGTTCGGGTCGAGATAGAGCTTGCGCAGGCGGATGGTCTTCGGCGTCACTTCGACCAGCTCGTCGTCCTGGATCCAGGCCAGCGCGCGTTCCAGCGTCATGCGGATCGGCGGCGTCAGCTTCACCGCCTCGTCCTTGCCGGCGGCGCGGATGTTGGTCAGCTTCTTGCCCTTGAGCACGTTGACCTCAAGGTCGTTGTCCCTGGAATGGATGCCGATGATCATGCCCTGATAGACCTTGACGCCGGGATCGATGACCATCGGGCCGCGGTCCTCCAGGTTCCACATGGCATAGGCCACCGATTCACCCTGTTCGTTGGAGATCAGCACGCCGTTGGTGCGGCCCGGCAGCTCACCCTTATAAGGCTCATAGGCATGGAACAGCCGGTTCATCACGGCGGTGCCGCGCGTGTCGGTCAACAGTTCCGACTGGTAGCCGATCAGGCCGCGCGTCGGCGCGTGGAAGACGATGCGCTGGCGATTGCCGCCCGAAGGGCGCAACTCGACCATCTCGGCCTTGCGCTCCGACATCTTCTGCACGACGACGCCGGCATGCTCCTCGTCGACGTCGATGACGACTTCCTCGACCGGCTCCAGCAATTCGCCGTTATCGCCCTTCTGCATGACGACGCGCGGCCGCGACACGGCGATCTCAAAACCTTCGCGGCGCATCGTCTCGATCAGCACGGCCAGCTGCAATTCGCCGCGGCCGGAAACGAAGAACGAATCCTTGTCAGGTGATTCCTCGATCTTCAGCGCGACATTGCCTTCGGCCTCGCGCAGCAGGCGGTCGCGGATGACGCGGCTGGTCACCTTGTCGCCTTCGGTACCGGCCAGCGGCGAATCGTTGACGAGGAAAGACATCGTCACCGTCGGCGGATCGATCGGCTGCGCATGCAGCGGCTCGGTCACCGACAGGTCGCAGAAGGTGTCGGCGACAGTACCTTTCGACAGGCCGGCGATGGCGACGATGTCGCCCGCCTGCGCTTCCTCGATGGGCTGGCGCTCGAGCCCGCGGAAGGCGAGGATCTTCGAAATGCGGCCGGTTTCGACCTGGGTGCCGTCATGGTGCAGCACCTTGACCGCCTGGTTGGATTTCAGCGTGCCGGATTCGATACGGCCGGTGATGATGCGGCCGAGGAACGGATTGGCTTCCAGGATGGTGCCGATCATGCGGAACGGGCCGGGATGAACGGTCGGCGCCGGCACGTGCTTGATGACGAGGTCGAACAGCGGCGCCAGAGCCTGGTCCTTCGGGCCTTCGGGGTTTTCCGAGACCCAGCCGTCGCGGCCTGAACCGTAAAGGATAGGAAAGTCGAGCTGCTCGTCGGTGGCATCAAGTGCTGCAAAAAGGTCGAACACCTCGTTGACCACTTCGACATGGCGGGCATCCGGCCGGTCGATCTTGTTGATGACGACGATCGGCTTCAGTCCAACCTTGAGCGCCTTGCCCACGACGAATTTGGTCTGCGGCATCGGGCCCTCGGCGGCGTCGACCAGCACGATGGCCGAATCCACCATCGACAGGATGCGCTCGACCTCGCCGCCGAAATCGGCGTGGCCGGGCGTGTCGACGATGTTGATGCGGGTATCCTTCCAGTCGACCGAGGTCGCCTTGGCCAGGATGGTGATGCCGCGTTCCTTTTCAAGATCGTTTGAATCCATGGCGCGCTCGGCGACGCGCTGGTTGTCGCGGAACGAGCCGGACTGTTTCAGGAGCTGGTCGACGAGGGTGGTTTTTCCATGGTCGACGTGCGCGATGATCGCGATATTGCGGATTTTCATGTTTCGGTCTCGGGAGCGTTGCAGGCAGCAGGCCAAAAGGCGCTGCCTCTTTCGGTTGGGCGGCTCATACAGGGTTTTTCGCATTTGCGAAAGAGGAGGCGAGCCACCAAATAAAGTCACCAAATCTTAAATGTCTTGGTGTGAAGTGGAATTATTAACCAAGGCGGAACCTTTCGTGGTCCGGACAGTTCGAATTTCATGATCGAGACAGGCATCAAACTCCGGCCGATTTTGGCATGTACCGCGCTCGCCGTCCTCCTCGCGGCAAGCGCGGCGCAATCGGCCGCGCCGTCCAAGGAGACGCGGTCTGCTCTGCCGTCCGACAAGCGCTCGGCAGAGCAGCTTTTTGCCGATGCTCCGGACGGAGTCGACCCGGTGGTGACCGGACCGGTCAGCACCGCCTTCAAACAAAGGCAAAAAAACGCCGGATGCGACAGCGCCGTCTGGCCCAATATTCCCGTCGTCTGCTATCCCGATTGATGCACATCCACCTTCGGGGTGGTCCTAAAGGCAATCTCACGCCGACCGCACCGGATCGAGCGTGACCTTGTAGAGTTCGCTGTCGTCGCGATCCATCAGCCGCACCGTCAACTGCTCGGTGGCTCCATCGATGTCGACGAGCCCGAAGAACTGCAGGCCGGCCGACGGCGGCAGGTTCTGACCCTGTTCGGCGGTCGGTGCCTTGATGAACCTCAGCTCCGGGCCGAAAGTCATGTCGAAAGCATTCGGTCCGAACGTGCCGGCGTGGATCGGACCCGAAACGAATTCCCAGAACGGATTGAAGTCCTGGAACTGCGCCTTGTCCGGATTGTAATAATGCGCGGCTGTGTAATGCACGTCTGCGGTTAGCCAGACGGTATTGCTGATCCCCGCGTTCTTTATATAGCGAAGGAGGTCGGCAATTTCCAGCTCGCGCCCCTTGGCCGCGCCATTGTCGCCATTGCTGATTGCCTCGGCCCCGACCTTCATGGTGCCGTCGTTCCAGACGACGAGGCCGAGCGGCATGTCGGCGGCGATGATTTTCCAGGTTGCATTGGAATTCGCCAGCTCGCGCTTCAGCCATTTCGTCTGTTGTTCGCCGAGGATGCGTGATTGCGGCGTCATCGTCTCCTGCATATTCGGACCGTTGGGGCCGCGATAGGAACGCATGTCGAGGAAGAACACATCGAGCAGCGGCCCATAGGCGATTTTGCGGTAGACACGGCCGGGCTCAGACGGCTCGTAGCGGATCGTCGTCATTTCGTGAAAGGCGCGCGCCGCGCGTGCCGTCAGTACATGGATGGATTTTTCGGTGTAGCGGTCGTCGGCGCTCAGATCCTTCGAATCCGACCAGTTGTTCACCACCTCGTGGTCGTCCCACTGGTAGAACGTCGGGCAGATGGCGTTCAGCGCCAGCACGTTCCTGTCCATCAAATTGTATTTCCACTGACCCCGGTATTCATCCAGCGTCTCGGCAACCTTGCGTTTTTCGTCGATCAGCACGGTGTTCTTCCACTTGCCGCCGCCGGGCAGGTCGACCTCGTCCTTCATCGCGCCGTCGGCATAGATCGTATCGCCCGAATGCAGGAAGAAGTCCGGCGTGTGCTTGGCGATCGTGGCGTAGGTCTTCATGCCGGTGTCGTCGATGCCCCAGCCCTGGCCGGCGGTGTCGCCCGACCAAGCGAAACGAATGTCGCGCTTCGAGGCAGGTGCCGTGCGGAAGCGGCCGACGATCGGCTCGGAAACGGCGTTGATATCGGAAAGATCGGCCGCGACCATGCGGTAGAAGATGTCCTGGTCGGAGGCGAGATCGGTAAGCAGCCGCTTCACCGTATAGTCGCTGGCCGGCGAGCTATCGAGCGGCGCCAGGCGGACGGCATTGGCGAAGCTCTCCGTCGACGACACTTCGAACATGACGCGCGACGGCCGGTCCGTGCGCGCCCAGACCATGCCGCTGGTCGCGTCGACGTCGCCGGATTGGATCCCGTGGGTAAAGGCCGGGCGCTGATTGGCGCGCGAGTAATAGGGAAGCGCGAGGCCCGACGCGCCGACCAGGCCAACGGCGCTGGCCGACGTGACGAAAGCGCGCCGCGTCATCGAAATCTTGTTCATGGCTGTCTCCTGGATGGCGTTGAACGTCGCCGCCAAGCTCCAGCTTCAATGTTTCAGGCACATTTCGAAACGATGAAGGTTTGATAACAGTGAACAGGCGGGCGATCTCCCCCTCAACGGGGGAGATTAGCACTCAACTGTCGCACCCTAAGCCGCCTGCGGTTCCGGCTCGAAGGCCGGGCGGCTGGTGTTGATCAGCAGTGAGATGCAGGCGGCGGCTATTGCCGTCATACCGGCGATCAGGAAGGCAAGCTCGTAATTGCCTTGCAGCTCGCGCATGGTGCCGCCGAAGAAGGCCGCTGTCGCGGCGCCAACCTGATGGCCGGCGACGATCCAACCGAAGACGATCGGTCCGCTGCGGTCGCCGAACGCCTCGTTGGAAAGCCTCAGCGTCGGCGGCACCGTGGCGATCCAGTCCAGTCCGTAAAACACGGCGAAGATGATCAGGCTGGTTGCCGAAAAGCCGGAATAGGGCAGATAGATCAACGACAGGCCGCGGATGCCGTAATAGACGCCGAGCAGCTTGCGCGGATCGAAACGGTCGGTGAGCCAGCCCGATAGCGTCGTGCCGATCAGGTCGAAAATGCCCATCATCGACAGCAGGCCGGCGGCTTGCACTTCGCCTATGCCCATGTCGCCGCAAAAGGCGATCAGGTGCGTGCCGACCAGCCCGTTGGTGGTGAAGCCGCAGACGAAGAAAGTAGCGAACAGATACCAGAACACGCGCGTGCCGGCGGCGCGGCGCAGCGTGCTCAGCGTATGCGAAAGGAAATTGCCTTGCGCGGCCGGCGGCGCCGGCGGCACGTCGTCGGCTTCGGCGCCATAGCGGACCATGCCGATCGAGGCCGGGCGCTCCGGCACCAGCATATAGACCAGCGGCACCAGGCAGGCGGTGGCCACGGCAATGGCGATGGCGACCGGCTTCCAGCCGCCTGACTGGGCGAGCGAGGCGAGCAGCGGCAGGAAGACCAGCAGCCCGGTGGCGCTGGACGCCGACATCAGTCCCATCACCAGGCCGCGATTGGTCTTGAACCAGCGGTTGACGATGGTTGCGCCGAGCACGGTGGCGACGGCGCCCGAGCTGACGCCGGAAAACACGCCCCAGGTGAGGAGCAGATGCCACGGCTTGGTCATCAACAGGCTGAGCGCGGTCGATCCCGACATCAAAAGCAGCGCGGCAAGCAAGGTGCGGCGCAGCCCGATCCGCTCCATCAGCGCCGCGGCAAACGGCCCGGTCAGGCCATAGAGGAAGATGCCAGTGGCAGCGGCCAGCGAGACGACGTCGCGCCGCCAGCCGAAACTGTTCTCCAGCGGCAGCATCATGACTGCCGGCGCCGAACGCAGGCCCGCTGCGATCAGCAGGCAAAGGAAGATGACGGCGACCACGACGAAAGCGTAGCGCTGGCCAAACGGGCGGGATTGAGCTATCATGTTACTGACCGGTACGTTGCAGGAGCGCGAAACATACGTACCGACCGGTAACATTGTCAACCAGCTAATCGGTACACCAGACATGAAAAGCATTGAACCAACGATCAAGGCGAATGACGCACCGCCGCCTCGCGCCGCCGAACGGATTCTCCAGGTGGCGCGCGACCTGTTTTACCGGCAAGGCATCAGGGCGATCGGCGTCGACGAGATCGTGCGGCGTGCCGGCGTCACCAAGCCCAGCCTCTACCGCAGCTTTCCGTCCAAGGATGAGTTGGCCGCATCCTATCTCCGGCACTATGACCTCGAATTTTGGGAGCGCTTCGACGAGGCGGTGAATGCCCATCCCGGCGATCCGCGCGCGCAGATCCTCGCCTTCCTGACGCGTGTCGGCAAGCGTACGCAAAGGCCCGATTATCGCGGCTGCGGCATGACCAATGCCGCGGTCGAATATCCCGAACATGGCCATCCAGCCCGCGTCGTGAGCGAAGCCAACAAGCGGGAATTGCGCCGGCGCCTGCGTGCCATGGCGGCAGAGATGGGCGCCGGCGACGCCGACACGCTGGGCGACGGGCTGCTGCTCCTGATCGAGGGCGCCTATATCAGCGGCCAGCTGTTCGGTGTCGGCGGGCCGGCGCAGTCGGTCGCCCGCAACGCCGACCTTCTGATCGAGGCAAGCTTGAAGAAATAGCGTTCCGTTTACCAGATCACTGTGAGCAGCCTGAGTTCGTCTAGGCTGCTGCTAGATTTGACGGTACGCTGCGGCAGCCCGAACGGAGTTGTCCGCCATGCGCGCTCTTTTGATCCCGCTTGCCTTCGCCGGCTTCTGCAACGCCGCCCGGGCTGGCGACATATCCAGCGTCTATACCGATCTCGTCTGGGAGAAGGACTGCGTGACTTATGCCCAGGCGGAGGAAGGCGACGGCGACTGGGCCGACCTCGCCTGTTCGGGTTATGGCGGCTACCCGGTAATGGTTTCCTACGACGACGCGCGGGAATCGCTGTTCTACGGCTTTCCACCCGGCGATATGACCACGGTCTGGGAAAGCTTTTCCGGCCTCAACTCGGCTGGACCTAAAGTCGAGTGGCGGATCGAAACCAACGGCAAAACCACCATTCCGTTCGCCGTCATTCATCGTCGCTCGATCAGCGATACCGAGGGCGAGAACAAGTCGACGGAAGTGTTGATCGTCGCCAAGGTTGCCCAGCCTGACGCCCACCAAGGCTGCACGATCGGCCTTGTGCTCGCCACCGGCAATCCCGCCGCCAACGATCAGGCGCGCAAGCTTGCCGACGAGAAGGCACGCACCTTCGCCTGCGGCAAGGACAAGCGCGTAGTGATCGGCGACGCGCCCGCTTTCGGCCGCGTCGACAACTGATTATTTGCGCCCGATAATTACTTGCGCTTGGCCCGCTCGATTGCCTCGACGATCATCTTCTTGGCATAGGCCGCATCGTACCAGCCTTCGATCTTGACCCATTTGCCGGGTTCGAGATCCTTGTAGTGCTCGAAGAAATGCTGCACTTGCTGGCGGGTAATGTCAGGCAATTGCGTGTATTCGTGGACGTCCTCGTAGCGTAAGGTCAGCTTGGGCGAAGGCACCGCGATGACCTTCTCGTCCTGGCCGGCATTGTCCTCCATCACCAGCACGCCGATCGGCCGCACATTGATGACGCAGCCTGGCACCAGCGCGCGCGTGTTGCAGACCAGCACGTCGATCGGGTCGCCGTCGCCCGATAGCGTGTGCGGTACGAAACCGTAATTGCCGGGATAGCGCATCGAAGTGTGAAGGAAGCGGTCGACGAACAGCGTGCCGGCCTCCTTATCCATCTCGTATTTGATCGGCTCGCCGCCGATCGGCACCTCGATAATGACGTTGACGTCCTCGGGCGGGTTCTTTCCGCTGGCAATCGCTTCGATCCGCATCGCTTTATCCCTCTCTCGATTGAAGATCGATAGCGGCCGATGGCGAATGGTGCAATGCGGCGAATGGTACTGGGGGGATCGTCCGAACCGAAACCGGCCGGATCATGCGCTGGCCGTCATTCCCAGACGAAAGCGACCTTCTTCAGCGCCTTCTGCTCGAAGATCTCGACGCCCTCGGCCACATCGCGTCCGCCGGCGCCGGCATAGAAGGCAAGTGCGTTCTGATTGTCTTCCAGCGCCCACACCACCATGCCTTTCAGGCCATGGTCGGCCAGCCGTGCCCGTGCGGCTGCGAACAGCCGGCTGCCGAGCCCGATGCCTTGATACTCCGGCCGCAAGTAAAGCTCGTAGATCTCGCCCTGCTGCCTGAGTTCACGTGCTCGGTTCTTGCCGATCGTCGCGTATCCGGCAATTTTGCCGCCGATTTCGACGACCAGGACGGTGGCGGCCCGGCGAATGGCATTTGCCCACCAATCGGCACCGCGGCGGTTGATCATCGATGTCAGTGTACGGTGCGGGATGATGCCCGAATAGGCGCCGCGCCAGGCCTCGAGATGCACGTCGGCAATGGCGGCTGCATCGCGTGGTTCGGCTTTCCTGATGTCGATGCTCAGCGTATTCATGATTGGTTAACCATAAACCCGCCGCGCCCGATTGCAAGAGTCCGGTCGGCCGCCGCGATGCTTTCACACAGCCGAACAGTGCGTCCTTGAGACGCTGGAAAACCGCTTTTAGCGAGATCAAATCTCGACCAGATGGTCGTCCAGTTCGTTGCTGTCGCCGCTCGAGACCGGAAAATGCTCGGCCAGTACCGCACCGACCGCTTCGATCGCCTTGACGAACCCGTCGGCAAGCCGATCGTCGCCGGCATGCGCCGTAAGGTCGCGGACGACACTGTCCCAGACATGCTGGCCGACACGAGAATCGATGCCGCTGTCGGCGACCACCTCGGCATAGCGCTCGGCGATCGAGACGAACACCAGCACGCCCGTGCGCGCCGTGGTGCGGTGGACGTTGCGGGCGAGGAACTGCTTCATCGCATTGGCGTGGGCGGCTTGGTAGCGCAGACGCCTCGGCACCAAATGGATGCGCAATGCGGGCAATGCCCACAACAGGATGAGCACACTGGCAAGCGCCAGCAGCTCGGCGATGACGAAATGCGGCAAGCGGATCGACAGCCACCAGGCTTCCAGCCCGTAACCGACGGCGAGGCTGACGACGAGCATGCCGAGCATCGCCATGAAAGCGGCCGGGAAAAAATAGCCGTCGCTGGCATGCGCCACGACGCAGTAGATCTCGCCGTCGGTCTTTGCTTCGGCAGCGCGGATCGCATCGGCGATGCGCTCATGATCCTCGGGGCTGATCGGTCGTGTTGCCATGATTGAGGTCTCACCAGCTTCCTGAAGAACCGCCGCCGCCGGACGAACCGCCGCCGCCTGAAAACCCGCCGCCGGAACTTCCGGACGACCAACCGCTGCCGGAACTTCCGGACGACCAGCCACTGCCGGACGAGGTCCCCGACGTCCAGCCAGCGCCACCGGAGGATGACGAAGCTGGCCCACGGCCGTAGCGGAACGTCATGCCCAGCCACTTGTACACGCCCGGCGACAGCTTCGTGCCGAAGATCGGCGGCAGGAATGCCATTGCCAGGCCGCCGAAGAACATCGTCGCCCACAGGACGATGAACAGAACGAAGATGGGATCGACAGGATTGTCATTCGCCGGATTGCGCTTGCCGCGCGCCTCCAGCTCTTCGGGATTGCCTTCCAGCACCATGATCATGTCGTCGACGGCCTTGCTGATGCCGCCAGAGAAATCGCCGGCGCGGAAGGCCGGCACCATGTCGTTTTCGATGATCAGCTTGGTGTGCAGGTCGGTCAGCGTGCCTTCCAGCCCATAGCCGACCTCGATGCGCATCTTGCGGTCGTTCGGCGCCACCAGAAGCAGGACGCCGTTGTTCTCCTTCGCCTGGCCCAGTTTCCAGGCGCGGAACAGCCGGTTTGCGTAAGGCTCGATCTCCTCGCCGTCGAGGCTGGGCATGGTCGCAACCACGATCTGGTCAGAACCTTTGGTCTCGAAATCGGCAAGCTTCTGCGTCAGCGCGGCCTCGGTTGCGGCATCGATGATGCCGGCATTGTCGACGACCCGTCCGGTCAGCGCCGGCAATTCGGCGGCAATGGCCGCGAAGCCGACCAGCAGCACCGCCATGCCCATAAGCGCGGTGCCGATCGTTTTGACGAAACGGCCGAATTCCACCGGGCTGATGGCGTGTCTTGTCATCTCGTCACCAACTTCCCGACGAGCCGCCGCCACCGGACGAACCGCCGCCGCCGGAAAACCCGCCACCGCTTGAACCCGACGACCATCCCCCGCCGGAACCTCCCGACCAGCCGCCGGACGACCGCCGGTTTGGCTCGAAGGTCATGCCCAGCCAGCGATAGCGGCCGGGACCGATCTTCTGGCCGAAGATCGGCGGCAGGATGGAGGCTGCGAGGCCGCCGAAAAAGATGATTGCCCAGATGGCTATGAAGATCGTGAAGAACAGGTCGTCGCTGTTGAACGGCGCCTGCTGGTTGCGTTCGCCGCGGGCTTCCAGCTCTTCGGGATTGCCTTCCAGCACCATGATCATGTCATCGACGGCCTTGCTGATGCCGCCAGAGAAATCGCCGGCACGGAAGGCCGGCACCATGTCGTTTTCGATGATCAGCTTAGTGTGCAGGTCGGTCAGCGTGCCTTCCAGCCCATAGCCGACCTCGATGCGCATCTTGCGGTCGTTCGGCGCCACCAGAAGCAGGACGCCGTTGTTCTCCTTCGCCTGGCCCAGTTTCCAGGCGCGGAACAGCCGGTTGGCGTAAGGCTCGATCTCCTCGCCGTCGAGGCTGGGGATGGTCGCGACGACGATCTGGTCCGAACCTTTGGTCTCGAAATCGGCAAGCTTCTGCGTCAGCGCCGCCTCGGTTGCGGCATCGATGATGCCGGCATTGTCGACGACCCGTCCGGTCAGCGCCGGCAATTCGGCGGCGAGAACGATGAGAGGGAGCAGGAGAAAGGTTAGAACGAAGCCAAGAAAAATCAGGGCGGCGTTTCTTCCCACCCCCCGCTGTGGGGAGATGTCCGGCAGGACAGAGGGGGGCGCGAAGGAATACAAGGCCAACAGGCCCAGGCTCAACAGGCGCCGTTCACCCGCCTTGCGTGGTGTTGGTGCCGAAATCGACCTTCGGCGGCTGCATCTTGTCCTCCTCGATGGTGAAATTCGCAAACGGCTGGTTGCCGCGGAACCACAAGGTCGCCCAGATCACCGACGGGAAAGTCCTCAGCGTCAGATTGTACTCTCTCACTGCCTGGATATAGTCGCGGCGGGCGACCGTGATGCGGTTCTCGGTGCCTTCGAGTTGTGCTTGCAGCGCCAGAAAGTTCTGGTTGGCCTTGAGATCGGGATAGTTCTCCACCACTGCCAGCAGGCGCGACAGCGCGCTGGTCAGGCCGGCCTGGCTGTCCTGGAATTTCTTGAAGGCTTCCGGATTGTTCAGCGTTTCCGGCGTCACGGTCACCTGCGTCGCCTTGGCGCGCGCTTCGACCACGGCGTCGAGCGTGTCCTTCTCGTGCGCGGCGTAGCCCTTGACCGTGTTGACAAGATTGGGGATGAGATCGGCGCGACGCTGGTATTGATTCAACACCTCGCTCCATGCTGCCTTGGCGTTTTCCTCAGCCGTCGGGATGGTGTTGTAGCCGCAGCCGGCAAGCAGCGGCAGCATGACGGCCATGACCAGGAACGCAGCTATATTACGGAAGATTGGCGGTGAAGAAAGGCGCTGGACAAGCATGATAAGGTCCCCTCGATAGCATTGGCACGCGAAGCATTAGCACAATCCTTGCGCAAGAAAATGACTTCGGCCGAGAAGTGTTACTGGTTTTCTACCATTCGCCGTCGGGCCCTGTGACAGACGAGGCGAACGGGTTAAGCTCGGCATAAAACGGGACATCACCATGGCGAAACGCCACGACAGCGACGCGGAATCGCGCCGCATCATCGAACGGGTGGCGCGCGAGACCGACCCGGGCGGCACCTCGTTCCTTGCACGAACCACTAAAGGCGCGCGCGACCGCGTCACCGCGGCCGATGCCGACCGGTCGGATCCGATCGAATATTGGGGCACCCGCATCGGTCGGGCAGCGGGCTTGCTTATTGCCATCGGCCTGTTGATCTGGCTCGTGCTTTTCGTCACCAGGGGCAGTTAGGAAAATCAATGAGTGCCGAAAAAACCGACGCGCCGCGCGCGGTCATCGTCGTCTCCAGCCATGTCGCACGTGGCTCGGTCGGCAACCGTGCCGCCGTCTTTGCGCTGGAGACGCTCGGCTTTCCGGTTTGGGCGGTGCCGACCGTCATTTTGCCCTGGCATCCGGGCCATGGCCGGGCCACCCGCATCGTGCCGCCGCTGGACCAGTTCAAGGCGCTGATGACCGACCTCGAGCGCGCGCCGTGGCTGGGCGAGGTCGGCGCCGTGCTGTCCGGCTATCTCGGCGAGGCTGGCCAGGCCGATGCCGTTGCTTCGCTGGTCGGCGCGGTCAAGGCGAAGATACCGGAAGCCCTCTATATCTGCGACCCGGTGATGGGCGATTCGGGCGGCCTCTACGTACCTGAGCCGACCGCTATCGCCATGCGCGACCGGCTGATGCCGATCGCCGATATCGCCACGCCCAACCGCTATGAGCTGGAATGGATGGCCGGAGCGCCGCTGCCAGACCTGAAATCGGCAATGGCTGCGGCCCTGCAGGCCGGCCCACCGGCCATGCTGGTCACTTCGGCGCCGGCGATGATGGCCGGCGGCACCGGCAATTTGCTGCTCACAGGCAGGGAGGCGCTGCTTGCCGAACACCGGCTCATCGACAAGCCGCCGAATGGGCTCGGTGACCTGACGGCTGCCGTCTACCTGGCGCGGATCCTGTCCGGCCAGCCGGCCGCCAAGGCTCTGCAATCGACCACCGCGGCGGTCTACGAGATCCTGGCGCGCACCGCCAAGCGCGGCGGCGACGAATTGCAGCTCGAGACCGATGCCCAGAGCCTGTCGCACCCAATGGCGATGGTGCAGCTTCGCCATCTCCTGCATCCGGAACGGGACCGCCGGGCGTGACGCAGGCCGAAAACGCCGTGCCGCAGGACGATGCGCCCGAGGACGTTGTGCTTGTCGGCGTCGACGGTTGCAAGGCTGGCTGGATATCCGTCCGCCGCGATCCCGGTGCGGCACCGTCTACAGCCGTTTTCCCAAGCTTCGCGGCGTTGCTCGACCGACTGCCCGTCAATGCGATCGTGGCGGTCGACATGCCGATCGGCCTGCCCGATTTCTCGCAAAGAGGCGGTCGCGGCCCGGAGGCGCTGGTGCGGCCGCTGCTCGGGGCCCGGCAGTCCAGTGTCTTTGCCATCCCCTCCCGCGCCGCGCTCTACGCCGAGATCGAAGCTTTCACCACGCTCGATGCCTGGTACGCCGCACATCGCAAGGCAAGCGAGGTGGCCAGGACGACATCAGATCCGCCGCGCGGCGTCTCGATCCAGGCCTTCGGCATCTTCGCCAAGATCCGCGAGATCGATTCGCTGCTGATCGCGCGGCCCGAACTGCGCAGCCGCGTCTTCGAATCGCATCCGGAAGTTGCCTTCTGCAAACTGAACGGCGACCGCGCTATGCGCCTGCCCAAGAAGATCAGGGGCAACATCAATCCGGCCGGCATGGCCGAACGCAAGGCGCTGCTTGCCCAGCATGGCTATAGCGAGGATTTTCTCGACCAGACGCCGCCGCGCGGCGCGGCCGCCGACGATTTCCTCGACGCCGCGGCAATGATGGTGGTTGCCGGACGCATCGTCAGAGGCGAGGCAATGCCGTTTCCGGATCCGCCGCTCGCCGATCGTTTAGGCATTCCGGTCGCCATTTGGGCCTGAGGACCAGGGCGTCAGGAGCGTGATCTGAGCGCCTCGTTGAGTGCCCACATATCCTTCTCCTCGGGCGCAGTCTCCAATCCGAGCACGGGAATTTGCTTACGCAAATGGTCGTGGTGGGTGCGCACGCCATATTCGAGATCGGAGAGGTAAAAACCTCCGAAGGCTTCGGACAGCATGGATTCGTTGGACCATATCGAAAGCTGCACGTCCTCGGCCAGCGTGTCGCGATCGATGCGGTAGGACAGGTAGCGAGCAGCCGCCTGTTGCCTGGTCTCGTCGCGATAGCGGTAGATGGCGCCGCGCAGCAGCGTCTCACCCGTCGACAGCGGGAATTCCTGATAGAACTGTACCGATTCCGGCATGATCGACAGCACGTTGTTCGGGAAGATGCCGTAGTAGATCCAGGCCTTGCGCAGGTGCTCCGGCAGGTGCTTCGCCTCGGGTGCGAGCTTGATATATTGCGCGACGCTCCAGCGCCGTCCGGCATGCGGATTGTAAGTGGCGAACGAGCGCGACACGCCGTTGACGAACGGCTCGTCGAAATAGGTCGCACCGTAAAGATCCTGCAGCGCCGGATGTGCCATGGCGACGTGGTAGCCTTCATTGTCGACGTCGCGCACCGACTTCCAGTTGACCGGCGTGTTTTGGGTCCAGATGCCCCGGGACGGCACCATCTCGACTACGCCATAATGAGCAATCTCGGCTTCGATCGGCTTCAACAGCTCGGCCACGGATGGCTGCGGCCCACCCTTGCGGAAGCGGATGAAGATGAAGCCCATCCAGATTTCGAGCTCGAGCGGCATCAAGCCGAATTCGGTCTGGTCGAGGTCGGGGAAGGAACGCGGGCGGGCAGCACCGCGCAGTGTGCCGTCGAGATTGTAGACCCAGCCATGGAAAGGGCAGACCAGCGCGTTCTTGCAAGTGCCCTGGCTGTCGGCGACAACGCGACTGCCGCGGTGGCGGCACATATTGTTGAAGGCGCGTACAACGCCATCCTTGCCGCGCACGATCAGCGCCCGCTCGCCGACCACATCCATCGTCAGATAGTCGCCGGCGTTCGGCACGTCGCAGACATGGCCGGCGATCTGCCAATGATTGCGGAAGACGTGCTCTTTCTCGAGTTCGAGCAAGGCGTCGGAATGATAGCTCCAGCCCGGCAGCCCCCGCCGATCCCAATCGTTGGGAATTGCCACGTCACGCAGATGGGGGTTCATAAAGGCTCTTTATTTATTGAATGCTCGTTCAATAAAAGCATATTTCCCGTTGAAATGCAATGGCTTGCGAAAATGGGGCGAATTTTTGACGGGAAATCGAGCGGGATTTGAGAGCCGAGTCCGAACGATCGAAGCCAGGAAAATCCCGGGAATTCCGGACGTTAATCCCCTTACACTTGTTGAACCCCGACGCTCCGTGGGCCTGGAAAGGCGACGTGGATCTGGTGCCGTGGGTAGCTGAAAACGAGAATGCCACCGGTGCTGCCAGCTACGCCTGATCGGTTCGCCCAGGAATGGCCGCGGGCTTGGTTTCATGCCGGTTACACAATCGTTAATCCATCATCGTTGGCCGGTTACAAGGTGCGATTAGGTTCGTTTCAACAGAGAAAAGAAGAAGACCGAAGGAAACGACGATGCGTACGAAAATCCAGGTCACCAATACCGACCTTCGCCAGCAGGGTCCCCAACGTAACGACCGGCGCCCGAAGCTGGCGCTGCGCCAGCGCGCCAGTGATCATCCAATGGCGATGTTCATGCTGCTGGCGTCCGCCGCATTTGCCGGCATGGCGTTGACGCCGACCGTCGGTCCGGCCTTCGCCTCACTGAACCCGCCGGCCAACCTCATCGATGGCGCGACGACCAGCACCAAGACGGCGCGCCTGCCGATTTCGGAGATCGATTTCGCCTGCAAGGGGCAGGCCTGGGGCGCCGAGAGCCTGGACTGCCTGCGCGTCATCGCCGCCCAGTCGGGCAAGGCACGGCCGGTCCGCATGATCGCCAACGCCGCCCCGCTGGCCGATACGCCGAACGTTTTTTGATTTTGCGAGCGCCCTCCAGCACTCCAGTCAGGCTCCCGCCGCAATGTCGGCCGGGAGCTCTTTTTTCTTCCGGGAGAGATGGCGGAGTCTAGCCGCCCAGAGCAGCCTGCTCGGCAATGGCCGAGAGCACGCCGCGCACATCCAGCGTGCTGAACGGTTTTTCGAGGATTGGCGGCCGCTGCGGCGCCGGCAGCGCCTCGATCTCGCCTTTCGCGCCGATCAGATCGCCGGTGACAAGCACGAAGCGCCGCGCCAGACCCGGCAATTCGGCGAGTAGCTCGCGATAGGCGGCTATGCCGCTGGTGCCGGGCATGCGCAAATCGGAAAACACGATGTCCGGCGGGACATGGCCACTCAGCGTAGCGGCGGCCGAGACCCAGGCCGGCACGATCCGCGACTTGATGCCCATCAACTCCAGAATGTCGGACAGGGACGCGGCGACATCCGGCTCATCGTCTATGATCAGCGCGTGACGCAAGCCGCTCGACCGCGACGGAGCTTCGCCGGCGGCGGCCGCGCCGGCCGCGATCGCCGGCAGCTGCACGACAAAACGCACACCTCTCGGCGAAACCTCCTCGAACCAGATATTGCCATTGTGCCGCTCGATGATCGATTTCGAGATCGACAGACCGATGCCGGTACCGACACCGACCGGCTTGGTGGTGAAATAGGATTCGAATATGCGTGAACGTATCGCTTCCGGCACGCCTGGTCCGTTATCCTCGACCGAGAATCCGGGATTGCCGCGGTCGCTGCGAAACGTCCGGACCTTGATCCGGCGGTCGCCGGCAACGCCGGCCAAGGCATGCTGGCTGTTGATGAGGAAGTTGGCGGCCACCTGCGTCACGTGGTCGGCATCTGCCATGGCCAGCAGCGGGCCGCTGGCGAAATCGGTGTCGATGATGATGCCGCTCGACCGTGCGCCATAGGCGGTCACTTCGAGTGCGGCGCGGATCACCTGGTTGAGGTCGGTTTCGGCCTGTGCGGCCGGGTGCAGGCGGACCATCGACAGGAAGCTCTTGACGATACGGCCGCAGCGCTCGGCAGCGGCGCGCACTTTTTCGGCGCGCACCTTGGTCTGCGGATCGGCGGCGAATTCGTGCAGCAGCGTCGACTGGGCGACAACCACGGCCAGCGGATTGTTGAGCTCGTGCGACACGCCGGCGAGCAGCGAGCCCATCGCCGCCATCTTCTCGTTCTGGTGCAGTTTTTCGCGCTGGCGATTGATTTCCTCCTCAGCCCGCAACTTGTCGCGCAGGTCACGGATGGAGCCGAAGATCAGCTGGCGATCGGCGACGCGCATCTCGGTTGCCGTCAGCTCGATCGGAAAAACCTCGCCGGCGGCATTCTGGGTGACCGTTTCAAGCCGTTGGCCGACCATCGGCGCGCCGCGGCCCGACATGTATTCGGCGCCCGACGCATAGCCCTTGCGATAATATTCCGGCACGACCGTATCGAGCAGGTCTTTGCCGAGGATGGCGCTGCGCCGATAGCCGAACATCTTCTCGGCGGCCGGATTGAATTCGATGATCGAGCCGGTCTCGTCGATGACGATGATGGCGTCGAGCGAGGCCTGCAGCATGGTGCGGCGAATGACGTCGCTGGCATGCGCGTCGGACGGCGACCGTTCGATGGCATCGCCGATGGCGAGTGCCACCATGTGCAGCGCCGCCTCTTCCTGGTCGGTCCATTCGCGTTCGTGGATGCAGTCGTTGATCGCCAGCGTGCCCCACAAATTACCGTGCGAAAAGACCGACACCGACAGGAACGACTTGATGTTCTGCTTTTCGAAATCCGTCCGCAGAAAGCCTTCGAGATCGCGTGTGTGCCCGGCGAAGATCTTGCCTTGACGCTCGTCCTCCGCCAGCCGTTCCAGCAATGGGTCCGAATCGACGACCGACTGCATGATAACGGTCGGTGACGCCAGCTCGCCGCCAAACCGGGGGGCGATCCAATAAGCGGCGACCGACTGGGCGAAGCCCTGGCCGGGCAGTTCGCGCAGGCGAAACAGGATGCCGCGGTGACAATCCATGGCTTCGCAAAGCGTTTGGAGGATACCCTCCATCTCGCGCTGCCAGTCACCGGCTTCGCGCAGCCGGCGAACCACATGCACGGCCACCATCGCCGCGCCCTGTCTGGCGCCCTGCACGTCCACGCGTGTTGTTTCAGCCGTCATGATCAGCCGTCATTTCCTGGCCGCGGCTTCCTCAAGCCGCCGCCTTAGTTATTTTCACCGACTGGCAGCGAGAAGATATAGCCTTCGCCGCGCACCGTGCGCAGGAATTTCGGATTGGCCGGATCCGCCTCGATCTTCTTTCTCAGCCGCATGATGCGGATGTCGACGGCGCGGGACGATTCCGGATCCTCGACGAAACCGATCGCCTCGGAGATCGCCGCCCGCGTCAACAGCCGGTTGGCGCGCGTCAGGAACACCTCCAGCACGTCGAACTCGCTCTTGGCCATGTCAATGACCGCGCCGTTGGCGCCGGTGACGAGCCTGCCGTCGAGATCGGCGTGAAAGGGTCCAAAGCTCACGGACCGGCGGCCGCCGGATGTTTCAGCCTTGGCCTTTTGTGGCTCGGTCGGCTCCGGAACGCGGCGCAGCACGCTGCGCACCCTGGCCAGCACTTCGCGCAATTCGTAAGGCTTGACGATGTAGTCGTCAGCGCCGAGCTCCAGTCCGACGATGCGGTCGAGCGCAGTACCGGCGGCCGTCGCATAGATGATGCCGATCGGCATTTTCGACCGCATCCAGCGCCCGAGCGACAGGCCGTCCTCGCCCGGCATGGCGATGTCGAGAATGGCAAGATGGAAGGACTGCACTTCCAAGAGGTCGCGCGCCGCCGCCGCACTTTCGGCCGTGGCCACATCATAGCCGCTGGCGCCGAGATACTCGGCGACCGCGTCCCTCAGGTCGGGCTCGTCCTCGACGATGACAATTCGTGCACGCACGATGCTTTCGCTCCCGCTTTCAGTGGAAAGTAGATTGGGTATAAACATGATGTCCAGCACTCTTCTTGGGTTGCCGTATGCGGGGTAGAAAAACATGGCTGCACGATCCGTTATCGCGCTTGTTTCCGTCGCTGAAGTAATTGCCACCGATCTCGCCGATCATCTCGAGCGGCGCGGTCATGACGTCCGTGCGGCACGACAGCCGTGGGAGGCCGAATCGCTGCTTTCGGAAAAGGGTATCGATGTCGTGGTTGTCGGCGACAGCGTCAGCCAGGCGGAGGGGCGCGACCTGCTCAGGCGACATGGCGGCGAAGGTGGACCGGATTTCATCCTGATCTGCCGCCCGGCCGATCTGGTCGACAAGGTTCTGGCGCTCGAACTCGGCGCCGCCGACGTCGTCGAAAGCCCGCTCAATGTCAGGGAGCTTGCGGCTCGCGTCGGCGGCCTTCTGGCTCGGCGCGGCAGGAGCGCCGGGGAACTGATCGTGCTGGAGAACGCGACCGTCGATCTCCGATCGGCCATTGTCATGCACCGCTCGGGAACGGAAGAACAGCTGTCCCCCGGGCAGGTGGCGCTGCTCAGGCTGTTCCTGGCCAGCCCGCGCAAGGTGCTGACGCGGGACGACATCATCGCCGCCGCGCCCGCCGAAAATGCCGAAGCCTTCGATCGGTCGATCGATTCGCGCATCGTGCGGCTGCGCCGCAAGCTCGATACCGAAACCATCACCACCATACGGGGTGCCGGTTACCGGTTCGATCCGCCGACGCAATTCGCCGATTGAATGCAGGACAGCCACCCTTTTGTCTTGAACATCGGGTTTTCCCAAAACCGGTTTCCACTTTGGGGTCCGATGCTCTTCAGCGCACCACGAGAAGCGATGGGCCGGACGGCATGTCACCGATCGTACTGACCTCGCCGGCATGAGCACGTTCCTTCAGCAGCACGGTGGCGAGGCCGGCAATGCCGAGCAGCCCCTGGACGTAAAGCAGGGCGGAAAGCACGGAAGCGGCGAATTTCGTTTTCATCCTGTTCGTTCCTCAAAATTGGAATTTACGGGCACTTCAGGGGACCCCCCGAAGCGCCCGCGCCGCCAGCGGAGCCCCCCGTTGCGGCGCGGGCCTTCGGTCCTCTCGGCTGCAAGTTGCCGGAGGCGCCGCGCATCCTCAACGGCCCTAAGCCGCCCCCGCCAGAGGGGCTTGAGCCGGTCGACGCGCAGGCTGGAAAGTGTCCAGATCAATCCAGGCCGTAGCGAAAACAGTGTTGGCTTCCGATCGTTCGTTGCCCGCTGTTTTCGTTAGATCAACTTTGCCTGTTCGCTGTATCCGGATCATGCCGCCGACGCTGCGCTTTGTTGCAGCTCGGTTTCGGAGTCAGGTGAATTCCTATCAAACGAAAGGCAATCGCGTATTGGCGCCGCGGTTTGGCCGATCCGCCTAGGCAAACACGCCACCCGTCATGACGACGTCGTGCAACTGCAAGCTGCTTTGCACGGACCTTTTCTGTTAACCAGGGGAAACAGAATCGAAACACAAACGAGCATCTTGCGAAATCGGCTTGAAACATGACGCCCCGATAAGCCGGTCATGAATTGGGCCGGCCCCGACCGGCAGAATAGGGGAGACATCATGTACACTGCCATTTCCGCCAAGCTCATCAACATCGCCGCCGCCGTCATCACCGGTACTGCCTTGCTTGTCAGTGCCGGCAACGGCGCAGCCCACGCCGCCGCCAACAAGATCGTCGCGCGTGTGTCGCTATCGCAGCAGACCATGGAAATTCTGGTCGACGGCCGGCCGACATTCGCCTGGAAGGTTTCGACGGGCGACAGGACGCACGTCACACCGACCGGTTCGTTCAAGCCGACCCGCATGCATGAAATTTGGTATTCGAAGAAATACGACAACGCCCCGATGCCGCATTCGGTGTTCTTCAACGGCGGCTACGCCGTACATGCGACAAGCGCCATCAAGCGCCTCGGCCAGCCGGCCTCGCATGGCTGCGTGCGTCTGCATCCGGACAACGCCGCCGATTTCTACCAGCTCGTCGAGGTCTTCGGCCCGGCCAACACCAGCATCGTCATCGTCAAGTGAGCGATGCTGCTCTCGTCGCTCTCAAAAAGGCCGGAAATCCGGCCTTTTATTGTACAATATCAGTACAATCTAATCCGGCATCGCCGGCATCAGCTTCGGATCCGGCTTTTCGGCGTGATGCGGCAGGTCCTTGCTGGCGATAAAGGTGTAGAACATCGGCACCACGAACAGCGTGAACATGGTTCCGACCAGGATGCCGGTGAAGATCACCAGGCCCATCGAATAGCGTGCCGCGGCACCGGCGCCGCTGGAGATGATCAGCGGCACCACGCCTAGCGCCATCGCCGCCGTCGTCATCAGGATCGGCCGCAGCCGCACCCTGGCCGAGGCGATGATCGCATCGCGCCGCCGCATGCCGTGCATTTCACGCTGCTGGTTGGCGAACTCGACCAGAAGGATGCCGTGCTTGGTGATCAGGCCGATCAAGGTGATCAAGCCGACCTGGGTGTAGATGTTGAGGGTGCCGAGCCCGATATTAAGCGGCACGATCGCGCCGAAGATCGAGAGTGGCACCGCCATCATGATGATCAACGGATCGCGGAAGCTTTCGAACTGCGCCGCCAGCACCAGGTAGATGACGAGCACTGCCGCCGCGAAGGCGATGATGATCGTGTAGCCCTGTTCCTTCTCCTGCCGCGATTGACCGGTATAGTCGATGAAGAAAGTGTCCGGCAGGCTCTCCTTGGCGATATCCTCGATCGCTTTCAAACCGTCGCCGGTGGTGACGCCAGGAAGCGGCAAGGCGGAAATCGTTGCGGAATTCAACTGGTTGAATTGCTCGATCGCCGCCGGCGACGCGTTGGTCGAGATCTTCACCACCGCAGAGAGCGGCACCATCTCACCCGAGACGCTGCGCACGAAATACTCCCCAAGTTTTTCGGGATTGTCGCGGAATTGCTGCGGCACCTGCGGGATGATGTCGTAGCTGTTGGATTCGCGGTCGAATTGCGCCACCTCGGCGCCACCGACCAAGAGGGTCAGCGTCCGGCCGATTTCGGCGATCGGCAGGTTGAGTGCCGCGGCGCGGTCGCGGTCGATCGTCACTGTCACTTGCGGCGCATCGTAGGACATGGAATTCTGCACGGCGAGGAAGCGACCGGAGGCCTGCGCCTTGTTCTTGATATTCTCGGCGGCCTCGTACACCTGGGAGGCCTCCCCGGTCGAGCGCACCACCATCGTGATTGGCAGGCCGCCGCCGGAGCCGGGCAGCGTCGGTGGTGCGAAGACGAAAGCCTCGACGCCTGCCACCTTGGCAAGGCGGGCAGTGATGTCTTCCTGAAGTTCCTTCGAGCTGCGCGCGCGCTCGGCCCAGTCCTTGAACGCAAAGCCGACGAAAGCGCTGTTGGTCGGGCCTTGGAACGCGACGGCGGAGAACCGTGCCCTGGTTTCGGGGATATCATTCACCAGCCCGAGAATCTGGTTCACATAGGTCTCGGTGTAGTCCGACGTCGCGTAACGCGGCGCGTTCACAATAGACAGCAAGAAGCCCTGGTCTTCTTCCGGCGCCAGTTCGCTCGCGGTCTTTGTGAACATGAAGCCGGTCGTGGCGACCAGTGCGATGACGATCATCAGCGTCACCGGGCGATATTTCAGCGAGCCGCTGACCAGCCGCTCGTAGACGTGTTCGACGCGCCCGAACGTGTTGTCGACAATGCGCTGGAAGCGGCTGTGCGACCCGGCCCTCAGGATGCGTGCCGACATCATCGGCGTGACGGTTAGGGCGACGACACCCGAAAGCACCACCGAGCCGGCAAGCGTCACCGCGAATTCGCGAAACAGTGCGCCTGTCAGGCCGCCGGTGAAGGCCAGCGGCGCGAACACCGCGGCCAGCGTTATCGTCATGGCGACGACGGCGGACGAGATCTCCCGCATGCCGTTGAAGGCCGCCTGCATCGGCGACAAGCCGTCTTCCTCCATGTGGCGGTGGATGTTTTCCACCACCACGATGGCATCGTCAACAACCAGTCCGATCGCCAGCACCATGGCCAGCAACGATAAAAGGTTGATCGAATAACCCAAAGAAAACAGCAGGAAACAGACGCCGATCAGCGACAGCGGAATGGTCACGATCGGCATCAGCACCGAGCGGAACGAGCCGAGGAAGAGCAGGATGACGACGATGACGATGGCGACCGCCTCGCCGATGGTCTTGAACACCTCCTCGATCGACGCGCTGATCTGCTCGGTCGAGTCGTAGACGATCTCGATCGTCATGCCGAGCGGCAGCGTCTCCTGGATCGTTGGCACAATCTTGTGGATCGCCGCCGCGGTGGTCAGTGGATTGGCGGCCGGCGTCGGAAAGATGGCGAGAAAGATGCCGGGCTTGCCGTTGAACGTGACCCTGGTGTCGGTGCTCGCCGCGGCGAGCTCGACGCGGGCCACGTCGCGCAGCCTCACCACATTGCCGTCTTTCGAGCGGAGCGGAAGGGCAGCGAAAGCCTCCGGCGTCTGCAGGGTCGAGCGAACCGTGATCGAGGAAGCCACATATTCGTTTTCGGTATCGCCGGGCGCGGAGAGGAAATTCGATTCGTTGATGGCGGTCAGCACTTCCGCCGCCGTCACGCCGCGCGCCGCCAGTTTGATCGGGTCGATCCAGACACGCATCGAATATTCGGCGGCGCCGAAAATCTGCACGTCGGCGACACCTTCGACCGTCGAGATACGCGGCCGCACGACACGCTCGATATATTCGGTGAGCTGTTCCGGTGTCATGTTCGGATTCTGCATCGATATGTACATCATCGCGAACTGCTGGCCAGTGCCCTTGACGATCACCGGGTCTTTGGTTTCGTCCGGCAGATCGCCGCGAACACTCTGAACCTTCGACAAGACTTCGTTCAGCGCGACGTCGGGGTCGGAGCCGAGCTTCATCTGCACCGTCACGGTGCTGGAGGACGGCCGGCTCGACGACGTGACATAATCGATGTTTTCGGTCGAAGCGACGGCACGCGCGATCGGCGCGGAAATGAACCCCTGGATCAGGTCGGCGCTGGCACCGGGATAGGCCGTGGTGATGGTGATGGCCGTTTCTTCAACCTCTGGATACTGCCGAATCGAAAGGTTGAAGATGCCCTGAAAACCCAGAAGCAGGATCATGCAGGCAAGCACGGTCGAGAGAACCGGGCGGCGGATGAAGAGGTCGGAAAAGCTCATTGCTGGGCTGCCTGCTGGTTCCCCGGCTTGCTCGGATCGATCGTGTTGTCGACGGCAACGGACATGCCGTTGGAGAGCCGGTTCTGGCCGGCCGTAACGACTTCGTCGCCGGGCTGGATGCCTTCCAGGATCTCGACCAGGCCGGCGTTGTGGCGGCCTGGCTTGACGAACACCTGGGCGAGCACGAGCTGCGGCTTCTGTTCTTCCGCTGCCGGCTTGGCTTCCGCTGCCGGTTTGGCTGGGGTAGCGGCCGGCTTTTCGTCGGGTTTTGCCGCGGGTGCTTCGGCCGCCGGCTTGGCAGCATCTGCAGCCGGCTTTTCTTCCGGCTTTGCCTCGGGAGCCGCGCCGTTGGCTTCGGCGGATTTGGCCGGGCGCACCACGAAGACGAAGTCGCCGTACAGGCTGGAGGTCAGCGCCGTCTGCGGCAGCGCCAGCACGTCGTTCTCCTCGGGCAGTTCGACGCGCACCTGGACGAACTGGCCCGGCGTCAGCTTACCTTCGGGATTGCCGACCTCCGCCCTTACCGTCACCAGCCGGCTGGTCGGGTCGATCTTCGGATCGATGCCGCGGATGCTGCCGGTGAACGGCATGTCGCCGCCGCCGACGCCCAACCGCACCCTCTGTCCGATCTTCAGCTGCGGAAGCTGCTGCTCCGGCACGGTGAAATCGACACGCATCGTATCCATGTCCTGCAAGGTCACTACGGCGGTGCCGGGTGTGAGATACTGGCCAAGGTCGATTTTCGGGATACCGACAGTACCCTTGAAGGGGGCGGTCAACTGCTTTTGGTCGAGCACCGCTTGCAGCTTGTTTACCTGCGCGGCTGAGACCGATGCTGCTGCCTGCGCCGTGTCGAGCGTAGCATCGGTGCCGACCCCGCGCTTCTGCAGCTCGAGAGCGCGCATCAGCGTCGTCTGGTCGGAGGTGGCTTGCGCCTTCGACGCGACGAGGTCGGCTCGCTCGACGGCATCGTCAAGTTGCAGCAGGACGGCGTTGGCGGCGACCTTCTGATTGGCATGGAACAGGATGTCCTTGACGATGCCAGCAGTTTCGACCGTCAGGTCGACGCCGCGCACGGCACTGACAGTGCCGATCGCCTCGATGCCGGGCGTCCAGGACATCGGTTTGACGATGACTGTCGACACGGTCGCGGCCGGCGGCTTCATGGTGGCGAAGAACTGTTTGATCGCATTGTCGCGAAACAGGTTGAAGCCGACGATGCCGCCGCACACCAGCACGAGCAGAATGAAGGCGATGATGAAGCGCTTGATCACGAACAGTTCCCTCGGCCATGGCCCAGCATAACGGTCGGATGACCGGAACACATACCTGTGACTGGTCCCAATTTCAAATGATGGCGATCTTACTGTACCGTCTGGACGGTCTTGTCAATTCCGCCTAAGCTAATGAATGGGGAACGATTGATGAAGGTCCGCAGAGCAAATTCGCGCGAAAAAATTCTCGCTGCTGCCGCCGCGGTAGCGCGCGAGACGGGTCCTGGCAGCCTGTCGCTGGACGCTGTTGCCAGCCGTGCCGGCGTGTCGAAGGGTGGTCTTCTCTACAATTTCCCGACCAAGGCGAAATTGATGCAGGCGCTGGTGGAGGATTATCTCAGCGCATTCCAACAGGCGCTGGAGGCCGCCCGCAAGAACAGCGGCAGCGGCGAGAGCCCGCTCGCCGCCTATATCAGGCTTTCGGCCGAGCATGCCGAGGAGTCGAAGCCATCGGCATCCTGGATATTTTCGGCTATCGCCGAGGATCCCGACTTCCTGACGCCGATAAAATCGTTCAGGCGGCAGGTGTTCGAACGGCTGAAGGAGGAGACGCCGAACCTCAAGGCGCTGCTGATCTGCTATCTCGCCATCGAGGGACTTCGCAGCATGAATCTGTTCGGTTCGGATATTCTTTCCGCCGACGAGCGCCGGCTGCTGATATCGACCCTGCTGGAGATCGCGGAATAGTCTAGGAATACGCTGGCCGGATTCAATTGCTTCGACTGTCGGGACGTGGCTGGAGCGAGGTGCGTCCACTTGGGGCAGAGTAGGCTCCACGCTTTGAACCTGCGTCTCGGTGCTTTCCGAAAATCGGTTCCGATTTTCGGGCCGATGCGCTAGAGCCTTTCGGGATTGACCCGAGCTGCCTTCAACCCGGAAAGGCTCCCACCGCTGCCCATGCCCCATCTTCCCGAGCATCTTCTCACCGGCTACCGCAGTTTCATGAGCGGCCGCTATCTCACCGAAAGCGGCCGTTATCGCTCGCTGGCGCGGGAGGGCCAGGCACCCGAAACGATGATCGTCGCCTGCTGCGATTCGCGGGCCGCGCCCGAAGCGATCTTCGACGCCGGGCCCGGCGAGTTGTTCGTGCTGCGCAATGTCGGCAATCTGGTGCCGCCCTATGCGCCCGACGATCAGTTCCACTCGACATCGGCGGCGCTCGAATTTGCCGTGCAGAGCCTCAAGGTCAAGAACATCGTGGTGATGGGCCACGGCCGCTGCGGCGGCATCCGCGCGGCACTCGACACCACGGCCGCACCCTTGTCGCCGGGCGATTTCATTGGCAAGTGGATGAGCCTGATCGCGCCTGCGGCCGAGACCGTATCGTCCAGCACCTTCATGACCGCGACCGAGCGCCAGACGGCGCTGGAGCGCATCTCGATCCGCTATTCCATAGCCAATCTGCGCACCTTCCCTTGTGTTTCGATCCTCGAAGGCAAGGGGCGGCTGTCGCTGCACGGTGCCTGGTTCGATATTTCGACCGGCGAGCTTTGGGTGATGAACAAGGACACAGGCGATTTCGAGCGGCCGGAGACGGAGTAGGAGACGAGGGGCATGATGCGAGCTCGGTTCGCGTTCGCGGCGGCGGCACTGCTGTGCTCAGCAAATGTTGCCGGCGCCGACGATAGCGCGATCATAGACCGCTGGTATTCGGCACTGCTGGTCGCCGACCGCACCGAATTGTCGGACCTGCTCGCCGACAACGTCCGCATCAAGCTCGACGACCTCGGCGTCGTGCAAAGCAAGCAGGAATTCATCGCCTCGATCGTCGAGTGGCAGGGCGCCGTCGCCGGGGCCGAAATCCGCCACCGGATCGAGAAGACGGAGGGCGGCGTCACCACTGTGATCGCCTGCTATGATTTTCCCAGCAACGACATGCTGATGCAGGAGACTTTCGCGGTCGCCAACGACCAGATCAGCGCCAGTTCGCAAGCCGCGATCGCCGAAAATTGCGACGGTTACTGACGGAACCATGAACTGGGGCCGCTGTTGCGCGCAACCGGCCGGCGCCTTACATCGGTGACGATCCATCTCCTCCCGCCACTCAGCGAAAGTTTGCCCATGCCATCCGCCGTCGACCTCGCCGCCCATCCGCTGACCGCATGGCAAGGGCCGCTCGGCCTGCCCGATTTCACGCGCATCGGCGATGGCGATTTTTCTCCGGTCTTCGACGCGGCCCTGAAGGCGCATGAAGCCGAGATCGAGGCGATTGCCGGCAACACCGGGACGCCGACCATCGAAAACACGCTTGCCGCGCTCGAGCTTGCCGGCGAGGCTCTCGACCATGTCTCGTCGATCTTCTGGTGCCGCGCCGGCGCCCACACCAACGAGGCGATCCAGGCGCTGGAGCGCGACATCTCGCCGAAGATGTCGCGGCACTTCTCGGCAATCTCGATGAACGGACGCCTATTCGCCCGCATCGACCACCTCTATCAGCGCCGCGATGCTTTGAAGCTCGATGCCGAAACGCTGCGGGTCTTGGAAAAGACCTGGAAAAACTTCGTTCGCTCCGGCGCCATGCTCGACGCCGAAGGCAAGAAGCGGCTGGCCTCGATCAACGAGGAATTGTCGTCGCTCGGCACCAATTTCGGCCAGAACGTGCTTGCCGACGAGCGCGACTGGGCGTTGTTCCTCGACGAGGCCGATCTTGCCGGCCTGCCGGAATTCCTGAAAAGCTCGATGGCGGAAGCCGCCGAGATGCGCGGCCAGAAGGGCCGCTACGCCGTCACTCTGTCGCGGTCGATCTACGAGCCGTTCTCGACCTTCTCAGAACGCCGCGACCTGCGCGAGACGGCGTTCCGCGCCTTCATCATGCGTGGTCAGAATGGCGGCGCCACCGACAATACGGACGTGGTGCGCGACATGCTGCGCCTGCGCGCCGAGAAGGCGAAGCTGCTCGGCTATGCTTCCTACGCCGCATTGAAGCTCGACGATACCATGGCCAAGACGCCGGAGGCGGTGCACGCGCTGCTCGATCCGGTCTGGGAAAAGGCGGTGGAGAAGGCCGCAAGCGACCAGGCCGAATTGCAGCGGCTGGCGGCCGAGGCCGGCAGCAACGAGAAATTCGCCGCCTGGGACTGGCGCTTCTATTCGGAGAAGCTGCGCGCAGAGAAATTCGCCTTCGACGAGGCCGAGCTGAAGCCGTACCTGCAGCTAGACCGCATCATCGACGCCTGTTTCGACGTGGCAACACGATTGTTCGGCATTTCTTTCGAAGAAAAGAAGGGCATTGCCACCTGGCATCCGGACGCACGTGTTTTCGTGGTGAAGAATGCCGACGGCAGCGAGCGCGGCCTGTTCCTCGCCGACTATTTCGCGCGGCCTTCGAAGCGCTCCGGCGCCTGGATGAGCGCGCTGAAATCCGGTTACAGGCTTGGCCCTGGCTCGAAGCCGGTCATCTACAACATCATGAACTTCGCCAAGCCGCCGGCCGGCGAGGCCGCCTTGCTGTCGGTCGATGAAGCCAAGACGCTGTTCCACGAATTCGGTCATGCTCTGCACGGCATGCTGACCGACGTCACTTGGCCGTCGGTCGCTGGCACCTCGGTCAGCCGCGATTTCGTCGAACTGCCTTCGCAGCTTTACGAGCACTGGCTGACGGTACCGGCGGTGCTGGAAAAACATGCGCTGCATGTCAAGACCGGCAAGCCGATGCCAAAGGCGCTGGTCGACAAGATGCTGGCGGCGCGCACCTTCGGCGCGGGCTTCGCCACGGTCGAGTTCACTGCCTCGGCGTTGGTCGACATGGCTTACCACGCCCGGCCGGATGCACCGGACCAGCCGCTTCGTTTCGAAGCCGAAACGCTGGAACGGCTTAACATGCCCGATACCATCGCCATGCGTCACCGCACCCCGCATTTCGGCCACATCTTTGCCGGCGACGGCTATTCGGCCGGCTATTATTCCTACATGTGGTCGGAAGTGCTCGATGCCGACGCCTTCGCCGCCTTCGAGGAGACGGGCGATCCGTTCAATCCGGCACTGGCCGAGCGGCTGCGCAAGAACATCTACGCCGCTGGCGGCTCGAAGGATCCCGAAGAACTCTACACCGCCTTCCGCGGCAAGATGCCTTCACCGGAAGCAATGATGGCCAAGCGCGGACTGGTGTGATGCGTGCCCGCTCTTGTCACGGTTCTCTTCTATCCTGATTGATGTCGGCCGTCATGGCGTCGGGTTGCGCGCCGCCTGATCCGGTTCTGTCGGTCCCGGCTCGGCCTCGCTGGCTGCGGCAGTGTCGTTGAGGTGACTGCCCGCTATGCTGATCGGCCGCTGGCGCATCCGGACCGCCTTGTGACGACCGCTACGGAAATAAATCTCTCAGTCGCGAACGTCAGCCCCGCCAACGGAAGGCGGGGCTGGTAAGTTGATTGTCCCGGCAAGCTTTTTTGCCGGGGCGATTGGCCTAGACTAGGCAGGCACAAAGCCAAAATAGGCTTTGTAGGACGCCCCTTCGCCGGAAATCAGGGGCGTTTCCACTTTGAACCCAATCCCGCTGAAGGTGGTATTGTTCGTACGTGCCGCGAGCAACACCATCTGCTTTGCGGAGATGGTCACTGTCGCGCTCCCGATCCTGTCATCGCCCCAATCGAAGAGATCGCTGATGGCGCCGCCGATCGATGGCATCAAGGATCCCAGGGCCGGGCCGGCTATTGCGGCAATGATAGGTCCTGCCACCGGAATGAGGCCCAAAGCCAGCGTACCCGCCGTATGGACGCCCATCACGACCTTCTGCACTTCGTCCTTGTACTTGTTTGGATCGCCGAAATCGTTTTCCATCAGCACCGTACCGATATTGATGCCGTAGGGCTTGCCTCGATAGACCTCCATCAGGTCGGGTCTCGTATCTCCCGCATCGACGTCGCCATAGACCTGGCTGCGCTTGGTGTCGGCCATCTGCGGCGTTGTCACGCTGACGATGACATAGGGCTCGTCCGCACTCGACCCCTGATCCCAGTCGGTCTCGCCGAAGCAATGGAGGCCGGTATAGTGGACGACGACATCTCGAAGGTCGATCGCGCCGGTGTCGGGCCACCAGTATATGCCGCCGTTTTCAAACAGATTGGCACGGCCACCGTCGGCAAATTCGGTCTCGTCGGTGGTTGGGTACCCCAGATATGACTGTTCCCAGCCCAGGCTTTCCCACTTCTTGCGGATGTCACCGTACACCACGTTGGCTCCGGTGTTCGGTGTCCAGTAGATCGAGCCGGCATTGGCAAAATGGTTGTAGCGCCCGACGCCGTCGGGAGTTCCGGTTTCGTCGGTGACCGGATAGCCGAGAACCGAGCGCTCCCAGCCCATTGCTGCCCATTTGCTGCGAATTGCCCCCCAAATCGCTTGAGCACCGGTATTCGGTGTCCAGTAGATCGAAGCGGTATTGTTGTTGAAGTGATTGTATCGCCCGACGCCGTCGGGAGTTCCGGTTTCGTCGGTGTAGGGAATGCCCCACGCGAGACCGCCAAGCGCAATCCATTTCCTGTAGATGTCGCCGTGGATCTCAAAGGCGTCGTGCATGGCATCGTTGTAACAAATGCATGAGCCGTTCTTGAGATACCAGGCTTTTCCAGTCTCCTTCCTCTCGATCTCGGCGAAGCCGGCGCCTCCAAGGGAGTTGTACTTTTGCTGTATGACAGCTTCGGGCGAGAGGAGCGACCAAGGCCCGATCCTGAGCTGGTCGGAAAGTCTTGTGGCTCCAGCGCGGATGGTGCCGGCACGCACTCTCGAAGTTGCTCTGGCAGTATACGGCATGACCTTTTCCTTCCTGTGAGTGTTGGTATCGGGGGCTTCAGGCCTCCGGCGATCGGTTTTGATCGACGGGCCGAGGTTCCCAGACCGCGACTTACGGACGGCTTACAGAGTTCTGAGCTGCGCCAGAGCAATTCCAGGAAAAGTGTGGACGGTTTTCCGTCCGGAACTGCGAAAAAATAAAGAGATAGAGCGGTTCGGCGTTTCCGTGAAACGATGAACCGGTCTAGAGAAACGGGCGCACGAGCGAACGCAGCAAAGGCGAGGGCTCGTCATCGCCGGTCGAAGCGAGCGCGCGTTCATAGCGCCGGTAATCCTCGATGGCGCCGGCGTGGTCGTTTCTGGAGAGGCTCTCCTGGATGAGCGTGCCATGGAGTTTGGCCGATTCCGGGTAGAAATCGAGCGCACGCCGGCACGCTTGGCGTGCCCGATCTGCGTTGCCTCGGCTCTGCCAGTGTTTGGCGATCCGCACGGCAAGCTCCACCAACCCGTCCCGCACCCGGTCGGCCGCGGCGTTCGACCAGGCGGGCGTCGGGCCATTCGAGAAAAGCGGGCCGACAAAGCCTTCCAGCAGCATCTCCTGCTCCTCGATTGCGCTGTCTCTTTGGCCCGACAGAACGGGTTTCAGCCGGTCTTCCCAATCCTGCAGATCGATCCAGACCTTGTCGGCAGCGAGCCGCAAACGGCCTTCTCTCAGCGTTACGAGTTCGCCTTGCCCGAGCAATTTGCGCAGACGATGCAGCGCCTGCTCCAAGGCCGCTTTGGCCTGGTCGCCGTCGAGGTCGGGCCAGAGCCAATCCTGCAGGGTTTCCACCGAACAGACCTGATCCCTCGACAGGCAGATAATGCGCAATATGTCGAGAGCGCGGGTAGGTTTGGCACCGGGCGCGACCTCGGCGCCATCGATCTCGAGGCGGAAGCCTCCCATCAAGTGTATCCTGAGCGGCCAAGGCCACTGGGCGGGGCGACCAGCGGGCGGGACCAGATATCGCGCCCGAACGACGCGGCGGCAGAGATCGACATCGATCTTTCGCTCCAGCGCATCGGCGATCAGCTCGGCTAGCAAGTCCGGCAGGTTGAGCAAGATCGCCGAGGGATTGACCTCGCGCAATGCCGCCATGAATTCAGCCAGACGAGTGCCATAGGACGCGCCGCCGTTCCACTTCTGCTCCAGGGCCCGTGCGGCTAGAATGCTGAGTTCGACACGCTGGCGAGGGCCGCCGCTCAGCCTTTCGGCGATCCCCTGAAGTAGCGCAATCGCCTCCGCCGGACGCCGGTCGGCCAGCAGGACCTGGTATTTGGTGACGTAATGCGGCCAGCGCTCGATCATCGGCTCGTTCGCCCGCTCGATCGCATCCATGAAGACATCGCAGTCGAGATAGGCCTTGGCGAAGTCGCCGTTGCGCGTGTGCATCGCCGCATGGCAGTCGGCGACGACCGCGACCTGGGTGGTGAACCTGCTGTCCGCGATCTCGCCCAGTCGGGAGACCAGCGCATTGAACTCCGAGAACCTGTTGTGAAGCTTCATCAGCAATTGGAGCTGGTAGAGGGCGCTGAACTCGACGCCCCGTAAGGCGTGCTGCTCGCCTATCGCCGTTGCGCGTCGCAACGCATCCTCGGCCGAGGCATAGACAAAACCGCGCCGCGAATAGGGGAAGTAACGGCCGCTGGCCGAGCCAAAGGACACCAGCCACATGCCGAGCACCAGCGGTGGGATATCCGGATGTTCGAGATCGGCGGCAACGCTGTCCACGGCATTGGCAAAAATGTCGCGCTGCCCCGACGAGGTCGCGTAGTCGATGAGCGCTTCGCTTGCCAGCAGGCGCAACTCGACCGAATCCTCGATCGGCAGATGTGTCAGGCGCTGCTGGATATCATTCACGAGGCGCTTCGCGTCATGGGCGTCGAATTCGCCAGGTTCGGCGAAATCGACGGCCCGCAGGATGCCGAGCCTGACCATCATGAGTTCCTCCGGATCCAATTCCGGCAACCCCTTGGCAAGAACCTGTGAGGCTCGGCGCGTCCAATCCGCCAGCCCCTCATGCGTACGCCAGCTGGCGGTCTTGACTACGACCGCCCGCGCGACCGTCAGGCATTGGCCGCGCATGTCGGTGTTCTCGAATGCTTGCCATGCCTTGGAGAAGTGCGGCTCGGCCTTCGCATCGTCCGACGCGAAGGCGACGCCCAGCCAATAATGGACCCACCCGTCCATCTCGTCGGGGGGCAGCCTGTTGCACCATTCGACGAAGCTGGCCCTGCGCCCTTGCGAGAGAACGCCGTTAGCGCACTCCAGAATGAGCTGGCGTGCCAGCGGCCAGGCGCCCGCCTGCAACGCCAGCACGATTGCCGCGTCGGTTTTGCCGGCCTCGTGCAGGACCTTTGCTGCCTGCTCGCGCAGCCTGGAACGGTCCGCTTCCGTCACGCGCCGGTCCAGTAGGCCGGCAAGGTATTCGCGCAACAAGTCATGCAGCTGGAAGGCGGCGCCGCCCGGACCGTCGCGCGTGATCAGCAGCTGGCGATGCTGCAGCCGCACCAGCAGGCGGGCAGCCTGCGGCGAACCCAGGAACGCATCGGCAAGGTCCGTGCTGATCTCCGGCAGAAGGTTGAGCCTGATCAGCAGATCCTGGTCCTCCGGCGCGATGTCGCGCAGGAAATAACGTCCGACAATCTCCCGAAGGCCGGCGCCTCCGGCAAGGCCGGTCTGCGAAAGCGGGTAGTACATTCCAGCATTGGCCAGCAGGAGAAGGCCCACCGCCCAGCCGCGCGCCTCCGAAATGTCGCCGACCTCGGACGGCGATTGCGAGCGGGCGGTGACGAGGTTGCGAGCCTCCGCAGGCGAAAACTCCAGCAGCGTTTGGTTGAGGACCGGCAACTGTCCCGACAGCACGAGGTCGGCGACATCGCCCTCGGGCAGCATCCGCGATGTGCAGATGCAGCGGACGGTATTGGGGCGTTCGCGCAACAGGATCGCCAGCGTCCGGCGAAAGCCTGGTGCATCGGCACGATGCAGATCGTCGAGGACTAGGATCGTGCCCGGATCAAGCCGCGAGAAATAGGTGCGGAAGAACAGCCGCGCGAAATCGTCGGAATTGTCGGCATATTCCGGACCAAAGACCGGCATGCCGGCATGCCTGCCGTCGAGCGACAGCGTCAGATAATGGAAAAGCCGCGCAACGTCCTGGTCCTCGGTGTCGACCCGATACCAGTTGTATGCCGATTCGCTTTGCTCCGGCCCGCCTTGTTCCAGCCCGCCGTGTTCCAGAAAGTCGATCACCGCGGTGGTCTTGCCGTATCCACCAGGCGCAGCCAGCCAGCATGCACCGCTGTCGAGGGCCTGCGAAAGCAGCGCCACTACGCGCGGACGGCTGACAATTCCCACTGGCCGGGGTGCCGAGAGCTTTGCTATCTCGCGCGGCGCGTCCCGGAAGGATTTATCCATTGTGAGGACTCTCGCAGCGCAGTCGCCTCGCGAAAACAGGTAATCGGTTCGCCCGCAACAACAAATCGCCGGCCGGCGTTGTGCTCGCCTGACGTGCCGTGCTCGCCGGCAAGGTCGCGGTTATCCCTTGTGCGACATGATATGCGAAACCCCGACACTCACGTCAGCGGTGTGTCTTGCCATCACTGCGTTCATTCGCATTGCAATCGTCGCATAGCCGTTTCGTTCGTGGTCGGTAACTTCCGAGGGCTTGAAGAGCCACGGAAGGGGTGCAACCTGCGCGTCTTCGAAATTGGCCGGCAGATTCGATGGCACCGCCTTTTTTCCTAGAGGCAGCTCTAGCCCAAGGTCACTAAATTCCTTCTCGAGGCTGGCGTGCAGATGAGAAAGGACGACATAGATCGCCAGCTTTGATCTAGTCCTTTCTGTGTTGTTTAGATTGTACTCTTGAAGAACCTCATCGAACGATGGCGATACGTCACTTTCGGCAGCGGTAGCTCGTGTTGCAACAGCACCGGCCAGGGCAGTCGCTGCCACTCCTGTAAGACCTACAAAATCACGTCTTGTCGTGCCGGTCATGGTGAATTCCCCTCGGTTTTGAAGACGGGCCAAGTCTGGCAAGGAGGAGGCGCAGTGGCAATAGGCCGCATACGCTATTGGTGTAGAGGGCCTTTACGTCGCCGATGTGAATCCACCCGGCGACGACAGTGCCAAGCCGGCAGAGGCTCGCGATGCATTCGGTTGCTTGATCTGAGGACCCATGGAATCCAAGAAAGGTTCCTCAGCATTCACGGGGGGTTCGAAAAATCCGCTGGTGGAGCTGAGGAGGATCGAACTCCTGACCTCGTCATTGCGAACGACGCGCTCTCCCAGCTGAGCTACAGCCCCGTCCAGCGGATTGGGCTTTTATCGGCCGCTGCGGTTTCCTGTCAAGGCTGCCCTTGCTGCCGAAATGCCGTTCGGCCGTTCGTGCGCCTCGCCCACGCGTCGGAACGCGGCTCTTGCCGCTTTCAGCTACAGTGGCTACATGTCGGCAACAATCGGAGACCGGCATGATCGCCCTCATTCAGACCATTGTCATGGCGCTTGACCTTTACTGGTGGATCATCATCGCCTCGGCGATATTTTCCTGGCTCTACGCCTTCAACGTCGTCAACTCCCGCAACCAGTTCGTCGATACCATCAGCAACATGCTCTATCGGCTGACCGAACCGGCGCTGCGGCCGATCCGCCGCTTCATGCCCGATCTCGGCGGCATCGACATCTCGCCGATCATCCTGCTGCTGATCCTGTTCTTCATCCGGCAGTTCCTGCTCACCACCGTGCTTTCGCTGGTCGTCTGAGTGCAGGCGTCCCATGCGCGCGCCGTTCCGGACGCGCGCCGACGGTATCGACCTGTTCGTCCGGCTGACGCCGAAATCAGCGATGGACAGGCTCGAGGGGGCCGAAACGACCGCGGATGGGCGAAGCCATCTGAAGGCTCGCGTTCGCGCCGTGCCGGAAAACGGGGCCGCCAATCGAGCGCTGGAAAGGCTGGTCGCCAAGGCGCTTGGCGTGGCCGCTTCGGCCGTCTCGATCGTCGCCGGCGGCACCGCTCGGCTGAAGACGGTCCGTGTGCTTGGCGATCCCGCGGCGCTGGCGAAACGCATCGATACGCTGGGCACGCCTGCGCCATGATCTCGGCTCGCTCACTAATCCCGTAGAAAAAAGGCCGGGCTGCAAAGCCCGGCCAGATGTGAAGGTCGAAAACCTTCAGAGGGGAACGCGCCGGACGAATGGGAGGAAACATCCGGCGCAGCGTGCATATGGGTCGGCATCGCTGACGTTTCAATGACGGGGAACGACAATAACAGCTTCGTGAAACCGGGCGGTGGATGTCGATGAACGCCTGGGATTGGGGACCTGTTTGACCGTTGTCTGGGCAATTATTCCTAAGCGATGTCGTCGCGAATGCAGGCCTTCAGATGGCCGTCGGCTGTCGCCCTCAGTGGCGGCACGGCCGCGGCGCAAGCCTCCAGCGCGAACGGGCAACGGGTTCGGAAAACACAGCCCGACGGCGGGTTCGCCGGACTGGGAATATCGCCTTTGAGCACCTGCCGGCCGTGCCTTGCCAGCGGATCGAGCGATGGAAGGGCTGACAGCAGCGCACGCGTGTAGGGATGCTGCGGTCGGGCATAAAGCTCGGCCGCCGGCGCAACCTCCATGATGCGCCCGAGATAGAGCACGATGACCGTGTCGCAGATGTACTCGACGACGGCCAGATCGTGCGAAATGAACAGCATGGTCAGGCCGAGCCGGAGCTGCAGGTCGCGCAACAAATTGATGATTTGCGCCTGGATCGAGACGTCGAGTGCCGAGACCGGCTCGTCGGCGACGATGAATTCCGGCTCGAGCGTCAGCGCCCGGGCGATGCCGATGCGCTGGCGCTGGCCGCCCGAGAATTCATGGGCGTAGCGGTCATAGGCGTCGAACGGCAACTCAACCGCGGCAAGCGCCTTCGCGGCCTTCGCCCGCCGCTCGGACCTGTTGCCAATGGCTTGAATGTCCAGGCCTTCGGTGAGGATCTGCCCTATCGTCATGCGCGGCGACAGGCTGGCGAAGGGATCCTGGAAAATATATTGCATCTTGCGACGCTGGCGGCGCAACTGGGCGGCACCCAGCCCGGTGATATCGGTGCCGTCATAGGTGATTTGGCCGGATGTCGGCTCGATCAGACGCAGCACCGAGCGGCCGATCGTGGTCTTGCCGGAGCCGGACTCGCCGACCAGGCCGACCACCTCGCCACGCCTGACATCGAAGGAAATGTCCTCCAGCGCCCTGACCACCGGGGCACGCGAGAATGCTGTCGGCGCAAAATGCTTGGTCAGGTTTTTGACCGAGAGGAAGGGAACGTCGGCCATCAGAGATCCTCCCAACGCAGGCAGCGGCTTTGCTGGGTCGGCGTCGCCGCAAACAGGGGCGGGACTGCGGCGCGGCACGCAGCGATAGCCATCGGGCAGCGCGGCGCGAAGGAACAGCCTTTGGGCAGCAGCGCGAGCGACGGAACATTTCCGGCAATGGTCGGCAGCGGCGTGCCCGCCAGCTTCAGTGCCGTGGCCTGGCCGAGCCGCGGCACCGAGCGCATCAACCCGGCGGTGTAGGGATGACGCGGACGGGTGAACACTTCGCTCACCGGACCTGTTTCGACGATACGCCCGGCATACATCACCGCTACCCGATCGGCGATTTCGGCGACGACGCCGAGATTGTGGGTGACGAACAGGATGCCCATGCCGCGCTGCGCCTGCAGCTCGGCCAAAAGATCGAGAATCTGGGCCTGGATAGTGACGTCCAGCGCGGTCGTCGGCTCGTCGGCGATCAGCAAGCCCGGATCGCAGGACAGGGCCATGGCGATGGTGGCGCGCTGGCGCATCCCGCCCGACAGTTCGTGCGGATACTGCCGCGCCCGCCGCTTCGGATCGGGAATGCCGACCTGTTCCAGCAGCCGCACCGCGTCTGCTTCTGCCTCGCGGTGCGATTTGCCGAGATGGATGCGGATCGGTTCGGCGATCTGCTCGCCGATCGTGTAGACCGGGTTGAGGCTGGTCATCGGCTCCTGGAACACCATGCCGATCTCGTTGCCGCGTATCTTGCGCAGCGACTCGGCATCGAGGTTGGTCAGTTCGGTGAGCGTGCCGTTCTTGCGCCGCAGCGCGATCGACCCCTCGGCGATATGTCCGACCCTTTTCGGCAGCAATCCGATGATCGACAGGCTGGTGACGGACTTGCCCGATCCGGATTCGCCAACGAGCGCCACGGTCTCGCCGGAGCCGATCGTCAGGTCGACATCCCTTACCGCCGCGATGTCGCGCCCCGCAATGCGGAACACCGCGCGCAGGCCGGAAATCGAGAGGATCGGCGTGGCGCTCAGCGGAGCAGCCCCACATCGCGAAGGATCATGTCGATCTTTGCGGTTTCCAGCTCGTTCAGGCTGCGCTGCGGCCGCGCCATGGTGTTCGAGGCGATGATGCCGAGGCTCTTCATCGCCGCCTTGAAGGCGCCGACGCCGGCCGAGCCGGCGCTGGTCCTGCCGAGCGAGATCCAGACGATCTCGAACAGTTTCAACAACCGCTCCTGCTCCAGGCGGGCTTCGGCAAGCTGGCCCGCCTGCGTCAGCTTCCATAGCCTGACATAACCATGCGGGTCGACATTGGCGAGGCCCGGCACGACGCCATGCGCACCCATCGCCAGCACGCTGTCGACCAGGATCTCGGAACCGGTCATGCCGAAAAAACTGGGATCGTCGGCCATGTCCTTGAGCACGTAACGCAGATTGCCGTCATCGCCGCTGGAATCCTTGATACCCGCAATGGCTCCTTCCCTGGCGAGACCGACCGTGGTCTTGCGCTCCAGCTTGACGTGCACGCAGACCGGGATGTCGTAGGCGATGACCGGAATGTCGAGCGCATCTTTGATGTAGCGGAAGTGATCGCCGATCTCGGGCTGGCTGGTGCGGGTATAAAACGGCGCGGTAACGACGATGGCGTCGGCACCGGCCGATCTGGCGATGCGGGCGTGGTTGATGACGCGGTCGGTCGTCGGGTCGATAACACCGGCGAAGATCGGAACCCGGCCGTTATTGACCTTGACCGCGTGCTCGAGGATGGCCCTGCGGCCTGCCTCGTCGTGGAAGACCACCTCGCTGGTCGAGCCCAGCACGAACAACCCGTGGACGCCGCCGTCGAGCAGATTCTCGATGGTGCGCGTGAACGACGGGAAATCGACGCTGAAATCGGCATTGAGCGGGGTGACGACAGGTGGGACGACGCCGGTAAACAGGGGCATTTTGATGAACCTTCGAGGTCAGTTGAGATCGGAGCGGGGATCGAATGCGTCGCGCAGGCCGTCGCCGATGAAGTTGATGGCGAGCACGGTGAGCACCAGTGCGGCGCCTGGGAACATCCATTGCCACGGATAATTTTCAAGCACGACGGTGGAGCGGGCGAGATTGAGCATGTTGCCCCAGCTGGCTTCGGGCGGCGCGATGCCGAGGCCGAGGAAGGACAGGCCGGCCTCGAGCAGGATGGCGTTGGCGATCTGCAAGGTGGCATAGACGACCAGGATATCGATGCAATTGGGCAGGCCGTGCCGGAACAGCAGATGCGGCAGCCCCGCGCCCATGCCGCGGGCGGCAACGACGAAATCGCGCTCGCGCAGTTCGAGCAGCCGGGCGCGCACCATGCGCGACAGAACCGGCCAGGAGAGCAGCGAGATCACCAGTATGGTGGGCGCGATGCCGGTGCCGGCTATCGAAGCCAGCACCAGCAGGAAGATCACCGGCGGCAGCGTCATCGCCAGATCGACCAAGCGCATCACCGTGCCGTCGACGAGGCGCCCGCCAAAGCTGGCGACGGCGCCGACCAGGAAGCCGATGACGGTCGATATGGCGACCGAGCAGACGGCGACCAGCAATGAGATCCGCCCACCTTGCAGCAACCGGGCCATGACGTCGCGCCCGACGCCGTCGCTACCCAGCCAATGAATGGCCGACGGCGCCTTGTTCATCGCCCTGAGGTCGATGGCGTTCGGGCCGAACGGCCACCACAAAGAATAGGTCGAAACCGCCAGCAGGATCGGGATGACGATCAAAAGCCCGGCACGCGCCGCGCGGTTTTCGAAAAAGCGGTCGAACGCGCGGCGGAGCGGCCCCTTGGTGTGCGGTAAGGCTGTCGGGTCGACCGTTGGGTCCGGCGCAGTGATTGCCATCACGCCACCTGAATGCGCGGGTCGACGACGGCATAGACGACGTCGGTCAACAGGTTGACCAGGATGACGCAAACGCCGATCACCAGCGTGGCGCCCATGATCACCGGGTAATCGCGGGTGCCAACGGCATTGACCAGAAGCAGTCCCATGCCCGGCCAATTGAACACGCTTTCCAGGAAGATGGCGCCGCCGATGGCGATGCCGATCGTCGAGCCGATCAGCGTGATGACCGGCAAGAGCGCGTTGCGGGTCGCGTGCTTGATGATAATCCAGAACTCGCGCACGCCCTTGGCACGCGCCGTCCGCACGTAATCCTGGTTGAGCACTTCCAGCAGCGAAGCGCGCATGTAGCGCATGATCAGCGCGGCATGGCCGATGGACAGCAGGCAAGCGGGCAGGATGAGGTGCGCAAGCACGTCGGTCATCGAGAACGACGCACCCGCGGTCTGCATGCCGCCGGACGGCGCCCAGCGCAGCAGCACCGAGAAAAAATAGAGGCCAAGCAGCGCCGTCAGAAAAGCCGGGCTGGAGATACCGATAAACGACAGCACCGACAGCGCGATGTCGGACGGTTCGTTACGGCGCACCGCGCTAAAAATGCCGGCGGAAATGCCGAGCACGATGGCGATCGCCAGGCCCGTGCCCATCAGCAGCGCGGTCGGGCCGATGCGCTCCATGACCAGCGGCAGCACGGCGACGCCGCTGCGCTGGATCGAAAAGCCGAAGTCGCCGCCCAGCGCCGCGCGCAGCCAGGCCAGATATTGCACGGGAAGCGGCCGGTCGAGCCCAAGCCGTTCGCGCAGCCCCTCGAGATCGGAGGCGGACATCGGCACCGACGGGTTGATATAGGCGTCGATCGGATCGCCCGGCGCCAGCCGCAACAGGATGAAGATGAGGACGCTGAGCGCGACCAGCATCAGCAATCCTGTAGCGCTGCGGCGGGCAATGAAGCTCAACATGGGCTATCCGTGGCGGTGGCAGGCGGCGCCAAAGTGGTCCGCCTGCTCGCTTCGTTGCGGGGTTCTTACTGGATATCCCAGCGCTCCGGGTGAGCTGCGTAGGGGCCGCCGCCCGGCGCCGGCGTCCAGACGAAGTCACGCAGCTTGTTGGAGGCCACGCCATAGCGGTTGGCCACCCACAGCGTTGCCCAGGGCAGGTCCTTGTTCATCACCTTGCAGACCTCCTGCCAGGATTGGTCGATCTTGGCCGGATCGGTCTGGCCGAGGGCGGCGTCCAATGCAGCGCTCAGATCGTCGAATTCGATGCGCATGGTGTTGAAGCCTGCCGGCGGGATCTGCGACTTGTTGAGGCCGGGGTTGAGGCTGGCCGGATTGGGGCCGTTCTGCAGGCCGGCATAGACCATCGGAAAGGCGTTCCAGTCCGGCGTGCCTTGTTTGTAGACGATGCCGTTATAGGTCGGCGTATCGACGACGCGCGGCACCACGTTGATGCCGACTTCGGCCAGCATCGACTGGATGGCGGCCATCACGTTGGCCGCTTGCGGCGAGCCGTAATAGGTCAGCAGAGTGATCGGTTTGTCGCCGTTGATCTTGTCCCAGCCCGCCTCGGTCAGCAGCGCCTTGGCCTTGGCCGGATCGTAGGCATATGGTTCGAGACCCTGGGGAACGAGATGCGGCGCGACATAGCCGCAATTGGCCGGCTTGGCGGCACCGCCATAGAGGCTGTCTATGATGGCGTTGCGGTCGATCGCGTACATGATCGCCTGGCGGACACGGATATCCCTGAACAGGTCGACCTTCTGATTCAGGCCGATATAGTTGACCACGTAGGAGGCACCTTCGATCACTTTGAAATTGCTGTCACTTTTGAAGGAGGCCGCATCGTCGGGCTCGACATAGGTGAACTGGATTTCGCCGGCACGGAGCGCGGCGACGGCCGCCGCCGGTGACTCGAAATAGCGGTTGATGAGCACGTCTACCTTCGGCTTGCCGCTGCGATAGTCGTCGTCGGCTGCCAGCTCGACATATTGGTCGCTCACGTAGCGTTTGAACTTGAACGGGCCGGTGCCGACCGGAGAGGTCGACCACCAGGTGCTGGTAGCCAGCGCTTCCGGCGACAGGGTGGCCAGGGCATGCTCCGGCAGGATCATCAGCTGCGAGAGGATCGATAGAAACGATCCGTTCGGTTTCGATAGCTTCACCACTGCGGTGTGGTCATCCGGGGCATCGACCGAGGCGATGTCGGCGAGGCGGGCGGCAAACAGGCTGCCGGAGGCCTTGTTCTTGGCAAGCTCGAGCGTGAACTTGACGTCCTTCGAGGTGAACGGCTTGCCGTCGTGCCAAGTCTCGTTGACCAGGTTGAACGTATAGCTCAGCTGGTCGTCGCTGATCTTGTAGTCCTTGGCGAGGTCGCCTTCGATCTCGGTCAGCCCGGCATTGTAGATGACCAGCGGTTCAAAATAGGTGCTGAGCCAGGTGTAGCCGCCGGTCGCGGCCAGCGGGTTGAAGTTCTTGGGAAAGCCGCCGGGACCGACGTCGAAGCCGCCGGCGATGGTTTTGGCGTTTTGTGCCTGGACGCTGGTCACTGGGGCAATGCTGGCGAGCAGCAGCCCTGCGATAGAGAATGCGGTGGTCCTGATGCGCATGGTTTCCTCCCTTGGCATGTTCAGGGTGTTCGGTTCTTGGCGATAACCTGCTGGATTCCCCGGTAATGGTCGTCGAGCCGCCGACGCGCCTGGTCGACATCCTTGGCGGCGACGGCCTCGACGATCTCGTGATGGTCGCGCCATGTCGCCAGCGGCGTCGGATTATCGAGATTGGCGAAATTCGAGGCCTTGTTGAACGCCATCCAGAAGATGTCGATCAGCGCGCTCAGCATGCGATTGTTCTGGCAGCGGAACAGCAGCTGATGGAATTGCTGGTCCTCTTCGGCGAAGCTCTCATGGCGCTGGGCACGTTGCCGCATGCGCTCGGTCAACTGGCGCAGCGCCTCGATGTCGTCGGCGCTGATCATCTCGATTGTCTTGGCGATGAGGCCGGTTTCCAGCACGCGACGGATTTCGCGCAGCTCTTCGACGTCGCGGAGCGAATCCTGCAAACCGTAGGCCAGGTTGTCCAGCAGCGGCTTGAACGAGAACTCCTTGACGAACACGCCGATGCCGCGTCGCGTCTCCAGGATGCCGATCGATTCCAGCGCCTTGATGGCCTCCCGCACGGAGTTGCGGCCGACGCCGAGCCGCTGCGCCAGGAACGTCTCCGGCGGCAAGGGATCGCCGGCCTTGAGCTGGTTGCTTTCGATATAGGCCCTGAGGCTTTCCTGCACGGTGACGTGAAGGAGCGGCGGCCTGCTCAACGGTTCGATCGACTTCGGTTCCGCCATCCCACTGCTTTCATCATCCGCTGGACTACCCTGCCCGCTGCTTGTCGTATAGCTACTTGTAGGATATCCTGCAAGCCCATAGCAAACATGTTGCTCCCGAATGAAGATAATCCTCGCCGGCTCGAGCCACTGGCACGCCGAAATGCACCTCGACGCCGCACGCTTTTACGGTGCGGAGATCGCCGGTATCTGGGATGAGAATCCTGGCCAAGCGCATGCGTTCGCCGCGCACCACGACCTGCCGTTTATTGAAGATTTCACGGAGATACTCTCCAGCCCGCCGGACGTGATCCTGTTGATGGGGCACCCTTCGACGGTGCCGGCGCGGGTACGTGCGATCATCGGGGCAGGGATACCGCTGATCCTGGAGAAGCCGGCGGCCAGCCATACGAGGGAACTGATGGCGCTGCGCGACCTCGCCCGACAGCACCAGGCCTTTGTCGCTGTGCCCCTGCCCAATCGTTTCGGGCCGGCCGTTGCCGCCTTTGAGCGGCTGCACCGGCAGGGCCGTGCCGGTGTGGTGGCGCATTGCCAGTTCCGGCTGGTCAATGGCCCGCCTGGGCGCTACATCGCCGACGGTGTCGCCTGGGTCGTCGACCCGGCGGTTGGTGGTGGAGGTGCGTTGCGGAATCTCGGCATACACGGCGTGGATGCTGCACTCAGCCTCGCAACCGGCAGGCTTGGCCTGAAGACCGTTTCGATCGCGAACCGCATCCATCCGGGCCCGGTCGAGGATCATGCGCTGCTGGTGCTGGAAGACGAGGCCGGCGCGCTGTTCATCGTCGAGGCTGGCTACACCTTTGCCTCGATGCGCCCCGGTGGCGACTTCGAATGGCGCATCGTCGCTGCCAATGCGACCCTGGTCGACCACGGTGATCGTGCCAACTGCGCCACGCTCGACGATGCGGCAATCGTCGATCTGCCGGTCGAATTGCCGGCAACCCGCTACCGTCTGTGCATGCGCGACACGCTTGACCGGCTGGCCAGAAAGGCGCCTCCGTCGGTGTCCATCGAGGATTATGTTGCGGCGATGTCGCTGATCGACGCCGCTTATGAAAAGGCAGGACCATGATTGGAATAGGAATTATCGGCGCCGGCGATTTCGGCGCAGCCCATGCGCGGGCAATCCGCGAGGTTGGAGGCATTCGCCTCGCCGCCGCCTCTCGTGGAAACGCCGATGCACTGCAGCAATTCACCGCCGAATATGGCGGCAGCGGCTACACCGACTGGCGTCGGCTGCTGGACGACAAGGAGGTCGACGCGGTCCTCATTGCCAGCCCGCATCACCTCCACGCCGAAATGGCCATCGGCGCGGCAGAGGCCGGCAAGCACATCCTGCTCGAAAAGCCGATGGCGCCGACGGCGGCCGCCTGCGATGCGATCAATGCCGCCGTGGCCGAGAGCGGCGTCAAGCTGATGGTCGCCCACCTCATGCATTTCGCCCTGCCCTGCATGGCGGCCAAGCAGGTGCTGGAGGAAGGAGTGCTCGGCCGGCCGCTCATCGGATCGAGCTGGATCATCAAGCTCTGGATGGAGCACAATCGCCGCGACTGGCATCTGCGCAAGGCGAGCGGCGGCGGCATGCTATTGACTGCCGGCATCCACGCGCTCGACCGCCTCGTCTGGCTGATGGATGACGATGTCGTGTCGGTAAGCGGCATGCTCGGCGCCAAGTTCCATGACCAGGAAGCAGACGACACCGCCTTGCTCGGACTGCGCTTCGCCGGCGGCGGCATCGGCCAGGTGCAGAGCGTCGGGTACCGCACCGGCGCTACGACCTACGCCATGGACCTTATCTGCGAGCAGGGAACGCTGCGCATCGACATGGACCGCGGCACGATGCTTGGCCGCGATACGGTCTCGACCGAGCTGCCCGGTTCCTTTGAGCCGAACTGGATGCATAACGCGCTGGTGCGCGAATGGCGCGCGATGCGCGATGCCATTGCCGACGACACGCCGGTGCCGGTCGACGGCGCCTATGGGCGCAAGATGATCGCCATCATCGAGGCCGCCTTTGCCTCGAACGAAACCCTCCGCGAACACGAGATCGCCGGTGGACGCTGATCTTAACGACCACCTGGCCCGCTTGCCCGCACACGCGCCGCGCGGCGTCTGGGGCGCCGTGATGCTGGCCATTGATGATCGCGGAGCGATCGACTGGCAGGCGACGAAAGAGACGATCGCCCGGCTCTGCGCATCGGGTGTCGACGGCGTCTATTCCAATGGCACAGCCTGCGAATTCCATTGCCAGACCGAGCCCGAATTCGACCGGCTTTGTGAGCTGGTTGCCGAAACAGCCGGCCGCGCGCGCCTTCCTTTCCAGATCGGTATCAGCCAGTCCAATCCGCGCGTCGCGCTGGAGCGGCTGACGCGGGTCGCCGCACTTCGCCCGACGGCGGCTCAATTCACCTTGCCCGACTGGTGGCCGCCCAGTGACGACGAGATCATGCGTTTTGTCGGCGGCCTCTGCGAGGCCGCGCCCGAAACGCCGCTGGTGCTCTACAACCCGCCGCACGCTAAGCGCCGCCTGACGCTCGACGGCATCGCCAGGCTGCGTGCGGCCGTGCCATCGCTGGTCGGCGCCAAGCTGCCGGGCGGCGACGCCGGCTGGTATGCCGATATGCGCCACAAACTTGACGGATTCTCGGTCTTCGTTCCCGGCCACACGCTGGCGACAGGGTATGCCGGAGGGGCTCACGGCAGCTATTCCAACATTGCCTGCCTCAACCCGAAGGGCGCGGTGCAGTGGTGGCACATGATCCGCACCGACAGGGTCGCAGCTGCCGAGGTTGAGGCCCGCATACGGGCCTTCCTCGCCGCACATGTTCTACCGTTTCGCACCCGTTACGATGTCGGCGATGCAGCACTCGACAAGGCGATGGCGGCGGCCGGCGGCTGGGCGCCGCTCGGGCCGCGATTGCTCTGGCCCTACAGCTCCGTTCCCGATGAGGAAATCCCGACCTTGGCCAAGGCCGCTCACGCGACTTTCCCGGAATGGCAGTAGCGCCGTCAGCGAGGTGCGTGACGACGGCGGCTCTTCAGCAGCCGGCTCTCGCGCCCTGTGTCGCGCGTGACGCAAACGCCCCCGGCTGAGGGATATCGGCCTCGCGCCGTGCCAGCGAATTGCGCAGCAGTGCGATCGCCTCGCGGCCGGCCGTCGCAATCTCGCGTGGCCTGTCGACGCCGACGATCATGAACTCCTTGATCCCCAAAGCGACGTAGGAAAGCAGCGACAGCGCGACCTGCGCCGGCGGCCCGGCCAGTTCGACCGCCTTCTGGCAGGAAGTGGCCGGTTTGTCTTCCGAACGGATTTGGACGGGAAGCGCGAAACGCAGCTTGCCGGCCCGGCCGTGTTCGGCGGCGGCGCTGCGTACACGCTCCATAGACTGACGGATTTCTGCAAGCGGGCCCGGCGCCAGCTCGAACACGTCCGCATGCCTGCCCGCGACCCTGAGCGCCGTGCCGGACCGTGCGCCCATGCGGATGTTTACGTCGGCGCCATGCGGCCCCTTGCGCGGCACATAGCCGCCTTTGATGCTGTAGAAAGCGCCTTCATGGTCGAACGGTCTGTCGTTCGACCACAACCGCTTCAGCAGCACTAGATATTCGTCGATGCGTTGCCAGACCACCGTATGGCCGGCTGGACGTGCCTCGGCATCGTCGTCGCCGAACGGCTCGCTGAGCATCCTGAGCGACAGCCGGCCACCGCTTCTCGCGTCGAGGGCGGCGAGCTGCCGCGCCGCCACGATTGGTTCGATCACGCCCGCCCAATGCGTGAGCACGACCTCCAGGGAGGAGGTACGGTCCAGCGTCTGGGCGGCAAGGTCCATATTGGTCAGCAGGCCGGCTTGGTCGTCGATGACGATCCTCTGGAATCCGGCATCCTCGATCAGTGACAGTTTCGTCGCGGTCTCGACAAAGTCATAGAAAAAGCTGGCGTCGGCAGCGTGGATCTTACCGGGAACATGCGTGAACTCGATCGGCATTGCCATCTCCTCCATCACGTTGGAATCAGGGCGCGCAGAAGCGCACCGGCATTCAGTTCATCAACTCCGGAATTTCTGCAAACGGCAGGCCGCTATCCCGAGGAAGCCTCGACGATCAAGGCCTCAATAGTCAGGGAATCAGCCCGAGGACCACTGCCCCGGTGAATACAAACGCAAGGGCAAAGACGAGATAGGCGAAAGCGCCGGCGTAGGCCGGCCGCCATACCTGGTCGGAACCCAGCCTTTGACCTCTGCGAGCAGTCTGAGTGTTCTGGCTATAGGACATATCGACCTCCGTCTCGACGCTTAATCTATAAAATCAGTAGACTTTGTCGAGTGCTATTTTCGCGCGATCCTTAGAACAATTTTCTCCAAACGGCGGACAAATTAGTGCTTTTACTGCTTAGCGCGCTGCCTTTTGAGGCAGGCGGGGTGACGGTAGAAAATGGCAGGTCCACGTGTCTGTGGCTCCTTGGCCAGCCATTGGATGAGGGATAGCATCGCTGCCTCAGTGGAAAGCCGCGACGTCACGGCAAGGCAGCAGGGAGCAAAACCATGGGCACAAGACTGGCCGGCAAGGTCGCCATCATTTCGGGTGGCGCGACGGGCATGGGCGGTGCGGCCTCGGAGCTTTTCGCGGCCGAGGGCGCCAAGGTGGCGATCATCGACCGCAACGGCGAAGCTGCCGCCGCTACCGCAGCGGCAATCAGGCAACGCGGCCATGTCGCCGAGCACTGGGTCGCCGACGTATCGGACGAGGCGCAGGTCGAAGCGGCGGTGAAGGGCGTGATGGAACAATTCGGCCGGGTCACGGTTCTGTTCAATCACGCCGGCACCATCGTCATAAAACCCTTCCTGGAGACCACGCTGCAGGAATGGGAATGGCTGCATGCCGTAAATGTGCGCTCGATGTTCCTGATGACGCGCGCCGTGCTACCCGGCATGATCGCCGCCGGCGGCGGTTCCATCGTCTGCACCTCGTCGATCTCGGCGGTGGCGGCGACGCCGATGGAGGTGCTCTACGATACCACCAAGGGCGCCTGCCATATGTTCGCGCGTGCCATCGCCATCGAGTTCCGCGACCGCAACATCCGCTGCAATGCGGTCTGTCCAGGCTTCATCAGGACACCGCATGGCCTGCGCGAGGTCGCCGATCTCGACAAACTCGGCATCGATGTCTCCGACGCGGCAATGGCGGCGCAGCAGGGGCGGATCGGCGAGCCGGAAGAGGTGGCGAAGGCAGCCCTGTTCCTGGCCAGCGACGAGGCCAGCTTCGTCAACGGCGCGCATCTGTTCGTCGACAACGGCTTCACCGCGATGTGAAAGGCGAAGCGCCGTTACCGCTCTTCGCGCCGGAACGGCTTGAGCAGCGCCGAGGGCGCCACCGCATTGCGCGACATCACCGCCATAGCGACGATGGTGAAGATGAACGGCAGCATCAGGAACGCCTCGTAGGGGATATGGCCAAGCCCGCTCGCCTGCATGCGCAACTGCAAGGCGTCGACGAAGGCAAACAGCAATGCCGCGCCTGCCGTGCGCCAAGGGTCCCAGCGGCCGAAGACGACGAGCGCGATCGCCACCCAGCCACGCCCCGAAACGACGCCGAAGGTGAACGCGTTGAACTGCGCCATCGACAGGAAGGCGCCTGCGAGCCCCATCAAGGCACCGCCGAGGATCACCGCCTGGAAGCGCGTTGCGATGACGCTGACGCCGGCCGAATCGGCGGCCCGCGGGTTTTCACCGACCATGCGAACAGACAGGCCCCATGGCGTGCGGTAGAGCACGAAGGCGGCCAGGGGAATAGACAGCATCGCCATGTAGACCAGCGAAAACTGGTTGAACACCGCCGGCCCAAGCACCGGTACGTCGGACAGGATTGGGATCGGCAGCGTCTCGAACCCCTTGATGTTCGGTGGCACCGATTGCTGGCCGAAGATCAGCCGGTAGAGGAAATAGGCAAGGCCCGACGAGAACAGCGTCACGCCGATGCCGCAGACATGCTGGCTGAGGCCGAGCGCTACCGTGAACAGCGCATGCACGGCACCCATCAGCGCCCCGGTCAGCACCGCCGCAAGCACGCCGAGCCACAGGCTGCCGCTGAGGCTCGCCGCGGTGAAGCCGGTCATTGCCGACAAAAGCATGATGCCTTCGATGCCGAGATTGAGCACACCGGCGCGCTCGGAAAACATTTCGCCCAGCGTTGCGAAGGCAAGCGGCGTGGCGATGCGGATGATCGCGGCCAGGAAACCGACCTGGAAGATCTGTTCCAGCACCACGCTCATCTGGCGGCTCCGACGCGGCGGATGCGATAGGCGGTGAACAGCAGCGCCACCAGCATGGCGAGCAGCGCAGTTCCCTGGATGACTTCGCTGAGGAAGGCCGGAACGCCGGTCGCCCGCGACATCGCCTCGGCGCCGGTCATGACGGCGGCAAGGAAGATCGCCGCCGGCACCACGCCGAGCGGATTGAGCCTCGCCAGCATGGCGACGACGATGCCGGAATAGCCATAGCCCGGCGAGATGTCGCTCATCACCTGGAAATGCACGCCGCCGACCTCGCCGACGCCTGCAAGGCCGGCCAATGCGCCGGACAGCAGCGCCGTCGAAATCAGCACCCGCTCGACATTGATGCCGCCATAGCGCGCGGCTTCCGGGTTCTCGCCGGTGACCCTGATGCGAAAGCCGAGCGTTGTACGCGCGACCACGAACCAGATCAGGGGTGCCGCGACCAGCGCCGCGACGACGCCGAGATGCAGCCGCGTGCCTTCGATGAGTACCGGGAAATTCGCTGAATCCTCGATCGGCGGCGAGATCGGGTAGCCGCTGAAACTGTCCTTCCATGGCCCCTCGATCAGCGCCATCAGTGCGTAGAAAATGACCGAATTGAGCAGCAGCGAGCTGACCACGTCATCGACCCTGAATTTCACCCGTAGCGTCGCGGGGATCAGCGCGACGGCAGCGCCGGCGGCCCCACCCGCCAGCGCCATCAGCAGCATGGCGAGCGGCCCCGGCATCGGGACGGCGCCGACGGCACAGCTCGCCACCGCACCGGCGAGCAATTGCCCTTCGGCGCCGATGTTCCAGAATTTGGCGCGGAAGGCGACCGCCACAGCAAGCCCTGTGAAGATCATCGGGGTGGCACGCACCAGCGTTTCGGTGACGGCGTAGCTGTCACCCAGCGACGCCGAAAACATCACGCTATAAGCCTCGACGACGCCGGCGCCAGCCAGTGCGATGAGGCTGCTGCACAAGATCAGCGTCGCCCCGATGGCGAGCAGCGGCAGAGCCAGATTGAACCAGGCGGGCGTTGAGGTGCGGGCCTCGAGACGGAACATCACGCCTCCGCTCCGGTCATCATCAACCCGAGTCTGGCGACGCTGGCGTCGGCACTGTCGAGCGTGCCGACGATGCGGCCCTCATACATCACCGCGATACGATCCGAGAGCATCAGCAACTCTTCCAGGTCCTCGCCAATGACGATGATGCCGCAGCCCTTGGCGCGCATGTCGAGGAATTTTTCGTGGATGAAGCGCGCGGCGCCGATGTCGAGGCCGCGAGTCGGCTGCGAAACGATCAGCACCTTCGGATCAAAGGCGAGTTCGCGCGCCAGAAGCGCCTTTTGCAGATTGCCGCCGGAAAGCGCCCCGGCGCGCGTCATCGGGCCGGGGCAGCGTATGTCGTAGGCCTTGATCTGCGCCTCGGCGAAGGCGCGGATCGCATCCGGCTTGAGCAGGCCGTTGCGGCTGAACGCCGCCGTGCCGATGCGCGGCAGCACCATGGAATCGGCAAGCGGCAGATTGGTGACCAGCCCTGTCGTCATGCGGTCTTCCGGGATGCGGCCGAGGCCGAGCGCCTGGACTGTGCTCGGCGAGAACCGCGAAACCGCTTTGTCGGCTATGGTCATCTTCCCGGCATCAGGCGCACGCACGCCGGAGATGACCTCGGCAAGCACGCGCTGGCCATTGCCGGAGACGCCGGCGATGCCAAGGATCTCGCCGCCACGAACCGACAGCGAAACATCGCGCAGCGCCATGCCGGAATGATGCGATGTCGAGATATCGTCGAGGGTGAGCACGGCCGCACCGGGCATCGACGGTCCTCTGGCCGGAGGCACGATCTCGTGGCCGCACATCAGCCGCGCCATCTCCGAAGACGTCGTGCTGGCCGGCGCATCGACGCGACCGGCAACGCGCCCATGCCTGAGCACGACGCAGCGATGCGTCAGCGCCCGCACCTCGTTGAGCTTGTGCGAAATGAAGATGATGCCGAGCCCTTGTGCCGCCATCGAGCGAAGCGCCGAAAACAGTCCGTCGACCTCTGTCGGCGCCAGCACCGCCGTCGGCTCGTCGAGGATCAGCAGCCTTGCGCCGCGAAACAGCGCCTTGACGATTTCGAGCCGCTGTTGCTCGCCGACCGACAGCGCCGAGACGGGGAGGTCCGGGTCGAGCGTCAGCCCGTGCTGGCGGCCGATCTCGGCGAGCCGCGCCAGCCCGCCGGCGCGGTCGATCCGGCCCGATCTGCCGGGAATGCCGATCAAGAGGTTCTCCAGCACCGAAAGCCGCGGCGCGAGATGAAAATGCTGGTGCACCATGCCGATGCCAGCGGCCAGCGCATCGGCCGAGCTGTTGATCGCCAGCGGCCGGCCCTGCACCAGGATCTCGCCGGCATCGGGCGCATAGGCACCGAACAGCACATTCATCAGCGTCGTCTTGCCGGCACCGTTTTCGCCAAGCAGCCCGAGGATTTCACCCGGCGCGACGCTGAGATCGACGGCTTCGTTCGCCTTGACGGCGCCAAAGCTCTTGGAGATGCCGCGCATTTCGATGAGAGGGGCAGGCGTTGACAAGGCGGGATCCTGGTGGCGTTGACGCCGATATCCCTCCCCCTTGAGGGGAGGGTGCCGAGCGAAGCGAGGCGGGAGGGGTCGTCTCAACCGCCTCGACGTTTAGACCGAAAAAGATGGAGCGCGTCGCCGAGAACCCCACCCGGCCCTGCGGGCCACCCTCCCCTCGAGGGGAGGGATGCGCCGCTCAGTCCGAGACCGGCGTATTCTCATCGACATCGACACGGAAATTGCCGTCGAGGATTTCGGCCTTCTTCTTTTCGACCAAGTCCTTGACCTCGGCCGGCAGCGTCTTGTCGAACTTGTGATAGGGCGCGAGGTAGGAGCCGCCCTTGGCCATGCGCGAGAAATCACCGTAATCCTGCGCCGTAAAGACGCCGGCCTTGACCAGCTTGATTGCCTGCTCGACCGTCGGATGCATGTCCCAGACCGGCCCGGTGATCACCGTGTCGGGGCCGAGGCTCGATTGGTCCGACATGTTGGAGATAGCGAGGATCTTTTTCTCGACCGCCGCTTCGATGACGCCAAAGCGCTCGGCATAGATGACGTCGACGCCGGCGTCGATCTGGGCGACAGCAGCTTCCTTTGCCTTCGGCGGATCGAAGAACGAGCCGATGAAGGCGACCTTCTTCTTGATGTTGGGATTGACCTCCTTGGCACCGGCAAAGAAGGCGTTGACCAGCCGGTTCACTTCCGGAATGCCCATCGCCGCGACGGCGCCGATCGTGCCCGATTTCGACATTTTTCCGGCAATCATGCCGGACAGATAGGCCGGCTCGTGGATCCAGTTGTCGAAAACCCCGAAATTCGGCTCGGCCGGCCCGGCGCCGGAGCCGAACAGGAAGGCGGTCTTCGGGAATTGCTTGGCGGTCCTGCGCGATTCGCGCTCGGCGGCGAAGGCATCGCCCAGCACCAGCTCATAGCCGCCCTGCGCATATTCGCGCATGACACGGCTGAAATCGGCGGTCTGCACCTTCTCCGACCATTTGTATTCGATGCCGAGTTCCTTCTCGGCCTTCTGCAGGGCGACATGGATCTGGTTGTCCCACGGCTCCTCGATCGGCGTGGCGAAGATCGCCGCCACTTTCAGCTTCTTGGTCTTGGCAAAGGCGCTGCCCGGCAGCATCGCCGCCGCCAGGCCGAGCGCGCCCAGCTCCAGCACGTTGCGTCGCGAAAGCCCTTCGCGTTTCGATTGGATTCTGCTCTTCCCGTTGTGCATTGCATGCCCCTCTGATTGGCGCCGTGTCGAGCCGGCTCTCTTCTCTGGAATATCGGCGAAGGAACTATGGAACGGTGCCCGGCTTTTGTCCACATGGTCAAATTTGGCCGGACGGAACTGCTGTAAACGTTCGTGTAATCGCACCTTTAGAACGACCGGAGCTGCTTGCTCACAATCTCTCGAGCGCCACCGCGATCCCCTGGCCGACCCCGATGCACATGGTCGCGAGGCCGTAGCGGCCGCCGCGTTCGCGAAGCTCCAGCGCAGCCGTGCCCGTGATGCGCGCCCCGGACATGCCGAGCGGATGGCCGAGCGCGATGGCGCCGCCATTCGGGTTGACGTGCTCCGCATCCTCGGCAATGCCGAGTTGGCGCAGCACGGCGATGCCTTGCGAGGCGAAGGCCTCGTTGAGCTCGATGACATCGAATTGTCGCGGCCGCAGGCCGAGCCGGGCGCATAGCTTTTGCGTGGCCGGCACCGGGCCAATGCCCATGATGCGCGGCGCCACGCCGGCGGTGGCACCGCCGAGAATGCGGGCGATCGGCGTCAACCCGTATCTTTTCACGGCCGTTTCCGAGGCGACGATCAGCGCTGCGGCACCATCGTTAACGCCCGACGCATTGCCGGCGGTGACGGTGCCGCCTTGCCGGAACGGCGTCGGCAACTTGGCTAACGAGTCGATCGACGTGCCCCCGCGCGGATGCTCATCTCTGTCGACAACGACCGGATCGCCCTTGCGCTGCGCGATCGTCACCGGCGTGATTTCCTTCGCCAGACGACCATTGGCTTGCGCGGCTACGGCCTTGTCCTGGCTGCGCGCGGCAAACGCATCCTGGTCTGCGCGAGAGACAGCGAACTCTTCCGCCACGTTCTCGCCGGTCTCCGGCATCGAATCGACGCCGTATTGCTTCTTCATCAGCGGATTGATGAAGCGCCAGCCGATCGTGGTGTCATAAATCTCGGCATTGCGCGAAAAGGCGCTCTCGGCCTTCGGCATGACAAACGGAGCACGGCTCATCGATTCGACGCCGCCTGATACTATCAGCTCCGCCTCGCCGGCTTTGATGGCGCGGGCAGCAATCATCACCGCATCCATGCCCGAACCGCAGAGGCGATTGACGGTCGAGCCGGGAACCTCCTTGGGCAGGCCGGCCAGCAGCAGGGACATCCTCGCCACATTGCGGTTGTCCTCACCGGCCTGGTTGGCGCAGCCATAGACGACGTCGTCGACGGCGGCCCAGTCGATGCCGGGGTTGCGCTCGACCAGCGCCTTCAGAGGTATCGCGCCGAGGTCGTCGGCACGCACCGTTGACAGCGAACCGCCGAAGCGGCCGATCGGCGTGCGGATGTAGTCGCAGATATAGGCCTCGGCCATTATGCAGCCATCCCGTTTGCGCTGATGATTTCTGCTCCCGGCCCAGCCATGTTGGCCGCATTTTCCTTGAGACGAAAGCACATCTTGCCGCCGGCCGTTCGGCCAAAGACAATTTCAGCTGCCGCCCGCCGGAGCGGCGGATCAGCCGATGCTTTCACCGCCGTCGATCACCAGCGCCTGGCCGGCGTTGATACTAGCCGCCGTCCCAGGAACCGGTTTCGGCCATTTGCCTAAGCAGAGGTGCCACTCGAAAGACGTCCTTGCCGGTCTGCTCGTGCCAGTGATGCAGCCGCTGGATGATTTTGTCCACGCCTTCGAGGCTCGCCCAGAACATCGGCCCGCCCTTGCCGACCGGGAAGCCGTAGCCGTTGACCCAGACAAGGTCGATATCGGACGCGCGGGCGGCAATCTTTTCCTCGAGGATTCTGGCGCCCTCGTTGATCATCGGATAGAGCGTCCGCTCGATGATCTCCTCGGCGCCGATTGGCCGCGGTGCGATGCCGCGTTCGGCAGCCTTGTTGCGGATCAGCGTCTCGACCTCGGGATCGGGCAGCGGCGTGCGCGAACCGTTCTCATAACGATAGAAGCCGCTGCCGGTCTTCTGGCCGAAATGTCCCTGTTCGCACAACGCATCGGCGATCACGGCCGTCCGGCCGCGCGCCTTGCGGTTGCGCCAGCCTATGTCGAGGCCGGCGAGATCGCTCATCTCGAACGGCCCCATCGGCCAGCCGAAATCGGTGAACGCCTGGTCGACCTGGCGCGGCATTGCGCCTTCCAGCAGAAGCGTCTCCAGTTCCGAACCCCGCGCCGCCAGCATGCGGTTGCCGACGAAGCCGTGGCAGACGCCAACGACGACCGGCACCTTGCCGATCCGCCGTGCCAGATCGACGATGGTCGCCAGCACGTCGGGCGAAGTCTTGTCGGTGCGGACGATTTCCAAAAGCTTCATGACGTTAGCCGGCGAAAAGAAATGCATGCCGAGGAGATCTTGCGGCCGCGACGTCGAACCGGCGATCTCGTTGACGTCGAGATAGGAGGTGTTGGTGGCGAGGATCGCGCCCGGTTTGGCCACCGCATCGAGCCTGCCGAAGACATCCTTCTTGACCGCCATCTCCTCGAATACGGCCTCGACGATCAGGTCGCAATCGGCGAGGTCGGCATAGTCGGTGCTGCCCCTGAACAAATCCAGCCGCTCGCGCTTGGCGTCTTCGCTCAGCGATCCGCGGATAACGGAAACGGCATAATTCTTGTCGATCGTCGTCAGTCCGCGTTGCAATGCTTCCTGCGTCGTCTCCAGCAAGGTCACGGGAAGACCGCCATTGGCGAACGCCATGGCGATGCCGCCGCCCATGGTGCCGGCGCCGATGACGCCGACCCGGGCGATCTTGCGCCTGACGACATCCTTGCCGGTAATCTTTGCCGCCTCACGTTCAGCGAAGAACAGATGCCGCTGCGCGCGTGACTGGTCACCGGCGACAAGCTTGAGGAACAGGTCGCGCTCCGCCACCAGCGCTTCGTCGAAGGGCAGCGTCAGGGCGTTGCGGACCGACTGCGCACAGGCGATCGGCGCCTCGAGGCCGCGTGCTTTTTTGGAAAACGCTGCCGCCTGCTTGTCGAAAGCCGGCAAGTCGGCCTGGTCAAGGCGATCATTGCGGTCGCGCACGGGCGTGAACGGACCGCCTTTCGCGGCCGTTTCGCTGGCGAAACTCACCGCTTTCGCGATCAGGTCGCCATCGAAGACGGCATCCACCAGGCCGTCGGCGAGCGCCTCGGCAGCACCGATCGGCGTTCCCGAAACGATCATGCTGAGTGCCTTTAGCGGACCAACCAGGCGCGGCAGACGAACCGTGCCGCCGCCGCCCGGCAGCAGGCCAAGCTTGACTTCCGGCAGGCCGAGCCTTGCCGTTCGGTCGGCAACACGGAAATGGCAGCCGAGCGCCAGTTCCAGGCCGCCGCCGAGCGCAGTGCCGTGAATGGCTGCGACCGTCGGCTTGGTGATAGTTTCCAGCACGGCGACAATAGCGCGCAATTCCGGCTGCTGCGCCGGTCTGCCGAATTCGGTGATATCGGCGCCGGCGACGAAGGTCCGCCCGGCGCAGGCGATCACGATTGCTCCGACCGACGGCTCGTCCCGCAGGGAAACGAGCGCCCGCATCAACGGCTCGCGCACATGGAAGCTCAGCGCGTTGACCGGCGGATTGTCGATGATCACCACCGCGACTTTGCCATGCCTTGTGGTGCTGACGAAATCGGACACGCAAACCTCATACAACGATGTTGGCCAATAGCGCGACGGGATTTACAGCGCTGGCATGCGGATGGGAACCACGTGTTTTGCGGGCCGGATCGTTATCCCCTCGCCGCCGGGTGCCTTGCCTTAGCGCAGCGCCTTCTGCCCACCGGCGGCGGTGATGACGCCGACGATGATCAGCCCTGTCAGCACCAGGCGGACGCCGACGCTGACGCCGAATGTGTTGAGCATGGTCAACAGCAGCACGAGAAACAGCGCCGCGCCCCAGACCCCCGGCACATTGGCCTTGCCGCCAGCCACCGACGTGCCGCCGATGACGACGACCGCGATCGAGGCCAGCAGATACTCATTGCCGATATCGACATTGGCGCCGCGGAAATAGCCGGCGAGCAGTGCGCCGTCGAGGCCGCCGAGCGCGCCCGACAGCGTGTAGGTGAGGAAGCGGGTGCGGCCGACATTGACGCCGGCCAGCCAGGCGGCGCGGATGTTCTGGCCGATCGCCAGCACCGAGCGTCCGTAGATCATGCGCTGCAAAACGATGCCGGCGCCGATGGTGAACAGCACGGTGAGGATCGCCAGCACCGGCATGCCGAACACCTGCCAGTTGGTGAAGTCGGCAAAGCCCGGCGGCGGCTTGATCTGCAGGCCCCGCCCATAGCTGATATCGACCGACTGGATGACGAAGCTGGCCGACAGCGTCGCGATGATCGGCGGAATGCGCAGCGCCCATATCAGAAGGTAGTTGACGGCGCCGATCGCCATGCCGCAGGCAAGCGCGGCCAGCAGCCCGACCGCGATCATCGCATCATTGCCGTCCATGACCTTCATGGCGACGGCGCTGGCAAGGCCGATGTTGGCCGGCAGCGACAGGTCGACATTGCCCGGTCCGAGCGTGATGACGAACATCTGGCCGACGCCGACGATGACGGTGAAGACGGCGAGCGACAGCGCCGCCGTGATCATGCCGCCGCCGCCATAGCCGCCGGTGAAGGCGATGGTCGCCAGCCACACCAGCAGCGCCCCGAAGAATGACCAGATCCAGGGTCTGGCGAGCAGGGTCCGCAGCGAAGCCATGCTCACCTCTCCCTGCGGCTGATCAGCACCCGCGCTGCCAGCACGATGATCAGGATGGCGCCATTGGCGGCGACCTGCCAGTCGGGCGGAATGTGCATGAAGGTCAAGAGCGGCGATGCGGCCAGAGCCAGCGTCAGCGCGCCGATGACGGCGCCGATCGGCGACACCCGGCCGCCGACGAACTCGCCGCCGCCGAGGATGACACCGGCGATCGAAAGCAGCGTGTAGCCATTGCCGATATTGGCATCGGCCGAGGTGGTGATGCCGATCAGCGCCATGCCGGACAAAACGCCGAACAGACCGGTCAGCGCAAACAGCGCGATCTTGGTGCGCAGCAGCGACCAGCCGGCGCGCTTGAGTGCGGCTGAATTGCCGCCCGATCCACGCAGGATGACGCCATAGGAGGTGCGCATCAGGCCAAAGTGGACGACGGCCGCGATCAGCAATGCCGCGATGATCGGGAACGGAATGAAGGGTGGCTTGAAGGCCATCAGCGCCAGCAGCCAGTCCGGCGCCTTGCCGCCGGGCTTGGGCAGGATGAGGATGGCCATGCCCTGCCAGACAAAACTCATGCCGAGCGTCACCACGATAGAGGGCAGGTTGCGCAGATGGATCAGCGCGCCGAGCAGCGCGTAGACGCCGATCGACCCGAGCAGGATGACGACGCCGAGCAGCGGCGCGTCCTTCAGCCACGTCGCCGTGACACAGCCTACGAAGCCGACAAAGGTGCCGATCGACAGATCGAGCTCATTGCCGGCGATGACGAACATCTGGGCGATCGTCGCCAGTGCGATCGGGATCGCCAGATTGAGCATCAGGCTGAAGCCGAAATAGCTGATGGCGCGCGGGTTGAGCCAGGCGATGGCGATGAGCACCAGCGCCAGCGACAGTGCCGGCAGCAGGCTGCGCAGCATACGCGCCCGCCTCGTGGCGCGAGCCGAAGATCTTAGCCCATTCTCGACAGATGCCGCTGTCATCTCAGGCCGCCTCGCCGAACGACGACTGGATGATTTTTTCCTCCGTCAGTTCGTCGCGACGGAGGTTGGCGACAATCCGGCCGTTCTTGAACACATAGATATGGTCGCAATTGTCGAGCTCTTCGGTTTCGGTGGTGTACCAGAGGAAAGTGCGGCCATGGCGAGCCTCTTCGCGCACCAGGTCGTAGACTTCGAGCTTGGTTCCGATGTCGACGCCGCGCATCGGATCGTCCATCAGCACGATCTTGGCGTCGGAGCCGAGCGCCCGCGCGAACAGCGCCTTCTGCTGGTTGCCGCCGGACAGCGAGAAGATGTTGTTGTTCATGTCGGGCGTACGGATGCCGATTTTCCGCTGCCACAACTCGGCGAGCTCGGCTTCGCGCTGCGGCGAGATCAAGAGGCCGTTGCGCAATCGCGCCAGCGAACGGATGCCGATGTTCTCGGCAATCGACCACTGCGGAAAAATCCCGTCCGACTGGCGGTCGCCGGCAACCAGCGCCACCGGCGCGGTGACCTCGATGCCGGTCCTGGCGCGGGAAGCCGCCGCAAAGATCGCCAGCAAAAGATCGGTCTGCCCGTGCCCGGCAAGTCCGGCAAGGCCGATGATCTCACCGGCACGGGCAACAAGCTCGTTGCCGTCCTGCTGTCGCGCCGGCCGCGCCCGGACCCGCAGCGGACCGGGCTCCGGCTTGCCGCTCGCAATCTCTGCGGCGGCCTTCTCGCGTGCCGCAGCTCCGCCCATCGCCGTCACCAGCCTGTCGCGGTCGAATTGATCGGCCTGCCCCGCGGCGACGACCTTGCCGTCGCGCATCACGACGATGCGGTCGGCATTTCCGAGCACTTCGCCGAGCACATGCGAGATCAGGATGCAGCTCTTGCCGGCGGCTACGAAGCGGCGCACGAACGCCAGCAGCTGGCCGGCGGTATGCGCATCGAGCGAGGACGTCGGCTCGTCGAGGATGACCAGTTCGAGCGGCTCCTGCGTGACCGTGAAGGCGCGCGCCACCTCCACCATTTGCCGGGTGGTGATGGAAAGATCACCGACGATGTCGGATGCCGAGATGCTGTGGCCGGGGAATATCTCGTCGAGCTTGGCGGCGATCAGATCGGCCGCCTTGCGCCGCCAGCCGAAGCCATTAAGCGACGCGTGGTTGATCCGCGTGTTCTCTGCGACGCTGAGGTTCGGGCAGAGCGACAGTTCCTGGAAAACACAACGTATGCCGAGCTGCTGTGCGCGCGGCACCGAATAACTTGCCTCGACACCGCCGCGGACCGCGATCTGCCCGCTGTCGGGGGCAAGCGTGCCTGCCACCATATGCATGAGCGTCGATTTTCCGGCGCCGTTATGGCCGACGAGACCGACGCATTCTCCGGCACGAACGCTGAAATCGACACCGGCGAGCGCCCTGACGGCGCCGAAATGTTTTTCAGCTCCGTCCAGTCTTATGATGTCCAAACTGACGGCGCCGAAAAGCTTTTCGGCGCCGTCCGGCATGATGATGTCTGCATTGGCCTCGGGCATCCCTCAACGATACCCGGTTATCCGTGGCGGCAACAATAGTGCCATGCTCACTTGATGTTGGCCTTGATCGCGGCGATGGCGTCTTCCTGCGTGTATTCGTGGCTGGCGACGCCGCCCTTCGGAATCTTCGGCAGCGCGGCCTCGAAATCATCCTGTGTGAAGGCAAGATAGGGAACCAGCAAGTCGTGCGGCACGTCGGTGCGGCCGTCGAGCACCTGCTGCGCCACCCAGAAGGCAAGCGTCGATACGCCCGGTGCGATCGATGCCGACCAGGTCTGGTAACCGTCCTTTTCCTTCTGCTCCTTCCACCACTGCAATTCGTCCTGGCGATTGCCCATGATGATGGTCGGGCGCGGCTTGCCGGCGGCGGCGAAAGCCTGCGCCGCGCCGTAGCCGTCACCGCCCTGGTCGACGACCCCGACAACATCCGGCAGCGACGGCAGGATCGTTGCGACGGCTTTCTGTGCCGTTGTCTGGTCCCAGTCGCCGGTCACCGAGCCGACGATCTTGAACTCGGGATGGGCAGCGACACCCTCGAGGATGCCGGCGTGGATGGCGTCGTCGATCGAGGTGCCGGCGAGACCGCGGATTTCCAGGAGATTGCCACCCTTGGGCTGGAACTTGGCCATCTGTTCGACTTCCTGCTTGCCCATGTCCTTGAAGTCGACGACGACGCGGTAGGCGCAGGGTTCGGTGACGATGCCGTCGAACGAGACGACGACGATGCCGGCGTCGCAGGCCTGCTTGATGGCGCCGTTGAGCGCATCCGGAGACGCCGCGTTGATGACGATCGCGTCATAGCCCTGCAGGATCAGGTTCTGCACTTGGGCTGCCTGCGTCGGCACTTCCTTGTCGGCCGTCGTGAAGACGTCCGCGGCGCCGACCACCTTGTCGGCAACCGCCTTCTTGGTGACGATGGCGTAGCTGTCCAGCATCGCCTGCCGCCAGGAATTGCCGGCGTAATTGTTGGAGAAGGCGATTTTCTTGCCGCTGGTGTCGGCAAGCGCGGTGCCCGAGGCGAGCATTGCCGCAAGGGCGCCCAAAACGAATATTTTCTTCATGTCATACTCCTCCCGTGAGTTGCTGTCTTACTGGTGGCTAATGGCTGGCTGGTGGCTAATGGCTGATACGCTCGCAACGCTGTTTTTTATCTATTATCAGACAAATGCAGATGGGCGACAAGCTGTCAACAGCAATCCATGGCCGGCGATCAACTTGCGGTGCAATCATTGTAAACGGTTCGGCTCCTGGTCTAGGGATGGCACTGGAGACCGATTGAATGGCAGCGAACCTTGCCCCGGGTGCACCCGGCATTCCGGCGCGCTGGACCTCGAGCGCCAAGAGCGGCGTCGGCACTGCGCTCTCGCCGGCCTGCCCGATCTGGTTCACCATCAGTCACGGTATTCTCAACGAGATCTACTATCCCCGCCTCGACAGCGCCTGCACCCGCGATCTGGGGTTGATCGTCACCGGACCCGACGGCTATTTCTCGGAAGAAAAGCGCGACGCCGAGCACAGCATCGAACCACTCGAGGACGGGGTGCCTGCCCATCGGCTGGTCAACACCGCGGCCGATGGAAGCTACCGGATCCAAAAGCGGATCATTACGGATCCGGAACGTCCCGTCGTGCTGCAGGAGATCATTTTCACGCCGCTCAAAGGCGTGGCCGCCGGTTACTGCGTCTACGCGCTGCTGGCGCCGCACCTCGTCAACGCCGGCATGGGCAACACCGCCTGGATCGACGGCCATGAAGGACAGCCTGTCCTGTTTGCATCGGGACGCGGCGTTTGCCTGGCGCTCGCCTCGTCGCTGCCGTGGAAGGCGTGCTCGGCCGGCTATGTCGGCGCCTCCGACGGCTGGCAGCAGCTTCGTCAAGGCGGCCGGCTCGATCCGGCCTGCCGCAGGGCCGAGGATGGCAATGTCGCGCTGACCGGCGAGATCGGCTTTTCGGCCGCGAATCCAAAAATATTGCTGGCGCTCGGCTTCGGCACGACACCGCAACAGGCGGCGGAAACCGCTTTCGCCAGCCTGAGGCAAGGTTTTGAGCCCGCGGTCAGATCCTATGGTCAAAAATGGCACCAATGGCAGGCCGGATTGCTGCCGCTGGACCGGCATGCGGCGTCCGGCCTCAATCCCTACCGCATCAGCACTGCGGTGCTGGCGGCACACCGCTCGTCGACCGGAGCAGCCGTCGCCAGCCTGTCGATCCCGTGGGGCTTCAACAAGGGCGACGACGATCTGGGCGGCTATCACCTGGTCTGGCCGCGCGATCTGGTCGAAACCGCCGGCGGTTTCCTCGCCGCCGGCGACCCGGCGGAAGCCTTGCGCATCCTTGGCTATCTGCGCTCGATCCAGCAGCCGGACGGGCATTGGCCGCAGAACGCCTGGCTCGACGGTTCGGCCTATTGGCCGGGAATCCAGATGGACGAATGCGCCTTTCCGCTGCTGCTCGCCGACGCGCTGCGCCGCGCCGGGCATTTGCCGCCTGCAGTACTCTCCTCCTTTATGCCGATGATCGAGCGCGCGGCCTCCTACGTCGTGCGCAACGGCCCCGTCACCGGCGAAGACCGCTGGGAAGAGGACGCCGGCTACAGCCCGTTCACGCTTGCCGTCGAGATCGCCGCTTTGCTAGCGGCTGCGGACATGTTCGATGCCGTCGGCAAAACAGAGCCGGCAAACTACCTGCGCGAAACCGCCGATGTCTGGAACGATCAGATCGAGCGCTGGACCTACGTCGCCGGTAGCTCCTCGGGCAATGAAGCCGGCGTTGAGGGCCACTATGTCCGCATTGCGCCGCCCGACAAAGCCGGCGCGGCATCGCCGAAGGACGGCTACGTCCCGATCAAGAACCGCCCGCCGGCCGATACGGACCGGCCGGCCAAGGCGATCGTCAGCCCCGACGCGCTGGCGCTGGTCCGCTTCGGCCTCAGGGCGGCCGACGATCCGCGCATCCTCGACACGGTCAAGGTGATCGACGCGCAATTGCGTTGCGAGCTGCCGCAGGGGCCGCTCTGGTACCGCTACAACGGCGACGGCTACGGCGAGCATGCGGACGGCGCGCCCTTCGATGGAACCGGCCAGGGCCGGCCCTGGCCGCTGCTGGTCGGCGAGCGCGCGCATTACGAGCTGGCGGCGGGGCGCAAGGACAAAGCGGCAAGCCTGCTCGCGACGTTTGAGGGCTCCGCCGGGCCGGGCGGCCTGCTGCCGGAGCAGGTCTGGGATGGTCCAGACATGCCGGAGCGCGAATTGCGGCATGGCGGCCCCTCCGGCAGCGCCAAGCCGCTGGTTTGGGCGCATTCCGAGCACATCAAGCTGCTGCGTTCGCTCCGCGACGGCGCCGTCTTCGACATGCCGCCACAAGGCGTCAAGCGCTATATCGAGGGCAGAACGGTGTCGCGCCTCAGGGCATGGCGCTTCAACCACAAGATCCGTACCATCCCGGCAGGCAAGGCGCTGCGCATCGAAGTTCTGGCCCGGGCGGTGGTTCATTGGAGCAGCGACAATTGGGCTACCGTCCATGACACCGAGACCGCCGCGAACCTTTTCGGCATCCATCTCGCGGAGTTGCCGGTTGCCGACGCCGCTCCGGGCAATAGCATTGTCTTCACATTCTTCTGGTCCGATGCCGGCCGTTGGGAGAATGTCGACTTTTCCGTTGGTATCGACGATGCGTCACAGCCACTAGATCATCGATCCCTCAAGTAAGGCAGGACGAGACCATGCAGATAGGAATGATGGGACTGGGCAGGATGGGCGCCAACATGGTTCGGCGCCTGCTGCGCGATGGCCACGAATGCGTCGTCTACGACATCAACCCGGCGAGCGTCGCGGCGCTTGTGACCGCCGGGGCGGTCGGAGCCGCCTCGATGGAGGACTTCGTCGGCAAGCTGACGAAGCCGCGCAGTGCCTGGCTGATGCTGCCGGCGGCGATCACCGGCCGGATCGTCGACCAGGTGGCCGCCCTGATGGAGCCGGGCGACATCATCATCGACGGCGGCAATTCCTATTATCATGAAGCCGTCGACCACGCCGCGCGCCTGGCCTTGAAAGGCTTGAGCTATGTCGACGTCGGCACCAGCGGCGGCGTCTGGGGCCTCGAGCGCGGCTACTGCCTGATGATCGGCGGCCCTGACAGCGCGGTCCAGCATCTCGATCCGATCTTTGCCACGCTGGCGCCCGGCGCCGACGCCGCTTCGCCTGCCCCTGGCAAGGACGCCGGAACCGCTCCCTTCGGCTATCTGCATTGTGGGCCGAGCGGCGCCGGCCATTTCGTCAAGATGGTCCATAACGGCATCGAATATGGTGTCATGGCCGCCTATGCCGAGGGCATGAACATCCTGAAGTCGGCGAATGCCGGCAAACGGCAGCGCACCGCCGACGCGGAGACCAGCCCGCTGGAAAACCCGCAATATTACCAGTTCGACATCGACATCGCCGAAGTGGCCGAGGTCTGGCGGCATGGCAGCGTCATCGGCTCGTGGCTGCTCGACCTGACGGCAGGCGTGCTGAAGGCCGATTCAGCGCTGACACAGTTCGGCGGGCGCGTCTCGGATTCCGGCGAAGGCCGCTGGACGCTGAAGGCGGCGATCGACACCGGCGTGCCGGCGCCGGTGCTGTCGTCGGCGCTGTTCGACAGGTTCTCCTCGCAAGGCGAGTCCGAATTTGCCGACAAGCTTCTGTCCGCCATGCGCTATGCCTTTGGCGGTCATGTCGAAAAACCGAAGGCCGGCTCGTGACGGGCGACAGGGAGGCACGCCCATGAGCCAGGAACGGTCCGACACGCTGGTGCTTTTCGGCGCCACCGGCGATCTCGCCCACAAGAAAATCTTTCCCGCCCTCTACGCCATGGTGGCCAAGGGAACGCTGAACGAGCCGGTGATCGGCGTCGCCTTCGATCCCTGGGACCTCGCCAAGCTGCAGGCGCGCGCCCGCGACGGTATCGTCAATGCCATCGGCAGCATCGACGAGAAGATCTTCGCCAGGCTTGCCTCGCTGCTTCGCTATGTCAGCGGCGACTACCGGGCGCCTGCGACCTTCGAGAAGCTGAAGACCGCGCTGGGCAGCGCTGAGCGGCCGCTGCACTATCTGGCGGTGCCGCCGGCCATGTTCGAGGTCGTCGTCCAGGGGCTGGAGCAGTCGGGCGCCGCCCAGGGCGCGCGCCTGATGGTCGAAAAGCCGTTCGGCCACGATCTGCAATCGGCGCGCTGGCTGAACCGGGTACTGCATCTGGTCTTCGACGAGAAGTCGATCTTCCGCATCGACCATTATCTCGGCAAGGAGGCGATCCAGAACCTGCTCTATTTCCGCTTCGCCAATTCCTTCCTCGAGCCGATCTGGAACCGCAACTTCGTCGAGAGCGTGCAGATCACCATGGCCGAGGATTTCGGTGTCGAGGGCCGCGGCCGCTTCTATGACGAGGTCGGCTGCATCCGCGACGTCATCGAAAACCACCTGCTCAATATCCTCTTGCTGCTCGCCATGGAGCCGCCGGTCGGCCGCTCGGCCGACGATCTGATCGACGAGAAGGTGCAGGTGCTGCGGGCGATCCGGACGCTGACCAGGGACGATGTCGTGCGCGGGCAGTTCGACGGCTATCTCAACGAGCCGGGCGTCGCGCCGAACTCGCCGGTCGAGACCTTCGCGGCGGTGCGCTTTTTCGTCGATACCTGGCGCTGGCAGGATGTGCCGTTCTTCATCCGCGCCGGCAAATCCCTGCCGGTGCACGCCACCGAGGTCATCGTGCGGCTGAAGCGGCCGCCGCTCGACGTCTTCGATCCAATCAAACCCGGCGAATGCAATCACGTGCGCTTCCGCATCGATCCGCAAGTGGCGATCTCGATCGGAGCCCGGCGCAAGGCACCCGGCGACGACATGGTCGGCGAACAGGTCGAGCTCACCGCGCTCGACGATTCGAAGGGCGACATGCCGCCTTACGAGCGGTTGATCGGCGACGCCATGAACGGCAACGGCCAGCTGTTCACCCGCCAGGACGCCAGCGAGCTCGCCTGGCGCATCGTCGGTCCGGTGCTCGGCGACACCACGCCACCCCCTGTCTACGCGCCAAAGACGTGGGGGCCGGCCGAAGCCATGGCTGGATTCGGGCCGCCGAACGGCTGGATCAATCCAGCGAAATGATTTCTGGGAGGCGAAAGCGATGGCCAAAGCGGTGAAGCGACCGGCACCCGACGCTGAACAGATCGTGCTTGCGATCGACATCGGCGGCTCGCACGTCAAGATCCGCACCAGCGCCGGCGCAGAGGAGCGCAAGACCGCTTCCGGACCGGAGCTGACGCCGCAGCAGATGGTCGCTGCGGTGAAGACGCTCGCCGAAGGGCTGCACTACGATGTCGTCTCGATGGGCTATCCGGGTCCCGTGCACCACAACCGGCCTTTGACCGAACCGGCCAATCTCGGCAAGGGCTGGGTCGGCTGCGATTTCGCCGCTGAGTTCGGCAAGCCGGTGAAGGTCGTCAACGATGCGCTGATGCAGGCCGTCGGCAGTTATGAAGGCGGCCGCATGCTGTTCCTTGGCCTCGGCACCGGCCTGGGGGCCGCGATGATCGTCGATAACGTCGCCCAGCCGATGGAGCTTGCCCATCTTCCCTACAAGAAGCGCGGCAGTTTCGAAGACTATGTCGGCGAACGCGGGCTGCAAAAGCGCGGCAAGAAGAAATGGCGCAAATACGTCTTCGACGTCGTCGACCGGCTTCGCACCGCCATGCAGCCGGATTACGTGGTCATCGGCGGCGGCAATGTCGATGAACTCACCGACTTGCCCGCCGATTGCAGACGCGGCGACAACACACGCGCCTTCGAAGGCGGATTTCGACTGTGGCGCGACAAATCCCTGATTATCTGATATTGCTGATTGTCTGATATTATCGAGCACCGGCTCAGGGTTGTTAATCCCGCGCTGCCGTTAGTATTATTATTCAAAATAATGTGTGACGTGGCGCGGCGTCATTGCATTGCGCAGATTTGCCGACTAGGAATTTCTGCGACCCCCACGGACGGAGAGATAGATTGACCGACGACAACAACAACGCTCGCAAAGACATCGACCTGCTCGAGCTGACTGCCCATATCGTCTCCGCATATGTCGAGAAGAACCGCTTGCCGGCTTCCGGCCTCGGCGATCTCATCGCCAGCGTCAGCGCTTCCATAGGTGGGCTGGGGCAACCGGCAGTGCCGGTCGCCGCGCCGCTGACGCCTGCCGTCAATCCCAAGAAATCGGTGACGCCGGACTACATCATCTGCCTCGAGGACGGCAAGAAGTTCAAATCCTTGAAGCGCCATATCGGCGTTCATTTCGGGCTGACGCCAGACGCCTACCGCGCCAAATGGGGCCTGCCGTCGGACTACCCGATGGTCGCTCCCAACTACGCGGCCTCGCGTTCGCAGCTGGCCAAGGCGATCGGCCTCGGCCGCAAAGCCGCCCCGCCCGCGCCCGTCAAGAGCCGGGGCAGGAAGGCCAAGGCGACGGCTTGATACCATTAGATCGAGCGGGATGCACATTGAACGCGTTCCGCTGGTCGGTCTGTTTGTGTTCAGCGGAAGCTGCGACGCTCGAAGCTAACCGCATGGCATCCTAGGGTCTGCGCCGTTACCTCGCGGCAGTGCGCCTGCGGACCAGAACCGAATGCTATCACCCCGTCCCGCGAAAAAGCTCGAACCATTCCGGATTGGTCTTCTCGATCAGCTCGATCTTCCATTGGCGTGGCCAGCGCTTCAGCGACTTCTCGCGCTGGATGGCGTCGACAATGTCGAAATGTTCCTCATACCAGACCAGACGCTGCACACCGTAACGGCTGGTGAACCGCGAGCCCTCGCCGGATTTGTGCTCCGGCATGCGGCGGCCGAGGTCGTTGGTGACGCCGATATAGATCGTGCCGCGCTTCTGGCTTGCGGTCATATAGGTATAGCCGGTCATGGTTGAAGGGTAGCTGGCGCCGGTGCCGACGCAAGTGCCGTTCTGAACCGTTGCATTCTTCGGCAGATGCAATGGCATGGATCCCAGGGTCTGCGCCGCGTCGCTTCGCTCCTTGCTCCGCCCTGGGATGACGAAACGAGAGGTGTTTCGGCTAATCTCGAAAGTTTGCGATTTGCGATCCGCCGCCATCCGCTTGTTATCTGCAACAACGAAATTGTTGATCCAGGCCGGATTTTTGCGCGCGCCTTGCGCCGAACTGCGCTAAAGGCTCTCTTGGCCGGACCAGCGCCCATCGTGGAAGTGCCCCGCCGGCCGACATCGCCGCCACGGGGCCTTATTCCATGACCGCAGAATCCCAAGTACCATCCGACCAGCGCTATGCCGCCTTTCGCCACCGGCCGTTCCTGAGTTATTGGGCGGCGCGCTTCCTCTCGACATTCTCCACCCAGATCGTGTCGGTCGCCGTCGGCTGGCAGATCTACGACCTGACCCGCGACCCGTTCGACCTCGGCCTTGTCGGCATCGTCCAGTTCCTGCCTTCGCTGCTGCTGGTGCTGGTCACCGGCGACGTTGCCGACCGTTTCGGGCGCCGGCTGATCATGGCGCTGGCGGTGCTGGTCGAGGCGGGCTGCGCCTTGGCCCTCCTGCTGCTGACGCTGCGCGGCCTCTCCGGGCCGATGCCGGTCTTCATCGTGCTCGCCATGTTCGGCATTGCGCGCGCCTTCTTCGGGCCGGCCTCGTCATCGCTGTTCGCCAATCTGGTGCCGCCTGAGGATTTCGCCAACGCCATCGCCTGGAACTCTTCCGCCTGGCAGACGGCAACCATCGTCGGGCCGGTCGCCGGCGGCCTGCTCTACGGGCTTTCGGCCGAAGCTGCCTACACCACAGCGGCCGTGCTGATGCTCATTGCCGCCGTGCTGATCTTCACCATCCCGAAGCCTGCCCAGCGCAGCAGGACCGACAGGCCGACGGTACAGACCCTGTTCGCCGGCTTCGGCTATATCTGGAGCGAAAAGATCGTGCTCGGCGCGATTTCGCTCGACCTGTTCGCGGTGCTCCTGTCCGGCGCCTCGGCGCTGCTGCCGGTCTACGCGCGCGATATCCTCGAACTCGGCCCGTGGGGGCTCGGCCTGTTGCGCTCGGCGCCCGGCGTCGGCGCCATCTGCGTCGCCATCTGGCTGGCCGGACACCCGATCCGCAACCATGCCGGCCTTGTCATGCTCGGCTTCGTTGCGCTGTTCGGCGCGTTCACTGTCCTGTTCGGCCTCTCGACCATCACCTGGCTGTCGATCGCTGCTCTCGCATTGCTTGGCGCCACCGACATGTTCAGCGTCTATATCCGCGAGACGCTGATCCAGCTGTGGACGCCGGACGACGTTCGCGGCCGCGTCAACGCCGTCAACCAGGTGTTTGTCGGCGCCTCCAATGAGCTCGGCGAATTCCGCGCCGGCACCATGGCCGCGCTGATCGGCACGGTTCCGGCCGTGGTGGCCGGCGGTGTCGGGGCGATCGCTGTCGCCGGGCTATGGGCGGTGCTGTTCCCGCAGCTGCGCAAGGTGCGTCATCTCAGGGGGCGAAACTGATTATCGCAGCGCTGGCTTGCCGAAAATCATCGGCAGGAACTCGCCGAGCCAGCGCTTGAGGTGCATGTCCCAGATCAGCCGGCCGCCGAGATGGTCGCGGCCGGGCTGCGCGCCGGGCAGTTCGAAGCGGTGCGCGCCGCGCACCACCCAGCGCTGCATCATCGCCCGGGTCAATTCGCCATGGAACTGGATGCCCCAGGCATTGTCGCCATAGCGGAAGGCCTGGTTGGGATAGGTTTCGGCCGTCGCCAAAAGCGTCGCGTCCTTCGGCAGCGAAAAGCCCTCGCGATGGAATTGATAGACCATCTCCGGCCAATGCATCAGCCTGCTGCCCGCTTCGGTCGCCTTAAGCGGATACCAGCCGATTTCGACGAGGCCCTCGCCGTGGCCCTCGACCCTGCCGCCAAGATGCTTGACCAGCATTTGCGCGCCGAGGCAGATGCCAAGCAGCGGCCGGTTCTCGTCGAGCGGAATTTTAAGCCAGTCGGTCTCGCGGCGGACGAACTCGTCGCCGTCATTGGCGCTCATCGGGCCGCCGAACACCACTGCGCCGGCATGGCCATCCAGCGTCTGCGGCAAGGCCTCGCCGAGCGGCGGTCGGCGGATGTCGAGGTCGAAGCCTTCCTCGATAAGCATATGGCCGACCCGTCCGGGGCTCGAATGCTCCTGATGCAGCACGATCAGGATCTTTGGTCTCGGGCTTGGCTTGGGCGGCATTGGAAGGCTGGACCCTGTCTATTCGTCGCTTGACGTTCCGGCAGCACCAGGAGCCGCGGCGGCCGCCTTGAGGCGCGCCTTGACACGGTCGCGACGTTCGACGCCGATCAGCTCGGCGACCCGCCAGACGGTATTGTCCTCGAGTTCGTGCAGCTCGCCATCGGCATAGACGATCTCCCACATCAGGCCGATGAAGGCCTTTCGCGCGTCGGCGTCGAGATGGCGCTTGAGCACGCTGGTGAAGGCGTAGAGGTCGATCGCCTCATTGTCGGCCCGCTCGCCGGCAGCCGCCAACGCGTCGAGTTCGTCGCCGCTGATCGAGTAGCTTTCCGCCAGCACCTTCTTGAACCGTTCCCATTCGGTATCCTGGCGCACCCCGTCGGCGTTCATCACGTGGAAAAGCAGGGCGGACGCGGCAACGCGCGGATCGTCGGCGCTGGCGCTGGCGCCACCACCGGACGGCAGATCCCTTAGAAACGACAGAACGCGTTCGAACATCAAATCATTCCCAATAAGGCCGGGTCCACTCGACCCTGATCAGAACAAACGAAACCGGCGCGTCGATTTGTCCGCCGCGTCGTCGGGATCGACGCCGGGGTCGTCGGGCAGCCGCGTCAGCTCCTGCGCCGGCTCGACGGCCTCGGCATCTTCCGGCACTTGGGCAAACGCCGCCGCGGTGATTGGTGTCACATGATCCTCGGCGGCACGGTTTTCGGTCCTCACTTCGGTCGCTGTGCCCGGTGTCTCGGCAGCAACGGCTGTGTGCTCGATCGCCTCGGCTGTTTCCTGTACCGGTTTGGCTGGAGCCGCGATGGCCGGCATCGGTCCCTCCGGAGTCTCTTCATGGCTGTCGATCAACTGGCCGAGCCGCTCCATCGGCGCCCGCCATTCGAATGCGTCGAGCCTGCCGGTGATCGGCGATACCGGAGCCCAGCGTTCGGAGACGACGCCGTCGGCGACCCAGGCAGGGTCGCGCGGCGCTCTCACCGCCTTCGACAGCAACTGCCGCACCTTGCCCTGGTCACCGCTCTCGGCCTCCTCGATGTCGGCCAGCAGCAGATAGGCGCCTTCGCGGCGATCCATGCGGATGGCGGCTTCCGCCTCGCGGCGGGCGGTTGCAAAATCCTGCGCATCGAGCGCGGCGCGCGCCACGGCCAGCGAGGACTCGGCATGATTCTTCTTCAGCTCCTGCAGCTTCTTTGCCCGGTTCAGCCGGTCGAGCACGGCATCGCCCGGCCTGGCATGGACATAGAGCTCCGCGATCTCCGGGTGCGGCTCGGCCTTCCACGCCGCCTCGAGGATTTTCGAGCCTTTGCGCACGTCGTTCTGCCGAAACAGCAATTTCGCCGCGACAACCGCCGCCGGTGCGAAATCCGGCCGCAGCCGGTTGGCTTCGAGCGCCGCCGCCCTTGCAGCATTGGCATCGCTGTCGATCAGCGCCTGTGCCTTGGCAGTCAGCAGCACGGCGCGACGCCGGTTGGCCGCATCGCGCTCGATCTGCCGGGTCGACTTCTGGGCATCGACCAGTTTCAGCGCGCCATCCCAGTCGCCACGCCCGGTCAGGTCTTCCAACGTCGATTCGGCCGCCCAGGCCAGTTGCGGCGCCACCGCCGCTGCCCGGCCGGCATAGTGGCGGGCCGCGTTGCGGTCGCCGAGCCGCTCGGCCTCGAGATAAAGCCCGCGCAGGCCGAGCAGCCGCATTTCGGGATCGTCGAGCATGGTCTCGAATTTTTCACGGGCGCCATCATGGTCGCCTTCAAGCAGCGAGGCCTGCGCGTCGAGCAGCTGGATCAGCGGCTCCTGGTCGGAGCGGATCAGCTTTGCCGCTTCCTTGGTCTTCTTGCGGGCGAGCGCGCCGTCACCGGCGCCGGCGGCGATCATCCCGGTCGACAGCGCCTGATAGCCGCGGTCGCGGCGACGCACGCGGAAATAGCGCGAGATCGTATAGGGACTGTTCCACAGCGCCTTGACCAGCCACCAGACGATCATCACCGCGGCAACCACGGCAACGACCGCCACCGCCGCGACCATGAGGCTGACCTGGTATTGATAGCCGTTGAAGGTAACGAGCATTTCACCCGGCCGGTCGGCCAGCCAGGCGAAGCCGAGCCCGAGCGCAAAGACGACGGCAAGGAAGGCGAGGATGCGGATCATTGGGTTCCTCACGCCTTCATCGCGCCGGCGATGAGCGAATCGATCTGTGTCTCGACCTCCATCCGCGCTTTCAGTTTCCCGGCAAAGTCGGCGCCGGCGGCCTTGGCCGCCTCGGGCAGGGCTTCGTATTCACTGAGCGCCTTGGCGTAGTCGCCCTGATTGACAGCGACCTCCATGCGGGCAACGGTTTCCGGGACGCCGGTGCCTTCGACGGCGCCGATCGGCCTGACCTTGACCAGCGATTCGGCGCTCGACAGCAGCTTTTGCAGGATGCCGGCATTCTGGTCGACAGGCGTCGCGGCAGCGACCATGGCGTTGGCGGCGGCGTCCGCTTCGGCGGCAATCTCGGCCCGCGTCGGCACCCCCTTTTCGGCATAGGCGCGCAGCGTCGCGATCTCGGGCGCATCCGGTGAGATCGCGGCAAAGGTTTCGAGTTCGGCTGCGAACGGTGCACCTCGGTCGAGCGCAGCCTTGAGCGCCGAGGCGGCAATGGCCAGCGCGATCTTCGGCTGCGAAGCCTGTGCATCGACCTTGCCCGAGAGCTGGGAAACCGACTGTTCCAGGGCCGCAAGCCGGCCTTCCTGCGCCTTTGCCGTTTCGCCGGCTGACTTCACCAGGGCGTCGAGCGCGGCCAGCCTTTCGTTGAGCGGGCCGAGATCGACTGGCGCCGTGCCGCCGGCCTTGCCGAGGGCCGCGACCGCCTGCTCGATCTGCCGGACCTTGTCGCCAAGTGCCGCCAGCCCGGCATTGTCGCCGGCGCCGCCTTGTTCGACGGCCGACTTCAACGCCGCGACGTCCGCCCTGACCTGGTCCAACGCCGACGACAGCCCGTCCACCTTGGCCGAGGCGTCATTGTTGGCGTCGGCCTGTCTGAGGTCCGCGACCTCGCGTTTCAGCGAAACGATCTCGCCATTGACCGCGTCGAGCGACACGCCGCCCGACCCCGGCGCACCGAGCAGGCCGGCAAATTGCAGCCCGCCGGCTGCGGCGAGCGCGATGACGCCGCCGACAATGCCGGCGGCGATGCCGCTGATGCCGCTTCGCTTCGGCTGCGCTGCCATATGGTCGTCCCTCGTCTCAGCTGTCTTCTCGCCGGAGCCTGGGATCCCCGGTTCGTTGGCCCCGGTTGGGCTGGATGCATCTTCGAAACTGTAGTCGGAAGCCGTGGAGCGCCCGGCCGGCGCATCCGAACCGGCGGGATAAGAGGTTTCCGTTTCCCGGGTAGGATCGGCGCCGGCATCCGCCGGCTCTTGCGTGCCGGCCGGCGCGGCTGCGTCGGCATGTTCCCATGGCTCGAGATCGGTCTGGTCGGCATGCACCGGCTCTTCAGGCGGCTCGGGCTGCGAGGCGTTCGCCGCTTCCTCGGCTTTCGCCTCGTCGGTTTGCGCCCCCGCTGACTCTGCATTGTCTGGCTGCTGTTTGCCGGCTTCCTGTTCGGCGGCGACTCGCGAGACGGCGCCGGGCTCGAGCTCGATGGTCACCGGCTCACGGCGGCTCTTGGAATGCCGCATCTTCGGCGTCTTGACCATGCTCGGGCTCCGCAAAATTCGCTTCGGATGGTTTGAAGGGTCTAGCACATCACCAAGCGGTGAAAAGGGGCGGCGTGATGACGCCACGGCTTTGGAATTCAGTTTTGGCAAAACGCCGCAGCGATTTTGGGACACGGCATGCGGGACCAGAAATGAAAAACCCGCCTCGGCGGCGGGTCGTTGGCGCGAATCAGCACCTAAGTGATTTTCTAGCATAGCTGCCGGCACAAAGCAAGAACAAAATGTGGCTCGAGGGCGAATCGTCCTTGTTGGCGCTGCCCGCCAAGCTGCCGATCTCCCCCCTTGCGGCAGGGGAATCGCATATGGCGATTTTGGGGTTGAGTTTAGGCTGAGAAAGGATTCTTTGGAGAGGCAGTTGAGCGAAGGAGCGACTGCCATTTCCTGCCTTG